>JANYKZ010000043.1 GCA_025361505.1 Coriobacteriia bacterium
GCTATGGACCCCCACGTCCGCGTCATCTCGCTCTCGCGCAACTTCGGGCATCAGATCGCCATCACGGCCGGGTTCGACGCCGTGCGCGGCGACGCCGCCGTGATCATCGACGACGACCTGCAGGACCCGCCTGAGGCGATCGCCGGCATGGTCGCGAAGTGGCGCGAGGGCTTCCAGGTCGTGCACGGCGTGCGCTCCGAGCGCAACGGCGAGACCGTCTTCAAGCGCTGGTCGGCCTCGGCCTACTACCGGTTCATGCAGTGGCTCTCCGACACGCCGCTGCCGCTGGATTCCGGCGACTTCCGGCTCATCGACCGCCTCGTGATCGACGCGCTCGTCCAGATGCGCGAGGAGAGCCGCTATGTGCGCGGGATGGTCGCGTGGACCGGCTTCCGCCAGTGCGAGCTGACCTACGTGCGCGAGCCCCGGTTCTCGGGCACCGGCAACTACACCATGCGGCGCCTCATCCGCCTCGCGGTCGACGGAGCGCTCAGCTTCTCCGTCCGGCCTCTGCAACTCACGACGCAGCTGGGGTTCCTGACGACGTTCATAGCGCTCGTCTACGGACTGTGGCTGGTTTTCGAGCGCCTCGTGGGCGCGGGTCCCGCCGTCCCGGGCTGGACGTCGGTCATCGTCGCGGTCCTGTTCATGGGAGGCGTGCAACTCCTGTCGGTCGGCGTCTTGGGCGCCTACCTGGGGCGGGTCTTCAACGAGGCGAAGCGGCGCCCCCTCTACTTCGTGGCGGAGCGCATCGGCGAGGAGAGCGGTGACCGCCCGGCATGAGCGTCGCCGAGCCCGTCGTCACCGTGGCGATCCCGTCGTACCAGTCCGCGCGGTTCATCGCGGACGCGGTCGCCTCGGCGCTGGACCAGGACTTCGCGGACCTCGAGGTGCTCGTCGTCGATGACGCCTCGACAGACGGGACGCTCGACGTGCTTGCCCGATTCGACGATCCGCGCCTTCGCGTGCTGCGCAACGACACGAACCTCGGCGCGGGCCGCAACTGGAACCGCGCCATGACCGAGGCCCGCGGGCGCTACGTGAAGATGATGGGCGGCGACGACGTCCTGCTGCCCGGCTCCGTGGCGGCCGAGGTCGCGGTCCTCGAGTCCGACCCGGGCGTGGTCCTTGTGACCGGACCGCGCCGCCTCGTGACCGCCACCGGCCGTCGCATCATGCGGCGCGGAAACGGCGGACTCTCGGGACGGGTGAGCGGAGTCGCCGCCGGGCGTGAGATGCTGCGCCGCGGCTCCAACCTCGTGGGTGAGCCGTGCGCCGCGCTGATGCGCATGGCGACCGTCCGCGAGGTCGGGCTGTTCGACGAGTCGGCGCCCTACTGCATCGACTGGGACATGTGGCTGCGCCTTCTGGAGGCGGGCGACCTGTACGTGCTCGAGGAGCCCGTGGCGCTCTACCGGATCGTTGACACCTCCTGGAGCGCCGTGGTGGCGGACACGCAGGACCGCGACGTCGCCGAGCTCCTGCGCTCCGCGGTCGAGCGCGGGTACTTCGGAGTGACCACACAGGAGCTCGCGACGGCGGAGCGGCGGGCGCGCGTGCTCTCGCGCGGGCGCCGCGTCGTCTACCGCGTGCTCTTCGGATCCGGCCGGAAGGCGAAGCGATGACGGGCGTACACGCGTCGTTCGAGGGTTCCCGCTGCGTGGTGCTGGGCGGAGCCGGATTCCTGGGATCGCACATCGTGGATGAGCTGCTCGAGCACGGTGCGAGCGTGACGGCGTTCGACCTGCGTGAGCCGCTGCGCACCCGCGACGGCGTGTCGACCTTCCTCGGAGACATGACCGATCCGGCAGCGGTGCGTCAGGTGCTGGAGGGCGCGGAGCACGTCTTCGCCTTCGCGGGCGGATCCGGAGCGGTCCGCAGTCTCGCGGACCCGCTGATGGACCTGCACACCAGCTGCGAGGCGCAGCTGGTCCTTCTCGAGGCCGTGCGGCAGGTGGCGCCGGACGCCTCGGTCGTCTTTCCCGGATCGCGCCTCGAGTATGGCAAGGTCCACGCCCTGCCGGTGGACGAGGGTCGGTCGCTGTCGGGCACCAGCCCGTATGCCATCCACAAGATCGCGTGCGACAACTATTACCGCATGTACGCCGAGGTCCACGGCCTGAGCACCGTTGTCCTGCGCATCGCGAACCCGTACGGCTCGCACGTCCCCGGTGACGCGGCCCGGCTCGGCTACGGCGTCATGAACGCGTTCGTCGACCGCGCCATCGCGGGGGAGACCATCCCCTTGTGGGGTGGCGGCGCGCAGTTGCGCGACTTCGTGTTCGTGGACGATGTCGTCCAAGCGGCGCTCCTCGCCTCGTCGACCGAAGCGGCCCGGGGTCGCGCGTTCAACATCGGCTCGGGCGAAGGCGTTTCGCTCCGCAGCGTGGCCGAGGCGGTGGTCGCCGAGGTCGGGACCGGGGCCGTCGACGCCGAGGCGCCGTGGCCGCAGGACGCCGCGGCGGTCGAGACCGGGGACTTCTACTTCGACGTATCGCTGGCGCGCGAGGTGCTCGGATGGGTGCCGCACACCACGCTGGCCGACGGCATCAGGTGCCTGGTCGACGCGGCCACGGGACGCGCGGTCTGAAGCCGCGCTATCCCTGCAGCTGCGACTCGAAGAGCCGCGCGTAGGCGCCGTCCATCGCCAGCAGCTCGGCGTGCGTGCCGCGCTCGGCGATCCGGCCCGCGTCCAGCACGAGGATCTGGTCCGCCTTCATCACGGTCGAGAGCCGGTGCGCGATGACGATGATCGTCTTGCGGTCGCGCACCCGGTCGAGCGCCTCCTGGATGTAGCGCTCCGACTCCGAGTCGAGTGAACTCGTGGGCTCATCGAGGATCAGGATGTCGGGGTCCAGCAGCAGCACGCGGGCGAGGCCCAAACGCTGGCGCTCACCGCCGGAGAGGCGCACGCCGCGGTCGCCGATCTGCGTGTCGAGGCCTTCGGGCATCGCGTCGACGAACCCCGCAGCGAAGCTGCCCTCGAGGGCGGAGCGGAGCTCGGCGTCCGAAGGCTCTCGCTCGAGGCCGTAGACGAGGTTGCCGCGGACCGTGTCGTCGAACAGCACCGCGTCCTGGGTCATGTAGCCTATGTGCCGCCGCAGGCTGCGCAGCTCGAAGTCGCACACGTCGACGCCGTCGAAGCGCACGTGGCCCGCGGTGGGGTCCTTCAAGCGGGGGAGCAGCTCGACCAGCGTCGACTTGCCGGCTCCGGAGCGGCCGACGATGGCGGTCGTCTTGCGCGCGGGCACCCGTGCGCTCACGCCCGCGAGCACGGACTCGGGCTCGGGACACTCCTCGCTCTCCGCCTCGTACGCGAACGAGATGTCCTCGAACGTGATCGCGCCCTCGAGGCCTTCGAACCGGCGGGACCCGCTGACGATCCGTCGGGCCGCGCGGGCCTCCCGCGTCGTGCGCTCGACGAACAGCAGGCCCTCGAGGTACGAGGAGAGCGCCTGGCGGCCCATGCTCCACTCCTTCGCCTTCTGGTTCATGCGCAGGAGGACGAAGAGGAACACGCCGAGGCCGGCGAGCGACATGTGCAGGTACTGGATGCCGACGAACAGCACGAGGAACGCGCCGAGCATCAGGCCGGGATCGACGGTGACCTCGATGCGCGCCGCCGACAGCGCTATCTGCACGTTGGCCTTGGCGAGGTTGTCCGAGATCGCGCGGGCGTTGCCGGTCTCGACGTCCTCCTGGCCCAGCATCTTGATGAGCCGGATCGCCGCGACGCGCTCGGCGAACGAGCCGTACGCCTCGCGGGACAGCTTCGACCAGCGTGCGCCGATCTGTCGTGCCGTCTTGATGTTCGACCGCGCGACGAACGACATCGAGATCACGGCGGCGATGGCGATCGCCGTCATGACGGGGGAGACGTAGAGCAGCGCGGCGGCGTAGATGACGATCAGGGCCATCACGGCGATCAGACGCAGGAACGTCATGAGCGCGGCGCCCGCGGTGTCGACCTGGCCGGTGAGGAACGCGATGAGGTCGCCCTGCCCGCGGCGGGCCGTGAACGAGAGGTCCGTGTGGGCCAGGGCGTCGAAGCCTTCGACCCGCAGGCGCGTCATCGCACGGTTCTGGACGATCGCGGAGTACCAGGAGTTCAGGTAGAAGGCCACCTGGCGCAGCACGATCGGGATGAACGACATGACGAGCAGGGTGGCGAGGTTCAGCGGGACGTGGGCCCACGTGCTGATCGCCAGCAGGGCGCCCCACATGCCGCCCGTGGCCTGCGGGATCGATCCCTTCTCCGCGTACTGGAGCACGGGCAGCAGCAGCCCGATGCCGAAGCCCTCGAGGGCCGCGTACGCGACGGCCAGGCCGAGGAGCGTGGCGATCTCGCTCCGGCGCATCTGCAGCATGCCGAACATGCGGCGGATGGCGTTGATCTTGGTGTACTCGGCGATCCGATGGAGGAGCGTGTGCACGTTTGGTCCCCACGTTGGACGAACACCCTCTACCGCGACAACAATAGAGCAGCGCGCGCCCGTGCGGCGTCCTGATGCCATTCCGTGACCTGCGTGAGCGTGCGTGTGAGGGGTACGAGCGGCGCCCCAGCCGTCGCGCGCGACCCGTGATAAGGTACGAACGGTCGTGTAGTCGCGCACGCAGCGCCGCTTGTGGCGGAGCTCGCAGGAATGGAGTCAGCCCCTATGCCCGGTCTCTTCGAAGGCAAGCGGATCGTCGTCACCGGCGGGACGGGGTCGCTCGGGCAGGTGCTCACGCGGCGGCTGATGACGGGCGTCGAGGGCGTGCCCGAGAGCGTGACCGTCTTCTCGCGCGACGAGGCGAAGCAGCACTACATGCGCCTCGAGTTCATGCAGAAGACCGCCGCGACCGATGAGGTCATCTTCCAGAACTCGCGCCAGCGACTGAAGTTCATGATCGGCGACGTCCGCGACTACGCCAGCATGGTGCGCGGGGTCAAGGACGCGGACATCGTCTTCGCGGCCGCCGCGCTCAAGCAGGTCCCCAGCTGCGAGTACTTCCCGTGGGAGGCCGTCCGCACGAACGTCGAGGGCGCCGAGAACCTCGTGCGGGCGATCTCCGAGTTCAACCTGCCCATCGAGACCGTGATGGGCATCACCACCGACAAGGCCTGCAAGCCCGTGAACGTCATGGGCATGACCAAGGCCATCCAGGAGCGCGTCTACATCAACGGCAACATCCGCGCGCCGCAGACCCGCTTCATCGCCGCGCGCTACGGCAACGTGCTCGCCTCGCGCGGTTCGGTCGTGCCGTTGTTCCTGGACCAGATCGCCGCCGGCGGCCCGGTCACCATCACCACCGCCGACATGACGCGCTTCCTGCTCACCCTCGATGACGCGGTCGACGCGATCTTCGCGGCCATCCGCTCGGCCGCTCCCGGAGAGACCTACATCCCGAAGTGCCCGAGCGCGAAGATGACCGACCTCGCCGCGTTCCTCATCGGCGACCGCGACATCGAGACCGTGATCACCGGCATCCGCCCCGGCGAGAAGATCCACGAGATCCTGCTCTCCGAGGAGGAGGCCACCCGCACCATCCAGGGCCACGAGGGCTACTTCGCGCTGCGGCCGATGCTCCCCGAGCTGGCCGCGCCGGTCGACCAGCCCGCGCTCGTCGGCGACTACAGCTCCGAGAACGCTCTCATGACGCCGCAAGGGCTGGCTCAGTTCCTGGAGACGAAGATCCCCGGGATCGTCGGTCAGCTCTATCTGGAGGCCTAGATGACCAAGGTCCTGACCCTGCTCGGCACGCGGCCGGAGATCATCCGGCTGTCCCGCGTCATCGCAGCACTCGACGAGACGTGCGACCACCTGCTCGCGCACACCGGGCAGAACTACGACGACCGTCTGAGCGGCATGTTCTTCCGCGAGATGGGCGTGCGCGAGCCCGACGTCTACCTGGGCATCCGCGGGGAGAGCTTCGCGGACCAGATCGGCCAGATGCTCGCGAAGTGCGAGGAGCTGTTCCGGACCGAGAAGCCCGACACCGTACTGATCCTCGGGGACACGAACACGGGGCTGGCGGTGTTCGTCGCCAAGCGGATGGGCATCCGCGTCTGCCACATGGAAGCGGGCAACCGCTGCTACGACGACCGCGTCCCGGAAGAGGTCAACCGGCGCGTCATCGACCACTCGAGCAGCGTGCTGATGCCGTACACGCATCGCAGCGCGGAGAACCTCGTGCGCGAGGGGATCGAGCGCCGACGCATCTACGTCACCGGCAATCCGATCAAGGAAGTCCTCGACCACTACGCGGCGCAGATCGACGCGGCCGACCCGTTCACGCAGTTCGACGTCGAGCCCGGGAAGTACTTCCTGATGACCGCGCACCGCGCGGAGACGGTCGACGTGCCGGAGCGGCTCGCCGCGCTGATCAAGGCGATGAACGACACCATCGAGAAGTACGACATGCCGATCCTGGCGTCACTGCACCCGCGCACGGCCGACAGACTGCGCGCGTTCGGCGTCGATGCCGGCAGGATCACCTTCGTGCCTCCGCTGGGGCTCTTCGACTTCGTGCGCCTCGAGAAGGAGGCGTTCTGCGTCCTTTCCGACAGCGGCACCGTGCAGGAGGAGTGCTGCATCTTCGGCGTCCCGACGGTCACGATGCGCGACGTCACCGAGCGGCCCGAGACCATCGAATGCGGCAGCAACCTGCTCGCCGGCGTCGAGGCGCATCGCATCCTGCCCGCCATCGATGTGGCGGTGCGCTCGGCCGGCACGTGGACGCCGCCCGCGGAGTACCTCGCGAGCAACGTGTCGGACGTCGTCGTGCGGATCGTGCTGGGCATCGCGTGAGCGACGGCCCCCGCATCCTCGTGGTGGGCTCCAGCGGCATGTTGGGCCACGAAGCCGTCCGCGTGCTCGCCCCGGACTTCGAGGTGTGGGGAGCGTGCCGCTCGCCGGAGCGGCTTCCGGACCTCGGCATCCCCGCCGACCGGCTCCTCGGAGGGCTCGACGCCACCAAGACGGGATCTGCCTACGCGCTCGTCGAGCTCGTGCGACCCGACCTGGTTCTCAACGCCGTCGGCATCGTGAAGCAGCGCGCCGACGCCAAGGCCGCGATCCCGTCCATCGAGGTCAACAGTCTGTGGCCGCATGTGCTCGCGGACGCCTGCGAGCGCTTCGGGGCGCGCATGGTGCACGTGAGCACCGACTGCGTCTTCAGCGGCTCGCGCGGCGGCTACAGCGAGAGTGACGTCCCCGACGCGTTCGACCTCTACGGGCGCTCGAAGTTGCTCGGGGAGGTCGCCGACCGCGACAACGTCGTGACGCTGCGGACCTCGATCATCGGGTGGCAGCTCGGCGAGCCGACGGGTCTGGTCGGCTGGTTCGCGGCGCACCGCGACGAGAAGCTCAAGGGGTTCACGAAGGCGGTCTTCAGCGGGCTCACGACGCGCGCGTTCACCGAGGTCGTCCGCGACGTCGTGATGCCCGACCCGACGCTGTCGGGTCTGTGGCACCTCTCGGCCGACCCGATCGACAAGTTCACGCTGCTGGCCAAGCTGGCGGAGAAGCTCGGATGGGACGTCGACCTCACGCCCAGCGAAGAGCTCGTCATCGACCGTTCGCTCGACAGCTCACGCTTCCGCGAGCGGACCGGGTGGGCGCCGTCGGGGTGGGATGCGATGCTCGAGGGGCTCGCGCAAGAGTACCGCCTCTAGCCAGCGCGATGCGCCGTGGGTCTAGCCGAGCAGACTCCGTACTCCACGAACGAATGCAGACATCCTTCCGGGTGGCTTTGCAGTCGTGTCGGCAGGTGCTGCGTTGGAGCCGTCTCGAACGCCCCAGCGCGCCGGTCGCATTCCGTCGGTATCGGGTTCCTCCCACGAGAGGTGGCGCGTTCGCTTCCGACAGATCGTGAGCCCGGGAGAGAGAGGGATGGTAACCATCTCATAGTTGTCGGCCTTACGGGAAAGCTCCTCCACGGCCAAGTAGCCGTCTCCGCACCACGCGGGGTCGATGAGTTCCTTGTCGGGATTGCTGTCGTGCAAGAGGATCAGGCCCTGCGGCCGCACGTGCGGGAAGTATCCGCGGAAGTCCTGCAGGACAGAGGCCCTGGAGTGATCCGCGTCGACAAAGAGCATGTCGATCTTGAGGCCGGACGACGAGATCTCATCGAGAAACGAATCAGTCGTGCCACAGAAGAAGCGCACATTCGCCGCATCGGAGATGTAGCGACCCGCTTCCGGATCCATGTCGACGCCGATGGCTTGGCCGGCGAACGGGATGACGCGATTGAACAGTTCGGCCGTGTGCACGCCGAGTTCCACGTACACCTCGGGGCGGAGCGTCCGCGCCAGTCCCGCTATGAAGTCCACGTGCCACCGGATCTCTCCCGTGGCTATGGAGCGGGGGATCGAGTCCGGCATCTAGGAACTGGCCCCCCTGCTCACGCCCGTTCTCACCTTCCGCAACCCCCGCAGGACAGCAAGCGCGATTCCGAGCAGGCCCACGCTCCTCAGGACGCTAGCAGCGGTCTCCTTGAGGCGGCTCGCAGGGGAGGGCGCAGCAAGCCCCAGTGGTCTTCCTTGCAGCTTGGCCATCAGCGACGCGTGCCGGACGTTCGGATACAGCGGGTCGTACACGGGCCGGATGGCCGGGGTGACCGGGTAGGGCCTCACTTCGGTCAGATCACTCGTCTCCTCGGTCGCTGCGGCGATCTCGGCCACGACGCCGGACGGCTTGGCCGCGTCCTCTCGCTCGCCCTCCTTCAGGTGATAAGAGATCGAGTCGAGCGCGGTGAGGTGCTCCACCCCAAGGGACAGCAGCGTGTCGAAGAAGGCCTCGTCGCCGAAGCGGGACACCAGTTCGAACGTGGCGCCTGCGACATTGCCGTCGGGGTAGAGGCCTGCCTCGATGGCGATGTCGCGGTGGAAGAGGGTGGGCATGTACGCGCCGCCCGGTCGCAGGCCGGTCTTCTTGTTCTCTGAGACGAAGGTGAGGAACCCGGCCTCATCGAAGTCCGCGACGGTCCCCCCGAACTCCCCCCGGAC
>JANYKZ010000104.1 GCA_025361505.1 Coriobacteriia bacterium
CTGCAAATTTACCGCCGACCTCGCTTCGCGGACCATCGGCTGCAAGCCTGCGGACATCTTCCTTGCATCGACAGGCGTCATCGGCGAGCCGCTGAACGCAAGCGCCTTTGACGGCGTGATGGAGCAGCTTGTGTCGTCAGCCGCACCCGATGGCTGGCTCGACGCGGCGCGCGCGATCATGACGACCGACACGTTCCCGAAGCAGTCCGCCGTCTCGATCACCGTCGGTGACCGGATCTTCACCGTCGGAGGAATGGCCAAGGGCTCGGGGATGATCAAGCCGAACATGGCGACGATGCTCGCCTACGTGACGACCGACGCGCCGCTCACCTCCGAGGCGTGCGACGCCGCGCTCCGCGCCGCGGTGGGGCGCACCTTCAACCGCATCACCGTCGATTCCGACACGTCGACCAACGACATGTGCCTCCTCATGGCGTCAGGCGACGCCGGCGGTGAGCCGATCGGTCCCGCGGACGCGGACTTCGAGGCCGTCGCGCAGGCGATCCATCTGGTGTGCGGCGAGCTCGCCCGGATGATCGTGCGCGACGGTGAGGGAGCCACGAAGTTCGTCGAGGTGACCGTTCGAGGAGCGGCGACCGAGCGCGACGCAGAGCTCGCCGCCTTCGCGATCGCGGACTCCCCGCTGTGCAAGACCGCGATCTTCGGCGGGGACGCGAACTGGGGCCGCGTCGCGATGGCGATCGGGAAGTCGGGCGCGTACGTGGATCCCTCCGCGTTCGACGTCGTCCTGGCGGGCGTGCCTACGTGCGCCGGCGGGGCGGCGCTGCCCTTCGACGAGGACGAGGCCGCCGCGGCCCTGGCGCTGCGCGATGTGGACGTCGTCGTCGACCTGCACGTCGGATCGGCGAGCGCGACCGTGTGGACCTGTGACCTGAGCTACGAGTACGTGCGGATCAACGGCGACTACCGCAGCTGACGCGCGCGTTCGGCGACGAGGAGATGACCTGACGTGAAGGACCTGCTGGCGAAGGCCGAGACGCTCACCGAGGCGCTGCCCTGGATCAAGGCCGCCTGGGGCACGACCGTCGTGGTCAAGTACGGCGGCGCGACCATGACGGACGCCGTGCTGCGCGAGATGGTCGCGTCCGACCTCGTGCTGATGAAGCTCGTCGGCATCAATCCCGTCATCGTGCACGGGGGCGGGCCCGAGATCACGTCGTTCATGGAGCGTCTCGGCATGCCGGTCGAGTTCTTCGACGGAATGAGGGTCACCGACGACGCGGCCATGGAAGTGGTCAAGATGGTCCTCGTCGGGAAGGTGAACAAGGAGCTCGTCTCCGCGATCAACGGCCACGGCCGGCTCGCGGTCGGCATCTCCGGCGACGACGCCAACCTGATCAAGGCGCGGCCTGTCTCCGAGCGCCTCGGACGCGTGGGCGAGGTGGAGGCCATCGACACCACCGTCGTCACCCACCTCATCGAGGACGGGTTCATCCCGGTCATCGCGACCGTGGGCTACGGCGACGACGGCGGGTCGTACAACATCAACGCCGACCTCGTTGCCGGCGACATGGCGGCCGCGTTGGGGGCCGCCAAGGTCATCTTCCTCACCGACGTGGACGGGCTCTATGCGGACTTCGACGCGAAGGACTCGCTGATAAGCGCGCTCTCCCTGGCCGAAGCCGAGGGACTCATCGCTGAGGACCGCCTGTCCTCCGGCATGATCCCCAAGGTCGGCGCCTGCGCGCGCGCACTGCGCGGCGGCGTCCCGCGGGCGCACATCCTCAACGGCAAGGTCCCGCACGCCGTGCTGCTGGAGGTCTTCACCGACGAGGGCGTCGGCACCATGATCACCGCCGACGGCAACCATCCGGCCGCGACCGAGTCCGCGCTCGGCGCCGGAAGGGGATGACGCGCATGGGAACGCTCCTCGATCAGACGGTGGCGCTCGACGCCGAGTTCCACATGCGCACGTACGGCCGCAAGCCGGTCATGTTCGTGCGCGGCGACGGCATGCGTCTCTTCGACGACGACGGGCGCGAGTACCTCGACTTCGTTTCCGGCATCGGCGCCGTCAACCTCGGACACAGTCACCCGGCGGTCGTCGAGGCCGTGTGCGAGCAGATCGGTCGGCTGACCCACGTCAGCAACCTCTTCTACGTCGAGCATCGCGACGAGCTCGCGCGCGACGTCGCGACGCTGTTCGGGTCGCCGTCGCGCGTGTTCCTCTGCAACTCGGGCGCCGAGGCGACGGAGGGCGCGATCAAGTTGGCGCGCCGCTGGGGGCTTGCCCAACGCGGCGCGGCGTGCCACCGGATCGTCAGCGCCGAGCGCTCGTTCCATGGACGGACGCTCGCCGCTCTCGCCGCGACGGGACAGCCGAGCAAGCAGGAGGCGTTCGAACCGCTGCCGTCGGGCTTCACCCACGTGCCGCTCAACGACCTCGCGACTCTCGAGGCCGCCGTGGACGAGCGCACGTGCGCCGTCCTGCTGGAGCCGGTGCAGGGGGAGGGGGGCGTGTACCCGTGCGACCCCGAGTACCTCACGGCCGTTCGCCGGCTGTGTGACGAGCGCGACGTCCTGCTCGTGTTCGACGAGGTGCAGACCGGCCTGTGGCGCTGCGGCACGCCGTTCGCCTGGCAGCACTTCGGCGTTCGCCCGGACATCGCCTACCTCGCGAAGTCGCTTGCCAACGGACTCCCGGCCGGCGCGATCGTCGCCCGCACGGAGGTCGCCGACGCCTTCCGTCCCGGCGACCATGGCTCGACGTTCGGCGGAGGGCCGGTCATCGCCGCCGCCGCTCGCGCGTGTCTGCGGGCGCTGCAGGAAGAGCGCCTGGGCGACAACGCCGTGACCGTCGGGGAATACCTGCGGGAGGGCCTGCGGACGTTCGGGTCGCGGACCGGCGCCGTGGCCGAGGTCAGAGGAGTGGGCCTCATGAACGCGCTTGAGTTCGTCGAGCCGATCGCCGCGGACGTCGCCGCCGCAGGATTGGGCAAGGGACTGGTGCTGAACAGTATCGGGACGCATATTCTGCGCATTCTCCCCCCGCTTGTGTGCGGGCGCGCCGAGGTTGATACACTACTGGCCGGACTCTATGAGGTGGTGCAATGACACTCTTCGAAGATGGGGACGACATGAACGCTCTCTCGGGTCGGGACATTCTCACTCTGGGTGAGTTCACGCCCGAGCTGCTCGAGTTCTTCCTCCAGCGCGTGAGCATCCAGAAGCGCATGGCGACCACGGCCGCGGCGACGAGCAAGCCGCTGAGCGGCAAGTCGGTCGCGATCATCATGCTCAAACCCTCGCTGCGCACGCGGGTGAGCTTCGAGATCGCCGTCACGCGGTTGGGCGGCACACCCGTCCTGCTGATCGGCGAGGGCAGCGCGTTCTCGCGCGGCGAGTCCGTCAAGGACACCGTGAAGGTGCTCGAGCGCTACGTGGACGCCATCGTGCTGCGCACCTACGAGCAGTCGCACATCGAGGAGGTCGCGCAGCACGCGTCCGTGCCCGTCATCAACGCGCTCACCGACGACTACCACCCGTGTCAGGTCCTCGCGGACCTGGTGACGATCTCCGAACACAAGGGCCGCACCGCTGGGCTCAAGGCCGCGTACTTCGGAGACGGCAACAACATGGCCAACACCTTGATGATCGGAGCGGCGCTCTCGGGGATGCATCTCACGGTGTCGTGCCCCACGGGGTTCGACCCGCTTCCCTCCGCGCTCACCCGCGCCGAGGAGATCGCGCAGGCCACCGGCTCGCGGCTGTCGATCGAACGCGACCCCATGGTCGCCGCCTCCGGCGCCGACGTGATCATCACCGACACGTGGGCGTCCATGGGCCAGGAGGGGGAGCACGACGAGCGCGCGAGGAGCTTCGCTCCCTACCAGGTCAACGCGAACCTCATGGCGCAGGCCGCGCCCGGCGCCTTGTTCCTCCACTGCCTGCCCGCCCACCGCGGCGAGGAGGTCACGGACGAGGTGATCGATTCGGCGGCGTCGGTCGTCTACGACGAGGCCGAGAACCGTCTGCACGCACAGAGGGCGCTGCTCACGATGGTCATGGGGTGACGGCGATGAGGAAGCGGCTCGAGCGTCAGGACGTCATCCGCAGGGTGGTGCGACGGGAGCGCGTGCGAACGCAGCGCGACCTCGTCGAGCACCTGCGCGAGCAGGGCTTCGTCTGTACCCAGGCGACGGTGTCGCGCGACATCACCGAGATGGGACTGCGCAAGCTCCCGGAGGGCGTGTACGTGCTCGCCGAGGACCTGCACCTGCAGCGCATGATCTCGGAGCTGGTCACCAGCCTGGTCCAGGCGGACACGATGCTCATCGTGAAGGCCTCACCGGGCACGGCGCCCGGCGTCGCTGCGGCGCTCGACGACGCGGGTCTCGACGAGGTCCTCGGCTCGATCGCGGGCGACGACACGATCCTCGTCATCACCCGGAGCGCGGCGGACGCCGCCGCGGTCGCGGACACCATCGAGAAGTACCGCGGCCGCCCGTAGCGACCGAAGACCTCCACCCGGCCCGCACACCATCCAAGGAGGGACCCACGTGGCCAAGGCCAAGTGCGTACTCGCATACTCTGGAGGTCTCGACACCTCCGTCGCCATCCAATGGATCCGCGACAACTACGACATGGACGTCGTCGCGCTCGCGATCGACGTCGGGCAGGAGCGCCAGGACCTCGAGACCGTCCGCCTCAAGGCGCTCGACATCGGCGCGGTCGAATCGGTCGTCAAGGACGTCCGCGAGGAGTACGTGGGAGAGTTCCTGAGCAAGGCGCTGAAGGCCAACGCGCTCTACGAGAACAAGTACCCGCTGCTGTCCGCCATGTCGCGGCCGATCATCGTCAAGCACCTGGTCGAGGAGGCGCACCGTGTGGGTGCCACCTGCATCGCTCACGGGTGCACGGGCAAGGGCAACGACCAGGTCCGCTTCGAGGTGGGCATCGCCGCGCTCGACCCGGACCTCACGGTGCTGGCGCCGGTGCGCGAGTGGGACCTGCACACCCGCGAGCAGGAGATGGAGTACGCCGCCGCGCACGGGATCCCCGTGCCGACCACCAAGGACAATCCGTACTCGATCGACGACAACCTGTGGGGCCGCGCCATCGAGTGCGGCGTGCTGGAGGACCCCTGGATCGAGCCGCCCGCGGACATCTACACGATGACCAACGACGCCCGGGCCGAGGCCTGTGACACGCCGGAGTACGTCGAGATCTCCTTCGACCAGGGGCTGCCGATCGCGCTCAACGGCACGGTCACCTCGTTCCACGACATCATCGTCACGATGAACGACGTGGCCGGCAAGCACGGCTTCGGCCGCATCGACATGATCGAGAATCGCCTCGTGGGGCTGAAGAGCCGCGAGGTCTACGAGGTGCCGGGGGCGCTGACGTTGATCCAGGCGCACAAGGCGCTGGAAGACCTCTGTCTCGAGCGTGACCTGCTCCACTACAAGCTGGGCATCGAGCAGAAGTGGGCGGAACTCGTCTACAACGGCATGTGGTACTCGCCTCTGAAGGAGGCGCTCGACGGGTTCGTCGAGACCACCCAGAAGCTGGTGACGGGAGACGTGCGCCTGCGCTTCTTCAAGGGTTCGTGTGTGGTCGTCGGGCGCCGCAGCCCGTACTCGCTGTACGACTTCGACCTCGCCACCTACGACGCCACCGACACCTTCGACCACAAGGCGGCCAAGGGCTTCATCGACCTGTGGGGCCTCCCCACGAAGGTCTGGGCGCGGCAGCGCCGCAAGGTCGGCAAGGAAGGCGAGGTCTAGTCCAGATGGCGGAGCCCGTCGGGGAGGAGAGCGGCATGTCTGACGCCAAGAAGGCCTGGGGCGGCCGTTTCGAGGGCTCGATGGACGCGTTCGTCACCGAGTTCGGCGCGTCGCTGCCGGTCGACCGCGCGATGTGGGCCGCCGACATCGACGGCTCGATCGCGCACGTCCGGATGCTCGGCGCGCAGGGGATCGTCTCCCCCGATGACGCCGTTCAGATCGAGGGCGGACTGCGCGCGGTGCGCGGTGACCTCGAGTCGGGCTTGTTCATATTCGACAACGCCGACGAGGACATCCACATGGCCGTCGAGCGCGCCCTGACCGCCAAGATCGGGCCCGTCGGCGGCCGGCTGCACACGGCCCGCTCGCGTAACGACCAGGTCGCGACCGACACCCGCCTTCACGCGAAGCGCCTCGCCGCGTCACTGGCTGAGGGCGTCGCTTCGCTGCAGGAGGCCCTGCTCTCCCGCGCGGACGAGCACTTCGGAGCGGTCATGCCCGGCTACACCCACCTGCAGAAGGCGCAGCCGGTGCTGCTGAGCCACCACCTTCTGGCCTACGTGTGGATGCTCGACCGCGACGCGCGCCGGCTGCGCGCGGCCTACGACGCGGCGGACGTCTCGCCGCTTGGGTCGGCGGCGCTGGCGGGGACCACGTTCCCGCTGAACCGTCGCGCCGTCGCCGAGGAGCTCGGCTTCGCGACCGTCACGCCGAACTCGCTCGACGCGGTCTCCGACAGGGACTTCCTGCTCGACCTGTCCTACGCGTGCGCGGTCGCGATGATGCACCTTTCGCGGCTGTGCGAGGAGCTCGTCCTGTGGTCCAGCGACGAGTTCGGGTTCGTCACGATGGACGACGGATACTCGACCGGCTCCTCGATAATGCCCCAGAAGAAGAACCCCGACGTCGCCGAGCTCGTGCGCGGCAAGACCGGTCGCGTCTACGGCGATCTGGTCGCTCTCCTCACCGTGATGAAGGGCCTTCCGCTCGCCTACAACAAGGACATGCAGGAGGACAAGGCCGGCGTGTTCGACGCGGTCTCCACTCTGAGCGCGTGTCTCCGCGTCACGACCGGCATGATCGCGACGCTGACGGTGAACGAGGAGCGGATGCGCGCCGGCGCACGCGGAGGCTTCATGGCGGCGACGGACCTCGCGGACCACCTCGCCGCTCACGGTGTGCCGTTCCGCGACGCTCACGAGATCGTCGGCCGCCTCGTGCTCGAGTGCGAGCGTTCGGGCCGCACGCTGCAGGACCTTACCCTCGACGAGTTGCGCGCCGCGTCCACCGCCTTCGGGCCGGACGCGCTCGACGCCGTCGACCTCGACCTCATCGTCTCGCGACGCACGAGCGAGGGCGGCACCGGGCACGACGCCGTGCGCGCGCAGCTCGTGCTCGCACGCGACGCGGTCGCCGAGGGACGGGCCTGGGCCGACACGCGGCTGTCGTGAGACCGGGCGTTCTCGGCACCGACTTCTTCGCGCGGGACACCGCCACCGTGGCCCGCGACCTTCTCGGCTGCGTGCTCGTCAGCACCGCGGGGGGAGAGACGACGTCCGGCCGGATCGTCGAGACCGAGGCGTACCTCGGCGCCGACGATCTGGGCTCGCACGCCGCGACCCACGGAATCACGAAACGCAACGCGGTCATGTACGGGCCACCCGGACACGCCTACGTCTACTTCACCTATGGCAACCACCACATGCTCAACTTCGTGACCGAGCCGGAGGGGACGGCCGGCGGGGTCCTCATACGGGCCATCGAGCCCATCGACGGGGTCGATGCGATGCTGCGCCGTCGGGCGGAGTCCCGGCGTTCGGCGTCTCCGGTCGCCGTGCGCGACGTGGCAAACGGCCCCGGGAAGCTGACCGCGGCGCTCGGCGTCGACCTCTCGGTGAACGGCGAGCCGCTGGACGGAAGCGCTACACTGTCCGTGCTCGCGGCGCGGGGGCCCTCTCTGGCCGTCGGGACGTCGGGCAGGATCGGGCTCGGCTCGGGGCACGAGGCCGAGTTGCGGTTCTACATCGAGGGGGATCGGCACGTTTCCACGGCGCGGCCGGGGCGGAGGGTCCCGTCGCGTCCCAGGACGAAAGGCGTATCGACGTGAAACTCAAGGACATCTACCGGACCTGTGTCGAGGCGGGCATGGAGGCCGATCCGCGCTCGGCGAAGGAGCTGGAGCGGGTGATGGCCGTCTCCGCGCGCGCCTACCGCAAGCTCGACGAGGAGGACCGCCCCTACTTCGACACGGAGCGGCTCACCAATCCGTACGCCGACACCCGCATCGCCGCCGGAGATCCCGAACTCGAGGTCCGGGGGCTGATCACGGGCGTCGACATGGAGACCGCCGAGGTCATGCTGGCCGACCGCCTTCGCGAGAAGGGGGCTCCGATCGATCTCGTGTTCGCGCACCATCCTGAGGGACCCGGTTTCGCCCGCCTCGACGAGGTCATGCACATGCAGGCCGACCTGTGGGCCGCCCAGGGCGTCGGTCTCGGCGCCGCGGACAGTCTGATCTCGAAGCGCGCGTCCGAGATCCGCCGCCACTTCATGCCCTACAACCACTACCGGGCCATCCAGTCCGCAGAGCTCATGGGGTTCGCCGTGATGTCGTGCCACACTCCCGCCGACAACTCGGTGCAGCGCTTCGTCCAGCGCTTCATCGATGCGGCCGTCCCCGAGACGCTCGAGGACCTCGTGCGCGCGATCCGCACGATCCCCGAGTACGACCACGCGGCCCGCAAGGGCTACGGCCCCGAGCTCGTCCTGGGCGAAGGCCACCACCGTCCGGGCCGCATCGTGGTGGACATGACCGGCGGGACCGAGGGCCCGACCGACGCGCTCAACCGCCTCAGCGCCGCGGGCGTCGACACCCTGGTGGGGATGCACTACGGCGAAGAGCACCGCAAGCGCGCGGAGGAGCTCCACATGAACCTCGTGATCGCGGGACACATCTCCTCAGACACCCTTGGGATGAACCTCATCCTGGACCGGATCGAGTCGCAGGGCGTCGAGGTGTTCTGCACCTCGGGCATCGTGCGCGTTCGCCGCCCGTAGACGCACGACTCACGAAGGCCCCGCTCCGGGATCCGGGGCGGGGCCTTCGTCGTGTCGATGTGAGGGTATCTCAGGGCTTGGGCGTCGAGGTGGGGTTCGGAGTGGACGTCGTTCCGCCGCTGCCGCCGCCACCCGGCCTCGGCTTGGGCTTCGGCTTGCCGGCCGCCGCCGACGCGCTCGCGGCCACCGACCAGGAGGTCTTCCAGATGTAGTGGGGGGCCGACGCACGCGCGAAGGTCAGCGAAGGCTTTCCGTAGAGCGCGGCCGTCATGAACGTGTGCCAGATCGGCGCGCAGAACGTCCCGCCGAACGCGCGCTGTCCGTGCACGTTCCTCATGGGGATCGAGCCTTCGGAGTACCCCATCCACACAGCGGTCACGAGCTGGGGTGTGTAGCCGACGAACCACGCGTCCTGGTAGTTCTGGGCGGTCCCCGTCTTGCCCGCGGCCTCGCGCCCGGACAGGCGTGCGCGGGTCGCCGTACCCCCGGAGATCACTCCCATGAGCTGCTGCGTGGTGGCCCACGCGATGTTGGGGGTCAACACGCGCGTGCCGACGACCTTCTGCTCGAACATGACCGCGCCATCCGGCCCGACGATCTTCGTGATCGACGCCGGCGCCACGTGGATCCCGTCGTCGGCGAGCGTCCCGTAGGCCGAGGCCATCTCGAGCGGGCTCACGGGGGCGGAGCCCAGCGCGATCGAGGGGAGCGCGGGGATCGGCGAAGTTATGCCCATGCGCCTCGCGGTCTTCGCGACCTCGCCGGCACCGAGCTCCCAGATCAGTCGCGCGAACACGCAGTTGACGGAGGCGGCGGTCGCGCGCGATATCGTCATGTAGCCCTTGCCGCTGCCCTCCGAGTTGTTCACGATCCACGCAGGATGCGACGGGATGACCGCCGGCGATGACGCGTCGATGGGACGATTGGGCGGGATGCCCTTCTCCAGCGCTGTGACGAGGACGAACATCTTGAACGAGGAGCCGGGCTGGCGCCTGCCCTGCGTCGCGTAGTTGAACGAGTCCTTGGTGTAGTTACGGCCGCCGTACATGGCGACGATGTTGCCGGTGTGCGGGTCGAGCGAGATCAGCGCCGCGTCCGGGTCCTTCTTCAGCGGGAGGGTCTTCCTGACCGCCGCCTCGGCGGCCCGCTGCAGCTTCGTGTCGATGGTCGTGTACACGGACAGGCCGCCACGGAAGATCAGCGAGTCCGAGTACTGAGTGAGAAGCTGCTTCCGCACGTACGAGACGAAGTACGCGCAGTCCAGGATGCCCTGGTTGGGGTTGAGCTTCTTCGCCAGCACGATCTTCTCGGCCGCGGCGGCGTCGGCCTGCGCCTGGGTTATGTAATGGTTGGCCACCATGCGACCCAGGACCCAGCGTTGGCGCGACTGCGCACCCGCCATGTTGTAGTAGGGGTTGAGGCGCAGCGGCGACTGCGGCAGGCCGGCGATCATCGCTGCCTCGCCGATCGTGAGCTGATCGGCGTGCTTGCCGAAGTAGGTGAGGGACGCGGCTTCTGCGCCGTAGGCACCGTCGCCGAAGTACACCGTGTTCAGGTAGTCGGCGAGGACCTCGGCCTTGGTGTGACGCTTCTCGAACTCGTACGCCAGGTACATCTCACGGAGCTTGCGCGACGCGGTGATCTTGTAGCGTTCGGACACGAGGATCGTGTTGCGGACGTACTGCTGGGTGATCGTCGAAGCGCCTTCCTTGGTCGAGCCCGTGGTGACGTCGATGACCACGGCGCGCGCGATGCCCGCCCAGTCGACCCCGTTGTGCTGGTAGAAGCGCTCGTCCTCGACGGCGACCACGGCGTTCGCGAGGTCGGTCGAGATGCTGCTGAGCGGGACGATCGTCCGGTTCTCGATGTAGAAGCTCGCGAGGAGCTTGTGGTCCGCGGAGTAGATCCGGGTCGGCTGCGCGACCGCGAAAGCGTTGGGGTCGTCCACGTTCGGCAGCCCCTTGAGTGCGTTGGCCACGTACAGCCACGCCCCGCCCGCCGCCAGCAGGACGACGGAGAGCAGGACGACGGCGCTCACGGCGAGCACGCGCAAGAGGATGCGATGGGGGCGCCGGGTGCGCTCGCGCCGAAGTCTGCTTGACATCCCCGCCTCCTCGCTCGTAGCCTGACCGTTCGTAGTTCGTACAGGGTACCCGCTTCGGAGCGAACGCGCTTGCGCGTGCGCCGAACCGTTACATACATGTTAGTGTCGGCTACGGGCCGGACACATCCACACGGTCGACAAGGAACCTTCGTGAGCCACGCCATCGTCCCACGCTCCGTCGAGCTGCTCGCACCCGCGGGCGGCTTCGACGCGCTGCGCGCGGCGGTGCGGAACGGCGCCGACGCCGTCTACCTCGGGACCGCCGACCTCAACGCACGTCGCGGCGCCGAGAACTTCACCCTCGAGACGCTCGGCGAGGCGTGCCGGTTCGCTCACCTGCGCGGCGCCCGGATCTACCTCACCGCGAACGTCGTGGTGGTCGAGCACGAGATGCTCGGTGCGCTCACACTGGTCGCCAAGGCGTGGGAGGCGGGCGTCGACGCGGTCATCGTGCAGGACCTCGGCCTGATGAGCGCCATCCGCCGCGCCCTGCCCGAGGTCCGCATCCACGCGTCGACACAGATCGACGTCCACAACGGCGACGCGATCGCGGCCGTCGCGCGGCTCGGTGTCTCCCGTGTGACGCTCGCTCGGGAGGTCTCCGTGGCCGAGATCGGCGAGCTGACGGCGTCGTCGCCCGTCGAGCTCGAGAGTTTCGTGCACGGTTCGCTGTGCTTCTGCCACTCGGGCCAGTGCTTCATGTCGTCGCTCGTGGGCGGGCGCTCCGCGAACCGCGGGCTCTGCGCGCAGCCGTGTCGTCTTCCCTATGACCTGGTCGACGCCGAAGGGTGCGTCGCTCAGGTGCCCGGCCGCTACCTGCTCAGTCCCAAGGACCTCGCCGGGATCGAGCTGCTCCCGGCACTCGTCGACGCGGGTGTGGCGGCGCTCAAGATCGAGGGCCGCATGAAGAGCCCGGAGTACGTCGCCGCGGTGGTGTCCGTCTATCGCGCCGCGCTCGACCGCGCGATGGCCTCCGCCTCCGACTATGAGGTGCTCCCGGCCGAGACGGAACGCCTCGAAGAGGCGTTCAATCGGGGGTTCACGCAGGGGTACCTCGCCGACATCCGCGACGACCGGATGATGAGCTACACCCGCCCGAACAACCGGGGCGTTCCGCTCGGCCGCGTCGCTGCGACCACGCCGGGGCGCGCGACGATAGCGCTGGACCGCTCGCTCGAGTCCGGCGACACGATCGAGTTCTGGACGGCCACGGGGCGTTTCGCTCAGGCGGCCGGGGAGCTGGGTCTGGACGCCGGTTCGGCTTCGGCCGCGCCTGCGGGCACCCGCGTCACCATCGTCGTCGACCAGCCCGTGCGCCAGGGAGACCGCGTGTTCCGCGTCGTGAACGCCGCACTGATGGAAGCGGCCCGCCGCTCGTGGCAGTCCCCGGAGGAGCGGCGTCCCGTTCCGGTGCGCATCGCGGTCTCGCTGCGCGTCGGGGAGCCCGCCAGGCTGGAGATGGCTGCGCCCGACGCCTCGGTCTCCGTGTCGGGGCCGGTGGTCGAGCGGGCGCGCACGAAGCCCGTGACCGCCGACGAGGTGGTCGAGCACGTGGGCCGGCTCGGAGGCACCCCGTATCGGGCCGAGGACGTGTCCGTTCAGCTCGACGCGGACGCCGGGCTCGGGTTCTCGGTCCTCCACCGGCTGAGGGCGGACGCCGTCCGACTCCTCGACGACCGGCGACTCGAGTCGTGGACGGGCCGCATGACCGTGTCCTCGCCGCAGCCCCCGGCTCTCCCGTCGCCCGCACGGCGCCCTGCACGGCCCGAGCTCGTGGTGGCGGTCCTGACGCGCGCTGCGGCCGACGCGTGCAGCGACGCGGGCGCGGATCGCGTCCTGCTCGGCTGCGGCGCGCGACCGGGAACGCCGACGGGGCACGACGCCCTGCTTCCGCTTGTCGTTCACGAGACGGAGATCGCCGCCGCTCTCGCATGCGCCCGCGCGTCGGACGGGGCCGCCGTCACCGGCAACCTCGGCGTGCTGGCGCACCTCGGCGGCCAGGGCCTGCCCGCCGAGGCCGACTGGGGTCTGAACGTCGTGAACCCCTGGTCGGCGGCGGCACTCGCCGAACTCGGTGCCACAGGCGTGTGGGCCTCTCCTGAGCTGTCCGGTCGCCAGTTGGCGTCACTCGTGGCGGGGTCGCCCGTGCCCGTGGGCGTCGTCGCTGCGGGCAGACTCGAGCTGATGGTCGCCGAGCACTGCGTGCTTCAGGCCGTGGGGGAGTGCGACCACCGGTGCGCCGGTTGCGCACGCAGAGCCGGCGCCTGGGTCCTTCGGGACCGCAAGGGCTACGAGATGCCCGTCACGACGGACGCCGACGGGCGCGCACACATCTACAACGCGGTCCCGCTGGATCTGTCGCGGGCGCTCCCCGAACTGCTCGCGGCGGGAGTCTCCGCCGTGCGTCTCGACCTGCAGTCGTCGGGCACGGAGGACGCGGCGCGCGTCACGCGCGCCTGGCGCATCCGTCTTGACGCCGCGCTGAAGGGATCGTCGCTGCCCGAGGCCCCGGTGACCGAGCCCTCCACCTCCGCGCACTTCTTCCGCGGCCTGCGCTAGGGCCGCAGGCCGCGGTCCCGCGCGCCGGCTACGGAACGGTGATCTGCTTCGTGATGGATACGGTCGTCCCGCCGTTGTCGGTGATCCACAGCGTCACGTTGTAGGTGCCCTGGGGGTAGGTGTGGCTGACCTTCGCCGTGCCGTTGGCCGATCCCGTCCCGCCGTTGAACTCCCACAGCCACTTCACGATCGAGCCGTCCGGGTCGGAGCTCGCGCTTCCGTCGAACGTGACGGGCTGGTTCGCCACGATGGTCGTCGGCGACCAGTCGAACTTGGCGGTAGGTGGCTTGTTGGCGCCGCCTCCCGAGTTGCTCACGGTGAGCGTCACGACGGTCGCGCTCGTGAGGGTGCTTCCCTTGAGCGGGTCCTGAGCGGCGACGATCCCTGCGGCGACGCCCGCGACGTCCTTCTCGACGACGGTGTACTTGAGCGCCATCGTGTCGAGCGCGGCCAGCGCGGCCAGCTTCGTCAGGCCGACGAGGTTGGGCATCTTCAGGCCGATCGCGGTGGTGTGGATCGTGCACGGGCCCGGCGTGTGCCCCGTGAGGAACAGTGCCATGCCGGTGCGCGGGCACAGCGGGGTGGCGGCACCGCCCGAGTCGAGGCAGATCTTCAGGTCGACGAGCCCGGACGGGCGCTTGAAGTCCGTGGCGGGCGTGCCCGCCAGCGCGGACTTCATGAACGCGGCCCAGATGCGCGCCGGGAACGAGCCGCCGGTCACCTGTATGCCGTGTACCGATGTCATCGGCTTCTGCGAGCCGGGATAGCCGACCCACACGGTCGTGGCGAGGTCGGGGGTATAGCCGCAGAACCAGGCGTCGGCGTTGTTCTGCGTGGTGCCGGTCTTGCCCGCCGCGGGTCGTCCGATCGCGGCGGCCGTTCCGGTGCCGTGCTGGATCACGCCTTTGAGGATGTCGGTGGTGAGATACGCGACGGCGGCGTCGAGCGCGCGCGTGCCCTTGGGCGCCGGCACCGCGAACAAGACCGCACCGTCCTTGTCGGTCACCTTGAGGATACCGATCGGCGGGGTGTGCGTGCCGCCGTCCGCGAGCGTGGCGTAGGCGGACGTCATCTCGAGCGGGGTCACGCCCTCGGCCATGCCGCCCAGCGCCACGGCGGGGACCGGGGTGATCTTCGTCACGATGCCCATGTCGTGCGCAGTGTTCACGACCGCGTCGGCGCCGACCTGGAGCACCAGCTGCGCGAACACGGGGTTGAGGGAGTGCCAGGTCGCGACGCGCAGGCGCTGCATGCCGCCGTACGCCGATTCGCCCACGACGCTCCACGTCTGCCCACCAGGGATCTTGAGCTTCATCGAGTTGGCCTTGAACGGCTGTTCCGGCGAGACGCCCGCCGCAAGTGCCGTCGCCAGCACGAACGGCTTGAACGAGGAGCCCGATTGCCGGTGCCCCTGGACCGCGACGTTGTACTGCTGCGTGGCGAAGTCGCGTCCGCCGACCATCGCAAGGATCTGTCCGGTCTTGGGATCGATGGCCACCAGCGCCGCCGACGGGTCCGTCTTCTTGGTGAGGGCCTTGGCGACGGCCGACTCGGCCGCCGCCTGCATCTTGAGGTCGAGGGTCGTGGTGACCGTGAGCCCGCCGCGGTACACCGCATCCTCGCCGTAGAGCTTCACGAGCTGGTCTTTGAGGTACTCGACGAAGTAGGGAGCCTTGGTGCTGGCGGGCTTGAGGCCCGTGGTCTTGATCGGCGTGGCGACGGCGGCGGCGTAGGCCGACGCGTCGATGTAGCCCTGGTCCCGCATCTGGCCGAGCACCGTGTCGCGACGCAGCTTTGCGGCAGTGGGGTCGAGGTACGGCGAGTAGCGTGCCGGGGACTTGATGACGCCCGCCAGCACGGCCGCCTCGGGCAGGGTGAGCTGTTGCACCGACTTGCCGAAGTAGGTCTGCGCGGCGGTCTGTACGCCGTACGAGCCGTGACCGAAGTAGATGGTGTTCAGGTACATCGCGAGGATCTCGTCCTTGGAGTACTGCTGCTCGACCTTGTAGGCGAGCAGCGCCTCGGAGATCTTGCGCTTGATGCTCATCTGGTCGCCCACGAACGCCTGCTTCACGTACTGCTGCGTGATGGTGGAACCGCCCTGCACCTGCGCACCGGCCTTGATGTCGACCACGACAGCGCGAGCCAGTCCGAGCAGGTCGACGCCGGGGTGCTCGTAGTAGCGCTGGTCCTCAGTCGAGACGACGGCTTCGCGCAGCGTGGTCGGTATCTGCGCCAGCGTCACCAGCTGCCGGTTCTGATCCGCGAAGAGGTCCGTGATCGTCGCACCGTTGCGGTCGACGATCTTCGTCGTCAGGTCGGTCCCCTTGAGCGGCTTCGTGGGGTCGGGGAGGTTGCGGGAGATGTCGCCGATCACGACCGCTCCGGCGATGCCGACCCCGACGAGGAGGAGGAGCAGCGCGGCGAGGACGATGCGCAGGACCGGGCGACGCCTCTTCCCGGTCGGGCGTGCGCCGTCGCGAGAGCGGTCGCGCTTCGACATCGGCGCCGCCGCGCGCGTGCGGGGAGCGCCCTGGTTCGGCGAGCCCTGTCGTGCGCCGCGCGGCCGGGGCGCCGGGGGAGTGGATCCGGAGCCTCCCGATGCGCGGGGTCGCGGGGGCCGCTTGTCTTCGTAGATTGCCATGGCCTCACTCTATATCTATGCGTGGACGCCGGTGACGTGGTGGTCTTCAGCGGCCTCGCGTGGCGGTCGTGCGGACGGGCGTCCGCATCCGTGTCGCTCGGGAGGTACTCGAGTCGAATGGTAGTATGGCCTGCAAAACCGCGGCCGACCATGAGATCGGCCGCACCGTCATCGCCCCGTGAAGTGACGCGGGCCGGAGAGGACCTGAGGACCGTGCTCACTCCCGAGCAGCAGATGCATATCCTCGAGAGCGGCACCGAGGCGATCGTGCCGAGGCAGGCGCTGCTCGACAAGCTGGCGACCGGCCGTCCGCTCCGCATCAAGCTGGGCGTCGATCCGACCGCTCCCGACCTCCATCTCGGGCACGCGGTCCCGCTTCGCAAGCTGCGTCAGTTCCAGGACCTCGGGCACACCGTCGTCCTGATCATCGGAGACTTCACGGCCCTCATCGGCGACCCGTCGGGGCGCAGCGCCACGCGGCCGCCCCTCACCGTCGAGCAGATCGACGAGAACGCTCAGACATATATAGCGCAGGCCTTTCGGATCCTTGACCCGGTCAAGACCGAGCTCCGACGCAACTCCGATTGGCTCGGTCCTCTGGGCTTCGCCGAGCTGCTGCGCCTGACGAGTCGCTTCACCGTGGCCCGCATCCTCGAGCGTGACGACTTCGCCAAGCGCTACGAGGAGCAGCGTCCGATCTCTCTGCACGAGTTCCTCTACCCCGTGGCGCAGGCGTACGACTCCGTGGTCGTGGAGGCCGACGTCGAGCTCGGTGGCACCGACCAGCTGTTCAACCTGCTGGCAGGGCGCGAGCTCATGGAGAAGAGCGGCCTCGAACCACAGGTCTGCCTCACACTGCCGCTCCTTGAGGGGACCGACGGCGTCCAGAAGATGAGCAAGTCCTACGGCAACGCCGTCGGACTCACCGATGCCCCGGACGAGATGTTCGGGAAGCTGATGTCGATCCCTGACGCGCTCACGGCGAAGTACTACCGGCTCGCGACCCTGCTCACCGTCGACGAGCTCGAAGCCGTCGAGGCGGAGATATCGACCGGATCGGTACACCCCGGCGTACAGAAGCGCCGCCTGGCGCGCCTCGTGGTCGAGGTCTATCACGGCCCGCAGGCGGCGATCGACGCGGAGGCCGCGTTCGACCGCGTGTTCAAGCGCCATGAGGCGCCGGTGGACGTCCCGGAGATCGAAGTGGAGGCCGCCGACCCCGTGCACCTGCCTGCGCTGCTCAGGGAGCTCGGGCTGGCCCCGTCGAACGGTGAGGGCAGGCGCCTCATCGACGGCGGCGGCGTGCGGATCGACGGAAACCCTGTCGCTCCGGGTGTCTATGACCTATCATGGGCCGCCGTCTCGGGACACGTCGTCCAGGCCGGCAAGCGCCACTTCGCACGACCGGTGCCCCGCACGTGAGTTGCTGGAAATAGTGCTTGCGGGGCCCCATGGGCGGTGCTATTCTATCCCTCGCCACTTCGGCGGTCCTGACGCTACGAACGCGGAGCGGGGCATTGAAAACGAGCATCCTCCCGGAGGCTGACCACTAAAGACGAAGGTAGTCGCGACTGCGACACGCTGACGTTTGAAGAGGCGCCTCCAAACCGGAGGCGCCTCCCTTTGTGAACTGGGGAAATGTGCTCGCAGGATCGTTGAGATTGGTCATTGACAGTGGGGTTACAGGAACGTAATGTATCCCCCTGTGCCTGAACCTTGAAAACTGAATACTGTGACTACAAGCCAGCCGGTCCGCGTCAAAACGGACCGGAAAAATGATTGTCCCAAACCCGTCATCGGATAGGGCCCGCAAGGGTCAAACCCGCATGGCACCTTTGAGGACTTATCGGTTCGAACCACCTGGAGCTACCCCGTAGCGAGAGGCAGGCGGACCGAACCCGGATCACCAGTGATCCGAACCTTCGTGGAATACAGGACCTCGGTTCTGTTTACACTTTCAACGGAGAGTTTGATCCTGGCTCAGGATGAACGCTGGCGGCGTGCTTAACACATGCAAGTCGAACGAGGTAGGTCCCTTCGGGGTTCTACCGAGTGGCGAACGGGTGAGTAACACGTGGGCAACCTGCCCCTCACACTGGGATAACTCAGGGAAACTTGAGCTAATACCGGATACTCCGCAATGATCGCATGGTCGTTTCGGGAAAGCTCCGGCGGTGAGGGATGGGCCCGCGGTCCATTAGCTTGTTGGTGAGGCAACGGCTCACCAAGGCTGCGATGGATAGCCGGGCTGAGAGGCCGATCGGCCACACTGGGACTGAGACACGGCCCAGACTCCTACGGGAGGCAGCAGTGGGGAATTTTGCGCAATGGGCGAAAGCCTGACGCAGCAACGCCG
>JANYKZ010000003.1 GCA_025361505.1 Coriobacteriia bacterium
ATGATCGCCACCGGCGCCATCTGGGCCAACGAGTCGTGGGGCCGCTACTGGAGCTGGGACCCGATCGAGACGTGGAGCCTCATCGTGTGGCTGATCTACGCGATCTACCTCCACCTGCGCTTCACGATGCGCTGGCGAGGCAAGCGGCTCGCCTGGTTCGCCATCATCGCCATGCCCATCACGCTCTTCTGCCTGGTGGGCATCCCGACCGTGTTCAAGACGATCCACGCGGGCTACATCGGCGGAGCGGAAGGCTGAGGTCACCCGGATCGGTGGAGGGCTTGAGTGTGTCGGCCGGGTGCTGCGGGGCCGTCTCCGCCGTCGCTCTTGCCGCCCGCGGTCGGACAAGGCCCGTGTGCGGCCCGGAATCGCCCCGATTCTGACCGCCTGTCGTGCGCGAAGGGCGTTTTGCCCTGTGCTGCGCGAGAACCCATGGCTATACTTTGACTCGACGCGCGACAAACCAGACAGCGCGAGCAGTGTTCTCTATTGCGGACGGGGGCAGGACATGGGTAGTGGGAAGGGATCGGCCCGCCGAACTATGTGGTTCGGCGCGCTCGTGGTTGGCCTGATGCTGGCACTAGGTGTGCCGAGCATCGCGCTTGCCGCGGGTGTAGCCACATGGAGTGGCAACGTACCTCGCGGGAGCATATCGTCGGCCACGCCGAAGGTATCGATGACCGTCTATGACAAGTACGGCGTCAGCAAGACAGCATCGAACTACTCGATGACCATCGACGGAGTCAAGGTCGCCGCGAAGTTCGCCTACGTCAGCGGCTTCGGCACGAAGAAGTTCGTGCTGAGCTACCAGGTCCCGTCGGCACTGGCCGTCGGCTTCCACATGGTGAACATCACGGTCCACGACCTGAGGAGTCTCAACTCCAGTGCGCATTGGGGCTTCACGGTCGTCAGCGCGGACGCCGTACCTCCGGTCACCACGTCGGACGTCGATCCGCTGCATCCCTACATCAACAAGGCCCTCATCCTCCTGACGGCCACCGACAATGTCGGTGGTTCGGGTGTCGCCCAGACGTACTTCACGATCACCGATGCGGGCCATGCCGTCACCTCCGGCACCGGCCCGTTCGTGTCCGTCACCGAGGTCGGCACCTATATGCTGAGGTTTTGGTCCGTGGACAAGGCCGGTAATGTCGAGGCTCCGCACACGGCGTCGTTCGTCGTCGTGAACGACATGATCAGCGCCACCATCCACCAGCAGTCGACCCCGTTCTGCACCACCGGGTCGGGTTGCCACTTCGTGTCGCTGACCATCGAGCACTACCAGCACACGGATCCGGTGACCGGCGCGCGCCTGACGTGCCAGACGTGCCACGCCAGCACGGACCCGCTGGTCGTGGCTGCCATCAGCACGCACAACGATGCGTGCACGGGCTGCCACACCTCCACCAGGTTCCACGCCTACACGACCACCAAGCACAAGGCAACGGCCAGCTTCTGCACCATGGCAGGCTGCCACGCCGGTGACGTCGCTTCGATCCACGCGAGCAAGCTGCTCGTGGGCATCACGCATGACGCTCCCGGTTGCCTCGCGTGCCACGACGTCGGCGTGACCCCGTCGACCGACTGCCAGGCGGTCGCGTGCCACGGGGCCAACGGCCCGCACGCCGCACACGCGCCCATCCCCAGCGCCGCTGTAGCCGGGACCGCCGCTGACTGCACGAAGAGCGCCTGCCACGGCGCCGTCGTCACCGGTTCCACCGGCATCCACAAGCTCTGCGTCGTGTGCCACGCTCCGACCGACGCCAGCGGCATCATCACCAGCGGCACGGTCATCACGACCGCGACCGTGAACGCCGCCGTCGCATCCGGTCACGCGACCTGCGAAGACTGCCACGGCGCCGGCTTCTTCACGGCCACCCACGGCACCGGCAACTCGTCGCACGTGGTGTCAGGCTCCTGCTTCGTGAGCACCTGCCACGGCACCGACGTGACCAAGATGCATGGGAACGACTTCAGGGGCACGGGCGAGACTCCTCCGGGATGCGCCGCCTGCCACGCCAATCCCAACCACGCGCCGTCCTCGAACTGCACGGACTGCCACAACGATCTCATCACCCCGCACGACTTCGCCAAGGCTCACGCCAGCGTGGAGACTTCGTTCTCCACGAACAGCGCAGCGTGCACCGCGTGCCACGGTACGGACATCAAGAACGTCCTGCCGGCCGGCAACCCCGTGACGGGCGTCGTCGAGCACAACGGCTGCTCGTGCCATGCGTACTTCGAAGCCGCCGGGAAGACCGCGTGCCAGGACTGTCACGCGGCCTCTCACGCTCCGCACGGGTTCGCACAGACGCCGGCCGCTCCTTCCGCATCAGGTCACAACACGACGCTGATGGGCAAGGTCGGCGCGTACTCCAAGTTCGACGGATCGCAGGGTGTGCTGGTCAAGGACACCAACGGCAGCACGATCACCACTGCCTTCCCGCTGCCGCCGAACAGCGTGTTCTGGTCCGCGGACGATTCGACCGCGCCGACCGGAGCCAAGAAGGGTCTGACCTGGACGTCGACGATCACGTGTGAGGACTGCCACACGGGTCTCGTCGCCTATGAGGTCGCCGGCCCGCACGGTAGCACCGTCATCTCCAACGCCGGTCTCGATCCGGCCTTCCCGGGCACGTTCGACCAGGCCTACCTGTGGGATGGCAGCGCCATCTCCACGAGCTCGGTCGCCGCGACCAACTCCAACTTCATCGGCGGCGCGCCTTCATCGGGCATCGGCCGCTACGTTCCCGGTGGAACCACCGAGGAGCAGAAGCAGGAGCTAGCGAACTGGGATATCGGCATCAACGGTCCCGCCCGCGTCTACAACGGCAACGACGTGATCTGCGCCAAGTGCCACGATCTCCGGACGCAGGACTACGGCGACCTCGGCTGGTCGAACTACGGCCACGAGCATCACGCCAACCGTCCCGTCCAGTTCGGTACGTGGCGGATGTCCGACGGCACGACCGTCACCGCGGCGACCACTCCGACGAGCACGGTGCCGAGCATCGTCGCGACCGTTCAGGTCCCGACGCTCGGACGCGAGGGCGCCGGCGCGTGCCGCGACTGCCACATCGCCATCCCGCACTCCTGGAAGCGTCCGCGCCTGATCGTGTACTCGAGCGATCCGGCCCCCTACAACATCGGACCCTCCGTCTACGAGGGTGAGTCCAAGACCGCGACCTCCGGCGTGACCATCGGCTCCGGCCAGATGAACGGCCTGAGCTCGGTCATCGGACCGCAGATCGATAACACGGGCAACCTGCAGCACAACAACTGGTCCTCCTCGCAGTGTCTTGCGTGCGGGCACCATGCAGGCACCAACCTGTCGGGCGGCGCGTGGAAGTAGCACGCTGAGTCCGATCGGTACGAAGGCTTGACCATGGGGGGCGGGCAGAGATGCCCGCCCCCCAGTGTTCGACCGGAACCGGTTTTCGGTATCATTGCCGCGACCGGCGGCCTCATCCGCAGACTCACATCGAGTCCTGCATCGACTCCAAGGACGGTGAGAACGACGGCACATCCCCAGGATCGGCGACCGCTTCTTCATGCACGACGGACGGCGGTTTCGGCCGCTCTGCTCGTGGTGACGCTGTTCGTGCTGGCGGGCTGCTCGAGTAGTACCCCGGTCACCGGCGCGACCAAGGGCGGCGTCGAGGCGACCGCGTCGATAGGCCATGGGATGGCGGGACCGGCGCAGCAGGTCTACGTCTCGAAGGCGGCCCTGGATGACAAGCCGGCCCCGTGGGTCCTGACCACCCCGAAGGCCGCCGTGCAGTCGTACCTGGATTGGACCTCGTACGCATATCGCATCGCGCAGTCCGAGGTGGCATCGCCGACGATGGGTGCGTTCGAGGCGGTGCGCATCGACTCATACGTCCAGTACAACCTGCAGAAGAGCCGGATCATCGACCAGACGCTTCAGTCCATCACGTTCGTGAAGTCGAGCACCGGTGCCACCAGTACGACAGTGGCGACGAAGGAGAAGTGGACCTACTCCTACGTTTCGATCGACGCGGTGGCCAAGGTCTTGGGAGGTCCCTACACCGCCACCTATGACGTGACCTACACCGTGGTGAAGTCGAACGGCCGCTGGGTCGTCGACTCGGTGGCCGCCAAGGCTCTGGGCACGGTCAAGTGATTCGCGACCTCTATCGCGCGACCGTTCGTCTCCTGCGATCAGCCGGACTCGTCAGCGGTCTGCTGGCCGTTGTGTCCGTGTGGTCCGTGCTCGCCACCGCCATTCCTCAGGGAGGGCCCACCAAGCCGGATGTGGCGGCATGGGCCGCATCCCACCCCGCACTCGAGCGCGCGATCGCGGTGCTCGGCCTCCACAACGCCTTCACCGCGCTGGCCTTCCTGGTCTGCATCGGGGTGCTCGGGTTGTCGACGGCCGTATGCTCGTGGCAGCGGACGAAGGTCGCGCTCGCACGGGCGCGTACGCTGAGCGAGGCGCGGACCGGCGAAGGTGCGCAGGCGACCGGGCGTCCCACCCTCGAGATCGCCTGCGATCCCGCGTTGGAGGAATCGGAGATCCTTGGACGGGCCGCGGACGCCCTCGCGGGCCTCGGGATCCGGACGAGACGCGACGAGCATCGGTTGAGCTCGGTTTCCGCTTCCCTGGGGGCGTGGGGCAGTCCGCTGTTCCACTGGTCGCTTGTCGCGCTCATGGCGGTGATCGTGGTCGGCAACATGCTCCGGGCCGACGGCATGATGGCGCTGACCGTAGGAGAGACCAAGGCCGACGCACCCGCTTCCTACGGCGTCCTGACCGTGGGGCCGTGGCACGACTGGGCGAACGTGCACCGGAGCTTCCGCCTCGATGCGTTCGAGCCGGACTACGTCGTGGGCGGCCTGGATCGCGGCCCCACTCCGACGGTCACCGTCCTCGATGCGTCGGGCGTGGCGGTCAAGACCCAACGGGTCTACCCGAACATGATGCTGCACGTCGGGTCCCTGTCCATCAGCGCTCCCGCATACGGTCTCTCGGCCACGCTCTCGCTGGTCGACACCAGAGGGGTCGAGATCGGCCACTCGGTCAGGGCCATCGACTTCGACCAGACGGCGGACGGCGGGACGGTGCCGGTCGACACGCTCGGCGTGTCGGGCGGCGCGGGCCCGCCGCGTCTGCTGGTGTCCGTGACCGTGCCGCTGGACGGCACGCCGGGCAACTACAACGAGACCATCCCCGCAGACCCGAGGGTCCGGCTGCGCGTGCTCTCCCCTGAGGGCGCGCAACTGCTCGACGCCACCGTGAGGCCCGGAGGCGACGTGGCGCTGCCGGGCGGCGGCCGCCTCGGGCTCGTGGACATCGGCTGGTACTCCCGGCTGTCGATCGTGGACGACTGGACGACGCCGCTGCTGTACCTTGTGATGTCCGTCGGGTTGGCCGGCCTGAGCGTCACGCTCTTCTTCCGCCAGCAGCTGCTGGTGGCTACCGCGGACGAGGGCCCTGACGGCACGAAGCTGCTCGTGAAGATGCGGTTGTGGCGCAACGTGCCGACCAACCGCGCTGAGATCGAGACGGAGCTCGTGCG
>JANYKZ010000006.1 GCA_025361505.1 Coriobacteriia bacterium
CCGTCGAGGCCGCACGGTGGGAACGCCCGCGCCGCAGGCTGGTCCTCGTCGTCGCGATCGCGGTCGTCGTGATCCTCGGCGTCGCCATCGTTGCCATCCCGCGCCTCCAGAAGCGGGTCTCCTCCTCGAGCGCCGGGACGATCGAGTGGCGGCTCGTCGTCTGGCAGGCGGCCGGCCGGGTCACGCTGGACCGGCCCTTCCTCGGCTGGGGGCCCGACAGCTTCCGCTCCGTCTATCCGTCGTACCGGCCCGTGAGCTCCGGCGCGATCTCGAACCTCGGCACGACGGTCGGCGACCCGCACGACATCGTCATGAGCGCCGCGGCGTCGCTCGGCTTCCCGGGGGCGCTGGCATTGCTGGCGTTGCTGGGCACTGCGGCCGCCGCGTGCGGCGGGATCGCGCGTGCCCGGCGAGGTGACGACCTGCGCCCCATCGCGGTGGGCGCCGCGCTCGCCGGCGGCCTCACCGCGCTCCTGTTCCACTACGCGACGCTCGACACGACGCCGATCGTCGCCGTGCTGCTCGGCTTCCTGGTGGCGGCGAAGGCCGGGCCCGAAGGTCCGGTGACCGCCGCTCGACACGGGTGGGCGAGGGCGGTCGCGCTCGCGGTCGCGGGTGTGTTCGCGATCGTTGCGTTCGCCTCCGTCGGTCTGGTGGCCGCCGACGTCGGGATGCGCGACGCGCTCGCCGCGAACGCGGGCGGCGCGGCGTGGCCGTCCGTGGCCGAGCAGCTCCGTTCGGCCCAGGGCCTGGCGCCGTGGGAGCCGACGTTCACCTGGGCGATCGGCAAGGCGGCGATCCAGACCGTGGCGAGCACGGGGGACGCTCAGGCCTACTCCGATGGTCGGACCGCCCTCGACGCCGCGCACCGTGCGCTTCCGTTGGACGACGGTGTCGTGTACGACCAGGGCTACCTCGCGCTGCGCCTCGGCGTGGCGCGACGTGACCCCGTGCCCATCCGTGAGGCTCACGCGGTCTTCGTGACGCTCACGGCGAAGGATCCGCACGACCCGGAGTACTGGAACGCGCGCGGCATAGCGGCGGCCGGGGTGGGCGACTTCACCGAGGCCGTGAGCGACCTGCAGACGGCGGTCTCGCTGGCGCTGGGCGACCGCGGCTACACGAGCGCGCTGGCCCGGATCCGGAAGATGGCCGCGCCGGCGCACTAGGGCGGACCTCCGCCCGGCGCCGCCGGCCGCAGCGGAACCGATCCGCACTCAAGAGCGGCCTCCCTCGTGACGATGTATCTAGCGACGCAGGCGAACGGGACTGCGGGCGCTTGTTCGGCGTTGAGAGGGAGACGTTCCATGTCGCCGTTCCTGCATCGTCACTCCAAGTGGGGTATCGCAATCGGATCGTTGATCGTGGCGCTGCTGTTCGTGCTCGCTGCCACCGTCGCACTGGCCCAGAGCGCGTCGACCGCGAAGATCGCCGGGCACGTGACCGACAGGGCGACCGGCGACTCCCTCATCGGCGTTTCCGTCGATGTGCTCGTCGCGGGGCGCACCGGCGAGTGGAGTTCGGCGGGTCAGGGGGTCACCGACGCGTCGGGCTACTACGACGTCGGAGAACTCGCGGCCGGCACCTACAAGGTCCTGTTCCAGGACGGGTCGGGCTACTACGGCCTGCAGTACTACAAGGGGAAGACGACGCTCGCCTCGGCGAACAGCGTGACGCTCGGCGCCGGCACGATGCGGACCGGGATCGACGCCGCGCTCGTGGAAGCGTCGCACATCACCGGCATGGTGACCGACAAGGCGACGGGCGACCCGATCGAGGGCATCGACGTCGCGGCGCTGCTTCCTGACGGTTCGATGCTCTCGTCCCTTCACGCCTTCACCGACTCCTCCGGCTACTACGACGTGGGCGGACTCGCGGGCGGCACCTACAAGCTCCTGTTCCAGGACGGGTCGGGCTACTACGGCGCGCAGTACTACAAGGGGAAGGCGAGCTTCGCTTCCGCGCTCCCGATGACACTGCGGGCCGGCGCGCTCAAGGAAGGCGTCGACGCGTCGCTCGTCGAGGCCGCCCACATCACCGGCCGGGTGACCGACAAGGTCACGGGCGATCCGATCGCCGACATCGGGGTCCAAGCGCTGCTGCCCGACGGTTCGATGCTCTCGTCCCAGCACGCCTTCACCGACGCATCGGGCTACTACGACGTCGGCGGACTCGCCGCCGGGAGCTACCGGCTGGCCTTCGACGACGCGTCGGGCTACTACGCGCGTCAGTACTCCGCCCGCAAGCCCGTCCTGGCCCTGGCCGACCGGGTGACGCTCGGCGCGGGCGCGAACGTGGACGCCGTCAACGCGACACTCGTGCAGGCCGAGACCGAGGCGCCGATCACGAGCGACGATGCTCCCACCGGGTGGCTGACGGATGGCGCGAACGTCACGCTGACGCCGGCCGACGCGGGCTCGGGCGTCTTCGCCACCTACTACAAGCTCAACGGCGGTGCGGTCCGGACCTACACGGGTCCGATCGCGATGTTCGACCAGGGCGCGAACACGCTCGAGTACTGGTCGATGGACTGGGCCGGCAACGTCGAGGTCGCGCACAAGGCGGGCTTCGTGGTCGTCGCGACTCCGGCGGCCAACGGCACGCCGTCGACCCCGTTCACTCCGTCGTCAGTGAGGCATGGAGCCTCGTTCGTCACCTTCGGCACCATCGTCAGGCACGTTCCCGGGAGCTCCGCGGTGACGCTGCAGTTCTCCCGCTACGAGCACGGGCACTGGGTGCTGCGCAAGTCGACCACCGCGACGGCGTCCGACATCGACGGCCTCGCCTTCTCGAAGTACTCGGACTCGACGTCGCTGCCGTACGCAGGGCAGTGGCGGGTGCGGGCGATGCACAAGGCCGGTTCGCGCTACCAGTACAGCGGGTCCCGCACCTTCACGGTGAGCTAGACGAGCGTGC
>JANYKZ010000051.1 GCA_025361505.1 Coriobacteriia bacterium
CGCGCTTGCCGTCGGCGCTCGCTCTCGCGGCCGCATGCCTGCTTGCGATCGTCGTCGTCGGCGTCCTGTCGTGGCGGGCGCTTGCGTCCGCCCTCTCAGGCACAGCGGCCTACTACATGGTCTACGAGGGCCTCTTCTTCGTGGTCCACGGCTATCGGTGGTCATTGTCGTCGTTCAACTCGGAGGAGTTCCTGAAGCCCTTCCTCAACGGGCGGATGACCGATGCGGTCATCGCAGGCGTCGTCGCCGCGTTCGTCGCGGCGGTGGTCTACCTTCTCATCCGCAGGCGGCCGCAACGCGCGAAGGGTGAGTTCCTCTCCGGGTGGCTGGCCCTCGGCGTGGCGACGGTGCTGGTCGTTCAGGCGACGATCGGACTTCAGGTCGCCTGGTACCTGTGGTTCTGGGGCGCGAGCGTGACCTGGTTCATCCCGGACCTCGCCATGGGCTTCAAGTACGACCTCGACCTCATCCAGCTCACCGGATTGGGGGCGGCTGCGTTGCTGGCGCCCGTCGTGACCTGGCTCGTGGGGCGGTATCATCCCGTGAGGCGTTCCTCCGGTCCCGATGCGGGACCGGGCGAGGGCGCCGGAGTCCCGTCGAAGCCACTGGTCCCTGTCGGGGCCGGTTCAGCCGCCAAGGAGTAGACGATGGCCGTGAAGGACCTGCGCGAGTTCATGGCGCTGCTCGACAAGAAGGGCCAACTGAGGCGGGTCGCCGCTGAGCTGGATCCCGTGCTCGAGATCGGAGAGGTGACCGACCGCGTGAGCAAGGCCGTCGGTCCCGCGCTACTGTTCGAGAACCCGATCGACCGCGAGACGGGGCGCCGCTACACCATCCCGGTGGCGATCAACCTGATGGGCTCCTACGACCGCATGGCCTGGGCGATGGGGGTCGACGCCGAGACCGGCACGTGGAAGGACCTCGACGCGGTCGGCAAGAGGCTGATGGACATGCTGCCCCTCGACATGCCCGCGTCGATGAAGGGCAAGCTCGACGTCCTTCTGGGCCTCAAGGATCTCGCCAACGCCGGCGCCAAGGAGGTCAGGAAGGCCCCCTGTCAGGAGGTCGTCCTCCGTGGCGACGAGGTGGATCTCGGGATGCTCCCGATCCTGAAGACGTGGCCGGAGGACGGCGGGCGCTTCATCACGCTGCCGGTGGTCGTCACGGCCGACCTCAAGGGCAAGCTCAACCTCGGCATGTACCGGATGCAGGTCTTCGACCGGAACACGACCGGCATGCACATCCACGAGCACCACGATGGCGCCAAGAACATGCGCGAGCAGTTCGCTTCGGGCGTGAAGCGCGTTCCGGTCTCGGTCGCGCTCGGCGCAGACCCGGTCACGATCTTCTCCGCGACCGCGCCGGTCCCGCCGATCATCGACGAGTACCTCTTCGCCGGCATCGTCCGCGGCGAGCCGGTCGAGGTCGTGAAGTGCGTGACGAACGACCTGATGGTCCCGGCCCATGCCGAGATCATCCTCGAGGGCTACGTCGAGGCGGGGGAGACCCGCTGGGAGGGCCCGTTCGGCGATCACACGGGCTACTACTCGCTCGCCGACGACTTCCCCGTGTTCCACTGCGAGGCCATCACCATGCGCCGCGACGCCATCTACCCCGCCACCATCGTGGGCCAGCCGCCGATGGAGGACTGCTACCTGGGGAAGGCCACGGAGCGGCTGTTCCTGCCGGTCGTCAAGGCGATGATGCCCGAGGTCATCGACTACGACCTGCCGCTGGAAGGCGTCTTCCACAACTGCGCGATCTTCCAGATCAAGAAGGAGTTCGCGGGCCAGGCCTTCCGCGTGATGAACTTCGCCTGGTCCATGGGGCAGATGATGTTCACGAAGTTCGTCATCGTCGTGGACGCCGACGTGGACTGCCACGACTACTCGCAGGTCGCGTGGCGCTGCTTCAACAACGTCGATCCCAACCGCAACCTCCTGATCACCAAGGGACCGCTGGACCGCCTCGACCACTCGAGCACGATGCAGTCTTTCGGCTACAAGATGGGCATCGACGCCACGAAGCCGTTCCCGAACGAGGGGCACGACCGCGGGTGGCCGGACGCGCTCGAGATGAGTCCCGAGGTCAAGGCGCGCATCGACGCCCTGTGGAAGGACCTCGGCCTGTGAGCGACGCGCCCGCAGCCAAGCCCGGAAAGCTCAAGATCATCGCCGAGCTGGTCAAGTTCGAACACTCGATCTTTGCCCTGCCCTACGCGTACGTAGGAGCGATCTACGGAGCCGCGGCCGCGGCGACGTGGCCCACCTGGTCGGCGCTGGCGTGGATCACGGTGGCCATGGTCGGAGCGAGGGCGGTCGCCTTCACGCTGAACCGCGCGATCGACAAGGAGATCGACGCCCGCAACCCGCGCACGGCGGGGCGCGCCGTGCCGTCAGGGCTCATCAAGGCGTGGGAGCTGTGGGCGTTCTCGCTGCTGATGCTCGGCGCCTACCTGGTCGCCGTGTACAACCTTGCGCCGATCACGCACTGGCTCTGGCCGATCCCGCTCGCGATGTTCATCGTCTATCCCTACCTGAAGCGGTTCACGCCGTTCGCGCACTTCTGGCTTGGAGCGTGCCTGGGACTTGGGGTCGTCGGGGGCTGGGCGGGCGTGACCGACAGCGTGTCTGCTCTCGCGCCGTGGGTCCTTGGCGCGGCCGTGGCGATCTGGACGGCCGGCTTCGACATCATCTACGCCACGCAGGACTACCAGAGCGACATCGATGACGGAGTCCACTCCGTTCCGGCGGACTTCGGCATCGCCCCTGCCCTGCTCATCGCGCGTGTGCTCCACATCCTCACAGTCGCGCTCTTCGCGTGGGGAGGGTGGCTTCTGGGCGCCGGCGTCTGGTACTACGTGGGGGTCGTCGCGGCCGGGATTCTGCTCGCCTACGAGAACCTGATCGTGCGACCGGACGACCTGTCCCACCTGGACACGGCCTTCTTCACCGTCAACGGCTTCGTCGCGGTGGTCGCATTCGCCGGCGTGCTCGTCGACCGCCTCGTCAGATAGGGGAGCAAAAGCGATGAAGACCTGGTTCGTCACGATCACGGGGGCCTCGGGCTCCGTCTACGGGCTGCGGCTCGTCGAGCAACTGCTCTCCGCCGGCATGGCCGTCACACTCGTCGTGACCGAGGCCGGTCGTGAGGTCATGGCCTTCGAGACGCCTCTGGCGCTTCCCGAGGCGCCGGCGGCGGCATCCGCTGCGGTCCTGCGCTTCCTGGAGCTTCCCGCGACGATGCCCCTGACCGTGGTCGCGCAGGACGACCTCTTCGACGCGGCTGCGTCGGGCTCCGCGCGGACCGCGGGCATGATCGTGTGTCCCGCGTCGATGGGATTCTGCGGCTCGGTGGCCGCGGGGCTGGCGTCCGATCTTCCGGAGCGCGCCGCCGACGTCATGCTCAAGGAGCGACGCCCGCTCGTCATGGTCCCGCGCGAGACGCCGTTCTCGCTCATCCACCTGCGGAACCTGACCGTGCTGGCGGAGTCGGGAGCGGTCATCGTGCCTGCGAACCCGGCCTTCTACCACAAGCCGCAGAGCATCGACGATCTCGTGGACTTCGTGGTGGGCAAGGTGCTCGACCAGATCGGGGTGGAGCACCATCTGTTCACTCGCTGGGCCGAATAGCCACGCGGACGCGCGAACGGAAAGGGCCTGCCGGCAACACCGCCGGCAGGCCCTTCGTGCGTTCTATGGAGGCGATGCCCGGATTCGAACCGGGGATAAAGGCTTTGCAGGCCTCTGCCTTGCCACTTGGCTACATCGCCACGCTGGTGCGCCGTTGTCGGCGCCGCTCAAGAGGACGAAAGCCGGATCCGGGGGCCTACGAGCCATCCGGTCCCGGCCATCGGCGGGTGATCTATGGAGCGGACGACCGGATTCGAACCGGCGACCCCAACCTTGGCAAGGTTGTGCTCTACCAACTGAGCCACGTCCGCATACGCCGAAGCGCAAGGGGTAGGATAGCGAAGCCTCCACGGCCGCGCAAGGAGCAAGTACCCGCCACGAGCCTCGATTTCGGGACTGGCGCGCCGCGCGACTGGTCGGTACAATACCCAACGCTGCGCGGGTCGCAGTCATGGGCGCTTAGCTCAGGGGGAGAGCACTTCCTTGACACGGAAGGGGTCGTAGGTTCAAATCCTACAGTGCCCACCATGAATACCAGAACGCCCCTTTGGAGTCGTGTCCGATGACTCCGGAGGGGCGTTTGTAGTACGGGGAGACCGGATCAGTGCCGTATCATGGGCCGCGCTGACGTCGGAGGGACGAGCACACAGGGGAGCGTGCGGTGACGGTCGAACGTGAGGACTCAGTCGGGTCGGGCGGCGAACGCGTCGGGGTGACCGTGCGCGCACGTCTCTCGTCACTTCTGCCCGCGGCCGTGGTGTCGCTGGCACTGGCGGCCGCCATCGTGGCGGGAGGCAAGGTCGTCATCGGGGGCGACTATCGGACCGCGTCCCTGGCGACGAACCACGTTCTGTCCTTCGGCCTTCTCGACGCCGTTTGGGTCGTCCTTCTGGCGGCCGCACTGACGACTGCGGTGGCGAACACCCCTCGGGTCTACCTATGGCTGGCGCGCCTCGGGCCGGCGTCCCGCATCCCCGTCGACGGGCGATCCGGCACGATGGTGCACGCGGCGCTCACCGGCGGGCTCATGGTCGCATGGCTCCCCATGCTCCTCACGTACGCTCCGGGCGGCGTGAACGTGGATGCGCTGTTCTCGATCCGGCAGGCGCTGTACGCGGGCACCTCCCTCGGCTGGGACAACCATCACCCGGTCGTCTACGCGCTCTTCCTGCGGGTCTGGCTCTCGATCGGCGCCCTGTTCCACTCGGTCACGGCGGGGGTCCTGATCGCGACCTGCGTGCAGTTCGTCATCATGGCCGCCGCGTGTGCGTACACCGTGGTCTGGCTGGCCAAGAGGGGGGTGCCGACCGTCTTCCTCGTGCTGGCCACAGTCTTCTTCGCGTTCGTGCCGGCCTTCCCGGTCTTCGCGGTGAGCCTGAGCAACGATGCGATCTTCGCGGCCCTGGTTCTGCTCTACTCGCTCCACTTGCTGGACGTGATCGCCAGTGAAGGCGCGCTCCTTTCAGCCCGCAGGGGTCTGGCGACCTTCGCCGCGCTCAGCCTGGCGATCATCTTCTGCCGCAACAACGGTGTCCTGGTCGTTCTCGCTGCCGGTGTCGCGCTCGCGTGTGTCTACGGGCCGAGGCTGAAGCCGGCCTACGTCGCGGTAGCGGTCATCCTCGCGTTCACCCTGATCGTACAAGGCCCCGTCTACAGCCTCTTCCACGTGGGCAAGCCCCTCGTCGAAGCCCTCGGCGTGCCCATCCAGCAGTTGGCGTACGTCGTCGTGACGGGCGGAGATCTCACTCAGCAGGACCGGTCGTTCCTCACCCACCTCATGCCCATGGACCGCTGGCGGGTCGACTATGCGCCGTGCAGCGTGGACGCGATCAAGGGCGACAACGCATTCGACAAGAGCTACCTGACCAAACACACGGCGCAGTTCGCGACGACGTGGCTGAGCGCTCTGGTCCGGAACCCCGGATCGTTCGTGAACGCGTACCTGCTCGAGACGTTCGGGTACTGGAAGCCGGACATCGCCCCCGGCCCCATGCCGGGCCTTCCCGCAATCGCGGACAACACGCTGGGCCTCCACCGAACGGACCTGTTTCAGCGAGTGACGGGCCGAACGTTGGCGCCCGGCTTCACAGCGATCGCGGGCTCGGTCGTGTGGCGAGACTGGCCGGCACTCGCCTGGACGGTGTGGATGGCCTTCGTGGCGGCCGCGGTACTCGCCTCGCTCGGCAAGGCCCGGTACATCGTGGGGCTCGTCCCCTGCTTCGCCTCATGGCTGGCGCTGATGCTCGCGGCGCCGGTCGCATCGAGCTTCCGGTACCTGCTGATGTTCCTGATCTCCCTGCCGGTCGTGATGTTGCTGCCGCTGATCGCGCTCCGTGACACGAGCGCGAGGCAGTCGAGCGTCCCCGAGACCTCCGAGGTAACCCCATGAAGACCGTCGTGCTCATACCCTGCTACAACGAGGCGCCGACGATCGCGAAGGTGGTCGCGAGCTTCAAGGCGCTTGCCCCCGACGTCGACGTCTACGTCTACGACAACAACTCCACGGATGACACGGGCCGGATCGCCACCGAAGCGGGCGCGATCGTGGTTCCCGAGTACCGGCAGGGCAAGGGTTTCGTGGTCCGCAGCATGTTCCGCGACATCGATGCAGACTGCTACGTGATGGTCGACGGCGACGACACCTACCGCGCGGACGAGGCGCTGGCGCTGTGCGCGCTCGTCCACGAGGGGCGCGCGGACATGGTGATCGGCGACCGGCTCTCGAGCACCTACTTCGAGCAGAACAAGCGGCGGTTCCACGGTGTGGGCAACCGTCTCGTGCGCTCGCTGGTCAACCGCATCTTCCACAGTGACGTGCACGACATCATGACCGGGTGCCGCTGCTTCAGCAGGACGTTCATCAAGTCGTTCCCCGTCCTGTCCGGCGGGTTCCAGATCGAGACCGAGATGACCATCCACGCCCTCGACGGCCGGTTCCTCATCCGCGAGGTCCCCATCGACTACCGCGACCGCCCCGAGGGCAGCGTATCCAAACTCGACACGTTCCCCGACGGCTTCCGGGTCCTGAACACGATCGTCGGGCTGTTCCGCGACTACCGGCCGATGGTCTTCTTCGGCATCATCTCGCTCCTGCTGTTCGTCGTCTCGCTCATCATGTTCGCCGTGCCCCTTGCGGAGTACCTGGAGACGGGGCTGGTGTCGAGGCTCCCCACGCTCGTGGTCGCCGTGGCCTTCGGGACCAGCGCCCTGCTGTCGCTCGTCCTCGGTGTGGTGCTCGAGTCGACGCGCATCCAGTCGAAGCAGTTCTACGAGCTCGCGCTCACGCTGCTCAAGGAGCAGAACGAGATCAAGCAGGCCGTCCGCGGGTGAGGCATCGGTTCGTCGTCCGTCCGGGTATGAATCCGAGAGGCCCCCGAGGCTGCCTGCGGGGGCCTCGCGCTATCGTCGGCGGCGTGCATGCCGATACATGTTCGTGAACCGGTAACAGGGAGGTGGCACATGAGCGCTGAGTTCCTGGTCTTCGTCTCGATCTACGGGATCGCGCTCGTCGCCGCGTCCCTGATAGTTCTCACGCCCAGGGGTCAGACGCTGCTACTCTGTTCAGTAGAGCGACTGGGCAAGGGTCTGGGGGCCGGGCCGTGGAGTCTGCTCGATACGTTCGGGCACGAAGTCCCGGGGGAGACCATGCGCGCTGCTGACCGCGCGGCACTCGCCGAATCCTATGTGGCGTCTGCCGAGAGGGAGACGCTCGCGGGCGCACGCGCCACGCTCTGGGTGCTCATCGGCGGATTCGTTGCCAGCGTCCTTGCCTCGATCGTCATCATCGGAGTGCTGCCGCCGCTCGTCGAAAGCGGCCAGTGGCTCTACCAGACGTACGTTCACGTCGCGATGCTCGTCGTGTACGGGACCGCGGCCGGGGGGCTTGCAGCAGGCGTCGTGCTCGTCGCATGGCTTCTGCACCGCACGGTGCTGCTGAACCGCACCGACGGGTGCGCCATCACGCGGGACCTGCTCGGCGCGGCACGCGCGAACCGGTTGCCTTCGGATGTCAGCGCCGAGCTGGCCGAAGGCCCGTATCCGCGACTCGAGAGGATGCTGTGCCATGCCTCCTCGTAGAGCCCACGTCGAGCCGGATGCGGCCCCGTTCGCACCGATGCGGATCGACGGCGCCGATGCGGGCTTCAGCTTCGTCGAACTCCTGGTCGCGCTCACCCTGCTGCTGTTCACGGTGGTGGCGGTCATGGGGTTGTCGATGACCTCGTCGTTCATGGCGAATTCCGCGCGTCAGAACTCCGCGATGGTCAACGCCGGCGCCAACTACCTCGAGCGCGTGCGCCAGCTGCCCTACGCGAGCGTCGGCACGCGCACTCCGCCCAGCGGCGCTCCGACCGGGACGCTCGACACCTCCGTGACGACCACCGCGTCCTACATCGTCACCGTGACGCCGACCGTGACCTGGGGGCGCCCCAACGACCCGATCCCGAATGACACCGCGATCAAGACCGTGACCTTGACCATCACATCATCCAAGATCGGTGGCGGCTCGCCGATGTCGTACACGACCTCGGCCGTGATCGCCGACATCGGATCGGCCGCGTGTTTGGATCCGCCGGGCCCGGCGGCGCTCGTGGCGCAGGCCGAGGGTGCCGTGACGCCAGGGCCCGCGCCTGCACCCTTCGCCGAACCGGCGGGATCCGTGAGGGGGAGCGGGCTCGCGTCGCCCGCATCTCCGAGGGCGTCCGCCCGGACCGTTGCCGATGCCGGCTTCCGGCGGGTGATCACATGAGCCTGAGGCGGGCTCCCCACGACAGCGGGTTCTCCCTCGTGGAGCTGGTCATCGTCATGGGTCTCCTGGGGACGACCCTCGCGGTCGTGTTCGGCGCCGTGAACGTCCTCACGCTCTCGGCCTCGACGAGTACGGAGGAGAGCGCGGCAGCTCGCGACCTGTCCTACTCGATGGAGTTGCTCAGCAAGACGCTCATGGGCAGCAAGGTGCTCTATGCGTCCGACAACCAGATCGTGGTGCTGACGCAGGTGGGCGGCAGTGCCTGGCAGGTGAGCAGCATCATCGCAACCGCGGGTGTCGCTCCCGCGGCCACGCGCGGACAGCTCATCTGGGAACGGTGGTCGAGCGACGCGAGCGGGACGGCGCCGAGCGGCGCCAGCCACGTCGTCTGGCTGATGAGCGACCGGAACGTCAATCGATACACGACGCCCGCCACCACGCTGTTCACCTACTACAAATCGACCGATGCCACGCTCACGGCGGCCGCGGACTGGAACAGTTCTGCGGGGACCCGGGTTGCGGCATTCACCGTGACGCCGTCGGGCGGCTACACGGTCACGGGTATCACGCGCATACGGCTGCACATCGCCTCTGCGTTCAACGCCGGTGTGCACGACGACTACCGCGACGTCGTTCTGCGCTTGGGGAGCTGACATGGGCACGAAGCACACCGATAGGTGCAACGACTCGGGGATCGCTCTCGCGATCGTCATGAGCGTCATCGCGCTCATGGTGCTCCTGGCGACCGGCGCGTTCTACATCTCGAGCCAGACGCTCTTCGAGACGCAGATGGCGGCTCACCATGACTCCGCCTTCCAGGCGGCGAGTTCGGGCGTCGTCGTCGCGTTCGCCGACCTGAGGTCCCGGCTCGCGAGCGGGACCGTCGTTGCCGGCACGGTCGTGAGCGGCAGCATCACCGCGTCCTCGGCGGCCTACGTGGCGACCTCGAGCCTGAACGCCGCGCAGAGCGCCTACGACTGCACGTCGACGGGGACCACCCCCGACGGAACGAAGGAGGTCGTGGTCGCGTCGTTCGCGATCGTCCCGCCCTCCGCGCAGCCACTCCCGTTCGGCAACGACGTCTTCTACTTCGGCGGAGCCCAGGTCGGCAGCGTGAACGGCAACGGTACCGTCTCAGGACCCTTCTTCGTCCTCTATCCGCCACCGGTTCCGCCGGCGGGGTTCACGACGTTCCAGTTCAACGGGAACGAGAAGATGAGCGGCGGACCGGTCTACATCCAGAACGGGAACTTCCTGTCGAACAAGTCGGCCGGTACGAACCCCACGCTCGTCTACACGAACGGGACCGTGAACGGCTTCTCGGACATCGGGATCAACCACAGCGGCTTCGTCAGGTATCCGTTGGAGTCGACGGCCACGCTGACGGTGACCCGCGTCAACGTCAGTACCTTCCTGGCCACATCACTGGCGAACGCGACCGCACAATCGAGCGACAACCTCCTCGGGAACACGGCGACCGCGGTCCAGGAGGTCAGCGCCGTTGGCGTTCCGAGTACGTACCTTCGTACGCGCGGTCCCAACGTGGTCGCGTCAGGTCCCTACAAAGTGGTCAGCAGCTCCGTGGCCTCTGGCGGTCTCACGATCCCGAGCGCCAACTCGTTCGGGCTCTATCCTGGCACCGCCCACGATGACTTCGCCTATGACAAGACGAAGAAGATCCTGTACGTCGAGGGGACCGTCTTCGTGTGGGGCTCGCTCACGATCAACCAGAGCATCACGTACGTCGGCAACGGCACGATCGTGTGCTCGGGCGACCTGAACGTCGGCGCGAACGTCCTCCCGGCGACCAGCGGGAACGCGCCGGACGCCACGCACCTGCTGTGTCTGTTCACCGCGGGCCAGGCGAACTTCCCCTCGAACAACACCAACTTCACGGGAGCGCTCTACTCGATCGGCTCGGTGTCGCTGCCCGCGAACAACCTGGTGCTCACGGGATCGTTCCTCTCGGAGGGCGGGCTGATCAACGCGCAGAACGGCGTGAACATCACCGCGCTCCCTCTCATCGGCGCCTACATCTCGCCGGGGATGCCCAACCTCGTCAACACGTCGAGCGGCTCAGGCGGTGCGAACGGACTGCGGATGACCGCGTGGCGTCGTCTGTAGACCACTGAACCTCGGGCTCCTGTCGAGGTCGCGTGCGGGCCCCCGCGCCACTATCATGGCGTGACAGCCCACATGAGCGACGGACAGGTGCAGCCATGACCGAACCCGGCCACCCGCGGATACGCGTCAGCAAGAACGGCCCCTATCTCGTCGAGGGGCCGGTCCCGGTCTCGAGGCAGACCATCGTCACCGACGCCGCAGGCGAGAGCGTGGCCTGGTCGGAGACCGAGCGGGCCGAGAAGGGGAGCTGCGCGTTGTGCCGGTGCGGCGGGTCGAGCATCAAGCCGTACTGTGACGGCACCCACGCGACCATCGCCTTCGACGGGACCGAGACGGCCGATCGCACGCCGTACGCTCAGGCCGCGACGGTCGCCGACGGGCCCGTGCTCAGGCTGATGGACCAGTTCGAACTCTGCGCCGAGGCCCGGTTCTGCTCGGCGCGCGGCAAGATCTGGAATCGGGTCGCGTCGGATGACGCGGACTCGACCGCTGTCGTGGTCGAGCAGTCCGAACTGTGCCCGAGCGGCCGGTACACCGCGGTCGACCTCGCGACGCAGCTCGCGCACGAACCCGACCTCGAGGCGTCGATCGGACTCGTGGAGGATCCGCAGGCGGGCGTGAGCGGCCCCCTGTGGGTCCGCGGCGGGGTCCAGGTGGTCTCGGCGGAGGGCGAGCCCTACGAGATCCGCAACCGGGTCACGCTGTGCCGTTGCGGCAGTTCGAAGAACAAGCCGTTCTGCGATTCGACACACGTGGACATCGGGTTCGACGCGAGCGAGTAGACTCCACCGGCGTGAGCGCCGCGCTGCCGACGACAAGAGAGGCCGTTCCCAGTGGCCAACAAGGACGAGATCGAACGGGCGCTCGACCAGGGCGCCATGGGAGAGCTGCCGCCCAACATCCCGCCCGGGTTCCTGGGCGAGATCGGGCCGAACATGAACAAGGCCGACGACTTCCACCCGACGTTGAACGCAGGCGTCATCCAGGAGAGCACCTGGGAGACGAACTGGCTCACCATCGTGCTGCTCTACCTGCTGGTCGTCACGTCGCCGGTCGCGGTGTGGATGCTGTGGCGCGAGTCGCGGAGATCCCTGACGGTCAAGTGGGTCGTGACGCTCCTGGGCGTCATCGGCTACGCCGGGCTCTATCTGCTGTACTCGAGGCCGCACGCGTAGGGCGCCGGGCCCGTCGGAGCGGGTCGTGCTGGCAGGGAGTTTGATAGTGGTGCTCGGCACGACCATACTTGGCTGAGACGATGCGGCCGTTCGGGACCCACCCGACGTGGCCTTGGACCGGAAGGACCCCGTGTACCTTCACGACACCGCAGGACTCCGTGCATTGTGCGACCGCGCACGGACGCACGGACGGATCGCGATCGACACCGAGTTCATGCGCGAGAAGACCTACTGGGCCAAGTTGTGCCTGATCCAGCTTGCGGTGGGCGACGAGTGCGCGATCCTGGATCCGTTGCAGATGTCCGATCTCAGTCCGCTCGTCGAGGTGCTCGCCGACGAGAGCGTGCTCAAGGTGCTGCACGCCGGCAGCCAGGACCTCGAGATCTTCTACCGTCTCGCCGGCTTCGCGGCCTCCCCGGTCTTCGACACGCAGATCGCGGCGACGGTGGCCGGTTTCCCGTCGCAGGTCGGCTATGCGCGCCTTGTGAAAGACCTCTTCGACGTGGACATCGACAAGTCCGACACGTTCACCGACTGGGCTCGCCGGCCGCTCACCCCCGCACAGATCGAGTACGCCCTGAACGACGTGCGCTACCTCGACGGCGCCTATCTCGAGCTGACCGCGCGCCTCGAGCGCGACGGCAGGACCGCATGGCTCGCGGGGGACCTCACGAACCTGTCGGATCCCGCGCTCTACGAGATCCGCCCCGAGGAGCAGTTCCGCCGCATCAAGCGCGCGTCGGCGCTCTCCCGCCGTCAGCTGGGGGTCATGCAGCAGGTCGCTGCCTGGCGCGAGCGCGAGGCGATGCGGCGCGACCTCCCGCGGCGCTGGGTGCTCTCGGACGAGACTCTCACCGAGGTCGCGCGACGGCGACCCGTCGACGTGGCTGCGCTCGGCGAGATCCGCGGTCTGAACGTCCGGTCGCTGGGTGACGGTGGCGCGACGCTCCTCGAGGCGGTCGTCCGCGGGGTGGCGATGCCGGAGGAGGAGCTTCCTCGCATCGACAAGAAGCCGAGGGCGATCGTCGACGTCGAGGGCGTGGTCGAGCTCATGGGCGCGCTCGTGCGCGTGCGCGCCTCCGAGCACGGGATCGCCGTGCCCCTGCTCGCTACACGCGGCGACCTCGAGCACCTCGCCTCGGGCGAGCGCGAAGGGAGTCCGCTGCTGTCGGGCTGGAGGCGCACGATCGTCGGTGACGACCTCGTCCTGCTCGTGGACGGCAAGCTGGCTCTCAGCGTGGCGGATGGGAAGATCGTGGTGGAGCGTCTGGGCGCGGCGGAGGGCGACGCGGCAACCTCCTAGCGCGTTCCGGCGACGGTCGGGAAGCGGTCGGTTCGGGGTCATGTCGTCGCGCCACACTGGGTCGATGCCGCACGACACCGCCATAGGCCCGCTTGCCGACAGGTCTGACCTCGAGCGCGTGCTCATCGAGCGCTTCGGGCACCTTGGGTTCCGGCCCGGACAGCGCGAGGTGGTCGAGTCCGTCATGTCGGGCCGCGACACGCTCGCGATACTTCCGACGGGCGGCGGGAAATCGGTCACCTACCAGCTGCCGGCTGTGGCATCGGGGCGGTGCTCACTGGTCGTCTCCCCGCTGGTCGCGCTCATGCGGGACCAGGTGTCGCAGGCGCTGAGCCGCGGCCTGCGGGCGTCGTCGGTCGACTCGACGCTCGACGCGGTCGAGCGTTCGCGCCTCCTCGCAGAGGTGCGCGACGGCCGAGTCGAACTCCTGTACGCCGCTCCCGAAGCCCTGGGGCGCCTGGCGAAGGATCTGGCGGGCGCGTGCCCGTTCGGTACCTTCGCGGTCGACGAAGCCCACTGCATATCCCAGTGGGGGGCCGACTTCCGGCCCGACTATCGGGAGCTCGGCCGCGCGCGTGAGCTGTTCGCTCCATCCTCCGCGCTGCTGGCGGTCACGGCGACCGCGACCGCGCGGGTCGAGCGGGACGTCATCACCTCGCTCGCGATGCGCGATCCGTTCGTGTTCCGCGGGTCGTTCTTCCGACCCAACCTCAGGCTCTGCGCTCTGCGAAAGGACCGGGCTCGCGACGGTCGCGACGCGGTCGCGGCGCTGCTGCGGGGCTGCCGGGAGGGCTCGGCGATCGTCTACCGCATCTCGAGGGCGGGTGCGACGTCGCTGGCGGGTTGGCTGCGCCGCCGCGGCATCCCGGCGCACGCATACCACGCCGGTCTGGACTCCGGGCATCGCGCCTTCGTGCAGGAGGAGTTCCTCTCCGGCCGCTGTCGCGTCGTCGTGGCGACGGTCGCGTTCGGCATGGGCGTGGACAAGCCCGACGTGCGCCTCGTCATACACGCCGACCTGCCCGACTCGCTCGAGTCCTACGCGCAGGAGGTCGGGCGGGCGGGGAGGGACGGGCTTCCATCGGACTGTGTGCTGCTGTTCTCGTGGTCCGACGTCCGGCGCCGTGAGGGGCTCGCGAGTGACGCTCCGCCCGAGCGGCGCGCGTTCCTGAGAGCCGCGGTACGCGAGATGTACCGGTTCGCGGCGAGCGGGGGATGCCGACAGCGGGCGCTGTGCTCCCACTTCGGGGAGAGCGTGCCCCCTCCGTGCGGCGCCTGTGACGCCTGCGGAGCCGTATCGGCGGGACGCCTGCTGGCGCGTGGGGGATGGTAGGATTCCTTCGACCCCTCAAAGGAGACGAAGGATGTCCGACGCGCCGCGCGCGCTGACCGTCACAGAGGCAATGGGCTGGGCCAAGCGGACGCTCGAGGGCGCGCCGCTGCGCGTCATCGGCGAAGTCTCCGAGGCCACCGACCGCTCCGGCTACAAGGCCGTCTACTTCACGCTGTGCGACGGCTCCTCGGTGATGTCATGCCTCATGTGGCGTGACGTCTTCGGCGCTTCGGGCGTCTCACTGCGCGAGGGGATGCTCGTCGAGGTGACGGGGACGCTCACGGTCTACGCCCCCAAGGGTCGCATGCAGTTCCAGGTGCGCACGCTGCAGGCGGCGGGAGAGGGAGCGCTGCGCATGCAGGTCGCCGCTCTCGCGCGGCGCCTCGAGGCGGAAGGCCTGATGCGGATCGAGCGACGTCGTCCGCTGCCCGAGTTCCCGGACCGGATCGCGCTCGTGACCTCGCCGCGAGGCAAAGCCGTCCACGACGTCATCCGCACGCTCCGTCGCCGCTATCCCATCGCGGAACTGCTGATCGCCGGCGTCGCTGTGGAGGGCGCCGGCGCGGTTGGCTCGATCGTCGACGGGCTGCGGGCGGCCGGAGCCTCGCGCGCCGACGTCGTCATCCTCGCGCGCGGTGGCGGCTCCTACGAGGACCTGATGCCCTTCAACGACGAAGCGGTCGCACGCGCGGTGGTGGCGTGTCCCGTCCCGGTCGTGACCGGCATCGGACACGAACCCGACACGTCGATCGCCGACATGGTCGCCGACCTGCGCGCCTCGACCCCGACGGCGGCTGCCGAAGCGGTCGCCCCCTCGGCTGACGAGGTCGGCGGGCGCCTCGAGGCGCAGCGCCGCCTTCTCGCTCGGGCGCTGTCCGGCAGCGTGCGAGCGGCAGAACGCCGGGTGGCGGTGCTGCGATCGCACGCGGTGTTCCGAGACCCCAAGGCGCTCACGGCCACCGCCGCCCAGCGCCTCGACGTGGCGGCATCGGGGTTGCCCCGCGCGCTGCCCGGCCGGTTGTCCCGTGACCGCGTCCGACTCGATGCTGCCGCGGTGCGGTTGACGGGCTCAGCGTCCCGCTCGCTGGAGCGCTTCGGAGCGGAGCTGCGCCTGGCCGCGTCGCGGCTCGAGGACCTCTCGCCGCTCGGTATCCTGGCCCGTGGCTACGCCGTATGCTACGCCGAGGACGGCGCCGTGGTGCGCTCCTCGAACACGCTCGACCCGGGGGACCGCGTGCTGGTCCGCCTGCATCGCGGGGCCGCGGGATGCCTCGTCGAATCCGTCCGCAACGAAGGGAACGGCACCGATGCCTGAGACGCCCGTCGCACCCGAGGAAATGCGCTTCTCTGACGCGCTCGCCGAGCTCGAGACCATCGTCTCGGAGCTGGAGAGCGGTCAGCTGGAGCTGGAGGACAGCATCGCGCGCTACGAACGTGGCGTCGCGCTCTTGCGCGCGTGCCAAGCGCAACTGGCGGAAGCGGAGCAGCGCGTGACCATGCTGATGGGGGAGCTGGAGTCCGACGACACGTCCGACGACGCGTAGGGAGCCGTCTCCCCGCTACCGAACCGCTCAGACGAGGAGCGGTCATCCGGATCAGACGAAGGAGCAGCCCGTGACCGAGTGCGTCTTCTGCATGATCGCGAACGGCACGATCCCCGCAACGATCGTCTGGGAGGACGAGCACGTCGTCGCCTTCAGGGACCTCCACCCGCAGGCTCCCGTGCACGTCCTCATCATCCCGCGCCGGCACTACAGCGGGATGGAGGACGAAGTTCCCGCCGAGGCACACGCCGCACTGTGCGCTGCCGCTCCCGCGGTCGCGCGCGCGACGGGAGTGGCCGAGAGCGGGTACCGGCTCATCGTGAACACCGGTCCGGACGCCGGGCAGACCGTCGCGCACCTGCACGTGCATCTGCTCGGGGGCGCGCCGATGTCGGAGGGGATGGTGACGCTCGCATGAGCGGCGCGAAGCTGGTGGCGGTGGTCACCGACTCGACCGCGGACATCCCGGCCGAGTTGGCCCGTACGGAGGGCATAACCGTGGTGCCGCTGATCACGACGTTCCCCGACGGCGCAAGCTTCCACGACGGCGATCTGTCGCAGGCCGAGTTCTTCGAGAGGATGGGCCGCGCGAAGGCCCTTCCGACGACGAGTCAGCCGGCCGTCGGCGACTTCGCCGCGGTGTACGAGCGGTTGCTCGAGGAGCACGCGCACGTGGTGTCGATCCACATCTCCAACAAACTGTCGGGAACGATCGAGGCCGCGCGGCAGGCCGCGGAGCGCTTCGGCGAGCGCGTGCACGTCTTCGACAGCCTCAACCTCTCGACCGCACTGGGCTGGCAGGTCATCGACGCGGCACGCGCCGCCGAACGGGGGGCGGGGCCGGCCGAGATACTGGAGGCCGCCGCTCGCCTTCGGCCGCGTGTGCGCCACATCGTCGGCCTGGACAAGCTCGACAACCTCGCGAGGGGCGGCCGGATCGGTGCCGTCTCGGCGTTCCTGGGCGGCCTCCTGGACCTGAAGGTGCTGTTGACCGTCGACGCCGAGGGCGCGTTCAGGCCGGTCACCCGGGCGCGTGGTCACAAGAGCGCGATGCGCGAGACGCTCGACTTCGTCCGGCGCGAGATGGCGGGCGCGACCAAAGGCAGGTTCATGGTCGCCCACGCGCTGTCACCGGAGACGGCGGCCTACCTGCGCGACGCGATCGTCGAGGCCTTCGAGGTGACGGAGCTGTTCATGGTGGAGACCGGCGTCGTGATAGCGACCCACACGGGCACCGGGTGGGGGATCGGGTTCATCCCGGGCGACTGACCCGGGGTCCAGGCATCCGTGGAGGCCGCTCGATCGGGCCCCGGACACGGAGAAGCCCGGCCTTCGGGCCGGGCTTCCCACATTCCTTCCCCAATTACCCCTGAGTCTCGGCGGTATCGCTCCTGCGAACCGCAGGACATGGATCTGTGCTCGGGTGCCGGCCTCTGCAACTACGATCCGTGCCCATCTCGCCGTTCCCGGTATCGACCGGGAGCGGACCTGAGGGAAGGGAAACCTGTGAACACATCGGACTGTAGCGCGCCGGAGCGCGCCATGCAACAGGCGTTGCGCGGTTTCGCTGCCGTTGACCGACGCGTGAGCGCCGTCCGCCCCCGCCGCGCGGGACAGCGCGCGGGCCGACCGCCAATCATGTGACTGCGGCACGGCGCGGCGGTGCGGGTAGACCGTCCCCCTCGCGGAGCCGCAAGGACGGGCCACAGGAGCCGACAAGCCGATCCGATCGAGGGAGGCGACCAACCGATGGCTGACTCAATCGAGTCGATGCAGCACGATGGTCTGACGATCACGCCGCCGGAGTTCGTGCGGGACCGCGCCTACATCAAGTCGCGCGAGGAGTACGAGGCCATGTACAACCGGTCCATCGAGGACCCGGAGGGCTTCTGGGCCGAGCAGGCCGACGAGTTCCTGTACTGGCACAAGAAGTGGGACTCCGTCCTGGAGTACGACTTCGACAAGCCGAAGATCGAGTGGTTCAAGGGCGGCAAGACCAACGTCGCCTACAACTGCGTCGACCGCCACCTCGAGACCTGGCGCCGCAACAAGGCCGCTCTCATCTGGGAGTCGGACGAGGGACGCACGAAGGTCTACACATATCAGTCGCTCTACTACAAGGTGTGCCGCTTCGCCAACGTGCTCAAGAAGCACGGCATCCGCAAGGGCGACCGCGTCGCGATCTACCTGCCCATGATCCCGGAGCTCCCGGTCGTCATGCTCGCCTGCGCCCGGATCGGCGCCATCCACTCCGTCGTCTTCGGCGGATTCTCCGCGGCCGCGCTGCGCGACCGCATCCAGGACTGCGGCGCGAAGATGCTGATCACCGCCGACGAGGGCATCCGTGGCGGACGCGTGATCCCGCTCAAGGCCGACTCCGACTCGGCCCTGTACGAGTGCCCGACCGTCGAGTCGTGCATCGTCGTGTCGCGGGCCCGGGCCCGCGTCGACATGGAGCCGGGCCGCGACTTCTGGTACCACGAGGAGGTCCGTGCCGACGGCATCCGCAACCACTGCGAGATCGAGTGGATGGACTCCGAGGACCCGCTGTTCATCCTCTACACGTCCGGGTCGACCGGCAAGCCCAAGGGCGTTCTGCACACCACTGCGGGCTACCTGCTCTACGCGGCCATCACGTTCAAGTACAACTTCGACTACCACGACGAGGACGTGTTCTTCTGCACGGCCGACATCGGGTGGGTCACGGGGCACAGCTACGTCGTCTACGGTCCGCTGTGCGTCGGGGCCACCTCGCTCATGTTCGAGGGCACGCCCGCCTATCCGCACCCCGGGCGGTTCTGGGAGGTCATCGAGAAGCACGGGGTCAACCAGTTCTACACCGCGCCGACGGCCATCCGCGCCATCATGAAGTCCGGAGACGAGTGGCCGAAGAAGTTCGACCTCTCCACGCTGCGCGTTCTGGGTACCGTCGGCGAGCCGATCAACCCCGAGGCGTGGCGCTGGTACTACGAGGTCATCGGCGGAAGCCGGATCCCGATCGTGGACACCTACTGGCAGACCGAGACGGGCGGACACGTGATCACCAACCAGCCCGGCTGGACGCCCATGAAGCCCGGTTCCGCGACGTACCCGTTCTTCGGGATCAAGCCCATCATCCTCAACGAGGACCACAGCGAGACGCCTGTGAACTCCGGCGGCCGCCTGTGTATCGAGAAGCCGTGGCCGGGGATGATGCGCGGCACGTGGGGCGACCCCGAGAACACCCTGATGAAGAACGTCTACTTCTCGACCTTCCCCGGCAGGTACTTCACTGGTGACGGCGCCAGGGTGGACCAGGACGGTTCCTACTGGCTGCTCGGCCGCGTGGATGACGTCATCAACGTATCCGGACACCGCATGGGGACCGCCGAGGTCGAATCCGCGCTGGTCAGCCACCCCCTCGTCGCCGAGGCGGCCGTCGTCGGATTCCCGCACGACATCAAGGGCGAGGGGATCTACGCCTACGTGATCCTGAAGACGGGCGTCGATGTACCCAAGAACCTCGAGAGCATCCTGGCGGGGCACGTCCGGGATCAGATCGGGCCGATCGCGAAGCCCGACAGGATCCAGATCGTCCCCGAGCTCCCGAAGACGCGCTCCGGCAAGATCATGCGCCGCATCCTGCGAAAGGTGGCGGCAGGGGAGCGCGACATGGACGGCTTCGGCGACATCTCGACCCTCGCGGATCCGTCGATCGTCAAGATCATCGTCGAGGGCGCCGACGCGAGGTAGTTCCGACGACTCTCAAGGCGGCCGCGTCCCGTTCCACGGGGCGCGGCCGCCTCGCGTCGGGGAGGCGGGAGATGCAAAGCCTCTGGTAGACTGAGCACTCGCGATATCACCCGTGGTCGAGCCCGGAAGGACCCTCAACGCATGCCCTACGACGACACGTTCCTTCGCGCCTGCCGGCGCCAGCCCACCGAGTACACCCCGATGTGGATGATGCGTCAGGCCGGGCGCTATATGCCCGAGTACCGCGCCATCCGGGAGAAGCACGGGTTCCTCGAGATGTGCCGTACGCCGGAGCTGGCGGTCGAGGTCAGCATGCAGCCCGTCGACCTCGTCGGCGTAGACGCGGCGATCATGTTCTCCGACATCCTGGTCTCCTTCCCGGGGATGGGTCTCGACCTCGAGTTCGCGAAGGGCGAGGGTCCGGTCATCCACAACCCCATCCGCACGGCGGCCGACGTGGCGAAGCTGCGGGTCGCGGATCCGCACGAGCACACGGGCTTCGTGATGGAGACCATCAAGATCCTGCGTCACGAGCTAGAGGACAAGGTGCCGCTGATCGGTTTCGCAGGCGCGCCGTTCACGCTCGCGAGTTACGCGATCGAGGGCCACGGGACGCGCGACTACGAGAACTGCAAGGCGCTCATGTGGAGCGATCCGGTCGCGTGGGACTCGCTGCTCGACAAATTCGGCGACACGACGATCGCCTACCTCAACGCCCAGATCGACGCGGGTGCTCAGGTCATCCAGTTGTTCGACAGCTGGGTCGGCTACGTCGCGCCGCGCGACTACGAGCGCAGCGTCCTGCCGCACACGAAGCGCGTGATCGACGAGGTCACCGCGCATGGCCGCGAGGTCGTCGAGGGCGGCGTGCCGCTCATCCACTTCGCCAACGGTGCGACCTCGATGCTCGACCTCGTGCAGCGGGCGGGCGGCGACGTCGTCGGCGTCGACTGGAGGCTGGACATGGGCCGCGCGGTCGAGCAGATCGACGAGAGGTTCGGCATCCAGGGCAACATCGACCCGGTCGCCTTGTTCGCACCCGACGACGAACTCGAGCGCATGGTCGTTGAGATCCTTGAGAAGGTCGGGACGAGACCGGGACACATCTTCAACCTCGGCCACGGCATCCACAAGACGAGCGATCCCGAGAAGGCGCGCGCCATGCTCCGATTCGTCCACGAGCACTCCCGTCGCATCCGTTCAGAGAGCTGAGGCGCGGTCATGGCTCGCACAGGAGTACTGCTCACGGCGTTCGGCGGCCCGGACTGCCTCGATGCCGTCGCGCCGTTCATGTGCTCGATCATGGGCGCCGAGCCGAGCGAGCAGATGCTCACGGAGGCGCGGCGCAAGTACCTCACGATCGGCGGGTTCTCCCCGTTGCCGGCCATGGCCGAGCGGATCGCCGCGCAGCTCGAACGTGCGTTGAACGGCATCCCGCTGGCCGAGGTCAGCGACGACGATGGAGGCACCCTCGGCTTGTGGGGCGGCGCCATGGCGTCCCTCCGGACCACCGAACCCGTGCGCATGCCCGTCGCCGTGGGCATGCTGCACTCGGAGCCCTCGATCGAAGGCGCCGTCGCGGGTCTTGTCGAATCCGGGGCGCGACAGGTCGTCGTCGTGTCGCTGTCGCCGTTCGAAGCGGCCGCAACGACGGGTGCGTTCCGGGAGGCCGTCAGTGCGGCGCTCCGGGGACATCAAGGCGTCCGCCTGATCGACTCGGCCGCGTACCACCGCTCCGACGACTTCGTCGGTCTCTACGCGGACAACCTCAACGAGGCGCTGCACGAGGCCGACATCCTCGCGAACAAGGCACTCATCGTCTTCACGGCACACAGCCTGCCCGTCCCGGACGTCGAGGCCGACCCGGCCTACGTCGACCAGCTTCGCGAGACCGCGGCCGCCGTCGCCGCGGGCGCGGGTCTGGGCGGCCCGAGCGGCTTCGACGCGCTTCCCGGCATCGACGCGTTCGGCGGACCGGGTGTGACCGCACCCTGGCTGCTGGCGTTCCAGAGCAAGGGCCGGCGCGGTGGCTCGTGGGTCGGTCCGGATCTCGACGATGTGATCGACGAAGCGCTCGCAGGCGGGTTTGCGGTGATCGTCGTGTGCCCGGTCGGGTTCGCGGTCGACCACATGGAGACGCTCTACGACCTCGACGTGAAGGCCGCGGACCGGGTGCTCTCGGCCGACAAGGAGTTCGTTCGAGTCGCCGTCCCGAACGCCGATCCGAAGTACATCGACGCGCTCGCGGGCGCGGTCCGCAAGGTGCTCTGAGCGTCGCACGCATCGACGACGGGCGCGCCCCTGCGGCGCGCCCGTTCCTATGAGAGGGAGCTGGTCCGGGCTGTGGTAGATGTCGTCATCGTGGGTGGTGGGATCGCCGGTCTGGGGGCCGCGTACAAGATCCGGCGCGCGGCCGATGCCGGGCACGACGTGTCGTTCACGCTGGTCGAGAAGGACGATCGTCTCGGTGGGAAGATCCACACCGACATCGCGCAGGATCCGGACGGCGGGACCTACATCGCCGACGGCGGGTCCGACGCGTTCCTGACCGACAAGACCGCGGTCCATCGCGTGGCCCGGCTGCTGGGAGTCTTCGACGAGGAGACGGGCACACTCGACGAGACCAAGAAGACCTTCATCGTCAAGGATGGACGCCTGGTCGAGATGCCGGACGGCATCATGATGTTCGCGCCCACCAAGATCGTCCCTATGGCGACAACGACGCTCTACTCGTGGCCGGCCAAGCTGCGGATGGCGCTCGACCTGGTCATCCCACGCAAACTCCGTTGGGCGCCCGGGGAGACCGCGCAGGACCACGACGAGAGCGTCGAGAGCCTGGTCGTCAGGCGCATGGGCCGGGAGTGTCTCGACCGGCTGGCCGAGCCCCTCATCGGAGGCGTGAACGGCTCGGATCCGAAGGACATGTCCCTCGCGGCCACCTACCCGATGTTGCTCGACATGGAGCAAAAGCACGGCTCGCTCGTGCGCGGGTTCCTGGCGCAGCGGCGCATGATCGAGGACATGAAGCGGAAGTACCCGCCCAAGCCCGGCGCCAGGCCCCGGACGTTCTTCTCCTCCTTCAAACTCGGTCTGCAGTTCATCATCGATAGGATGGCAGACGCCGCGGGGCGCGACCGGATCCGGACCGGCGTGTCGGCCACCGCCCTTCGCCGCGACGGCGGCCGGTGGGCAGTGACGCTGTCGACCGGCGAGGTGCTGGATGCCGACGCCGTCATCATCGCGGCGGAGGCGTGGGCCGCGGAGGCGCTCGTCCGCGAGGCCGAGCCGGCGATCGCCGACCTCGTGGGCACGATCCCCTGTTCGTCGTCCGCGACCGTCATCCTCGCGTTCGCCGAGGCCGACTGCCCCTTCGACAAGAGGTGGCACGGCATCCTAACGCCGGCGGTGGAGAAGCGCTCGCTCACCGGCGTTTCGCTCATGTCCTCGAAGTGGCCCGATCGCGCGCCCGAGGGCCGCGTCCTGCTGCGGGGCTTCCTCGGAGGCCCGCGCGACCAGGGCGTGCTGCTGAAGAGCGACGAGGAGCTGATCGAGCTCGCCCGGTCGCAGATGGTGGACCTGATCGGCGTCAAGGCCGACGCCCGCCCCCGCTACGCGAAGATCTTCCGTTGGCCGGGCGGCATGCCGCAGTACACCGTCGGGCACCTCGACCGGGTCGACGAGATCGAGCGGCTCCAAGCAGGCGTCGCAGGCCTGGCGCTCGCGGGCAACGCCTACCGCGGCGTCGGCGTGCCGAACGCGCTGGAGAGCGGCGAGCGCGCGGTCACCAAGGTGCTCGACGACTTCGGCATCGCGCTTGCCGAGGATGTCGTGGAAGAGAAGCGCACGCGCTAGCGGCGGCCGTCGCGGCGGCGCACAGGGAAGGACGGACGCGTGAAGAAGGTCATCATCATCGGCGGCGGCGCCGCGGGTCTCGGAGCGGCGTACAAGGTCCGCCGCGCGGCGGCCGCGGGCGCCGACGTGGATTGCGTGGTCATCGAGAAGGACGACCGTCTCGGAGGCAAGCTGGCCACGGACATCCTGCGCGATGCCGAGGGCTGCGAGTACGTGGTCGACGGCGGCTCGGACGCGTTCGTGTCGGGGAAGCCCGCCATCGCGCGCATCGCACGGATGGTCGGCATCGCGGACGAGATGGTGCCGGCACGTGAGGAGAACAAGAAGACGCTGATCGTGAAGGGGAGGCGTCTGGTCGAGATGCCGGACGGCATCATGATGTTCGCCCCGACCAAGCTCGTCCCTCTCGCGACGACCTCGCTCTACTCGTGGTCCGCGAAGTTCCGCATGGCGCTCGACTGGTTCCTGCCGAGGAAGAGCGTCTGGGCCGAGGGTGAGACCGCGCAAGACCACGACGAGACGCTCGAGAGCTTCGTCGTCCGCCGCATGGGCCGCGAGTCGCTCGACCGCCTCGCCGAGCCGCTCGTCGGGGGCGTACACGCGTCAGACCCGGGCGAGATGTCCCTGGCGGCCACCTTCCCGAACTTCCTCGAGATGGAGCAGCAGTTCGGCTCCGTGATCCGCGGGTTCCTCAACGAACGCAAGAAGCGTGAGGAGATGCGCCGGAAGTACCCGCCGAAGCCCGGCGCCAAGCCGTGGGCGTTCTTCAACACCTTCCATCGCGGGATGCAGCGGCTCACCGACGGCATGGCCGACGCGGTGGGCCGGGAGCGGATCACCACCGGCGTGCGCGTGACCTCCCTGGAGCGATCGGGCGACCGCTGGCGCGTAAGCTTGTCCGACGGTCAGGCCCTCGAGGCGGATGCCGTCATCGTGGCGACCGAGGGATGGGCGGCGGCGGAGTTGGCGTGCGGCGTCGATGCCGAGGTCGCCGGCCTGCTGGCGTCGATCCCGTACTCCTCGTCGGCGACGGTCCCGATGGCCTTCCGGGCCGAGGACTGCCCGTCCGACCTGAAGTGGTTCGGCATCCTCTCGCCCATGGTCGAGAAGCGTCCTCTGCTGGCGGTCACCCTGTCGTCCTCCAAGTGGCCCGATCGGGCGCCCGAAGGACGGGTCCTGCTCCGAGGCTTCGTCGGCGGACCGCGCAACCAGCATCTCCTCGAGAAGAGCGACGCCGAGCTCATCGAGACGGTGAGGGCGCAGATCGTCGACCTGCTGAAGATGGACCCCGACGCGCAGCCGGTCTTCGCCAGCGTCTATCGCTGGAACCGGGGCATGCCGCAGTACACGCTCGGCCACCTCGACCGCGTGGATGAGATCGAGCACCGCTCGACCCGCATCCCGGGGTTCGCCGTGGCCGGCGGCGCGTATCGTGGTGTGGGAGTGCCCAACTGCATCGAGAGCGGCGAGCGGGCGGTCACCAAGGTCCTCGCGGACCTCGGGATCGTGCTCGAAGAGGACACGGCGGCGGCCCCGGGGCGTCGCACCCACTAGGGCTGCGTCCCGCTCGGGCATACTTCAGGTGCAGGACGCCCGTCAGAGACCGCGCAGCGCAACGAAGGAGCCCGCAGTGACCGAACGCGGATTCAAGTCGCCTCGACTCGACACTTCGGACGTCGCCCGGCTGGCGCAGCGGGCGCGCGTCCTGCGCGGCGCCATCCTGACGATGACATCGCTGGCCGCATCGGGGCACCCCGGCGGCTCGATGTCGTCTCTGGAGCTCTATCAGGTCCTCTACGGCTACGCGGACCTGCGCCCCGACGAGCCCGCGTGGACGGCCCGCGACCGCGTCTTCATCAGCCACGGCCACACGTCACCGGGCGTCTATTGCACCCTTGCGGACAACGGGTTCTTCGAGCTCGAGGACGCCGTGGCGCACTTCCGGCAGGCCGGCTCGATCTTCGAAGGTCACGTCGAGCGCTCGGTGCCGGGTGTCGAGTGGTCGAGCGGCAACCTGGGTCAGGGGCTCTCGGCCGGGGTCGGCTCCGCACTCGCCGCACGCACGTCGGGCGGGAGCTGGCATACCTTCGTGGCCATGTCCGACGGCGAGCAGATGAAGGGCCAGGTCGGTGAGGCGCGGCGTCTCGCCGCCAAGTACCGCCTGTGCGACCTCACCGTCGTCGTGGACCTCAACCGGGTGCAGATCTCCGGTCACACCGGCGAGGTCATGCCGGTCGATGTGGCCGCGGGCTTCGCAGCGGACGGGTGGGCCGTCGCCGACGTGGACGGGCACGACACGGCCGCGCTCTATGCGGCGGTGGCGGCGGCCCGCGCCGACGGCGACCGGCCCCATGCCGTGCTGGCACACACGATCATCGGAAAGGGCGTCTCCTTCATGGAAGACGACCCCGAGTTCCATGGTCGTGGGTTGAAGACCGACGAGTACGAGCGCGCCATGGCGGAGCTTGGGCTCGACGCACTCTGGTTCGCACGCGCGGCCGAGCGGCGCCCCGCGCCTCCGGCCACGCGTCCTGCGACCTTCCAGGCGCCCGTCCTCGCAACGGCGCTCGGGACCCCGCGCACCTACGCACGGGATGTGGTCACCGACGACCGCTCGGCCTGGGGGCGTGCGCTCCTGGACTTGGCGCAGGCCGACCCGGCGCTGCCTGTGGCGGTGTTCGACTGCGATCTCGCGGTCTCGGTGAAGACGGAGGAGTTCGCCGCCGCGCTGCCGGAGGCGTTCATCGAGTGCGGGGTGGGGGAGCACAACACCGCGACCGCGGCGGGGTCCGCCTCGGTCAACGGTGTCCTGGCCTTCTGGGCTGACTTCGGCGTCTTCGGATGCGACGAGGTCTACAACCAGCAGCGGCTCAACGACATCAACGAGGCGAACCTCAAGGTCGCCCTGACCCACTGCGGGCTGGACGTTGGGGAGGACGGCAAGACGCATCAGAGCCTCGACTACGTGGGAGCGCTGCGCAACGCCTTCGGGTGGAAGGTGATCGTGCCGGCAGACCCGAACCAGACAGACCGGGCGGTACGCGCGGCCGCGGCCATGCCGGGATGCGTCGCGATCGCGATGGGGCGGAGCAAACTCCCGGTGATCGTTGACTCTGCTGGCGAGCCGCTCTTCGCAGGGACCTACGCCTTCGAGTACGGCGCGATCGACGTCGTGCGGGAGGGAGCGGACGCGTCGCTGCTCGTGATGGGCACCCCATCGGGTGCCGCTGTGAGCGCCGCCGACGCCCTGCGGGCCGAAGGCCTGCACGTGGCCGTTGCGGTAGCCTCCTGCCCCCTGGACCTCGATGAGGACGCCATGGACCGCCTCATGCAGGCCCCGCTCGTCATGACCGTGGAGGACCACAACGTCCGCACGGGACTCGGGGCGTCGGTCGCCGAATGGCTCGCGCTGCACGGTCGCGCGACGCAGCTGCTGCGGCTGGGAGTGGACGGCTACCGGTCGTCGGGCACGTCGCGGGATCTCTACGCGCGCGAGGGCCTGGACGCCGCGGGCATCGCGAGCGCCCTTCGGGCGGCCCTGCGCGGCTGATCCGGGTCCGGCGACACCGCCGGGAAGGCCCCTAGGCGCCCTGTGAGGGGCCGCGCACGGTCGAGAACGTGCGGATGGCCTCGAGGATGTCTCCCTCGTCTGAGGGGCTCTCAGCGATGGTCGCGGTGACGCCGCGCTCGGCCAGGATCTCGAGCGCCGCGGCGACTGCGGCGGGCACCGCCGCCTCCACGTCGGGCGTCAGTCCGATCTTCACGGCGCCCATGTCGGCGATCTGGATGCCGATGCAGTCCGCATGCGGTTTGCAGCCCATCAGCATCGCCGCCTCGAGAACGTCGACCAGACGTACGTCGTGCATCGAGTGCTTGATCTGATTGGGCGCCAGGTCCTCGGGCGAGAGGCGCACGACCGTCCCCGGCGCCTCCCCGGTCCCGTCGACGGCGTCGATGACCAGCAGGTAGTCGCACGCCTTGAACAGGTTCAGGATCCCCATGCCCATCGTGCCGGCGTCGATGAGCGTCACGTTGTCGGGGAACCGCAGCGTCCCCATCATGACCTCCATCACGCGGATGCCGATGCCCTCGTCCATCATCAGGGGGTTGCCGATGCCCATGACGGTTATGCGCTCGACGCTCAAGAGACCTCCTCGAAGGCGGGGACGGGTGACGACGATTCTAGCGCACGGCGGCGACCGCCCTGCGCCTCCCGGAACGAGGAGGGCCGCCGTGCGTCAGCCGGCGAGGCCCTGCGCGACCTCCAGCGGCGTGCTCTCGAGCAACAGCGCGCGCTCGTGGGCGGGCAAAGCCGCCCGGGCCTCGTCGCGCAAGCGGTTCGACCCCGTCAGCATCTCGCGCATCATGACGACGAGCAGATAGCGCCCGGTGCGCGTCAGCGTGAGGCACTCGTCGTCGTCGCGATCGAAGCCGCCCACGGCGCGCATGAACTGGATCTCGCCCCACAGACCGCGTTCGACGCTGGTGCCGAAGTCGGCGATGAACCGCCGCTTGTCGAGTCGCAGGCCGAACAGGTCGGTCACGAACCGGTAGCGCATCATGTCCCGCTGTGAGTACTGCTTCCCACGCTGCGTCACCGACAGACGTCCCGCGTGCACCCGCTCCGCGTAGTCGTTGAGCGAGAACGTGTTCGTGTAGAGCCGCCCGTCGAGGAAGGACTGGGCCCCCGAGCCGATGCCCAGGTACTCGGGGTAGTCGACGATGTACTCGTCGATCATCCCGCCCTTCTCCTTGGAGTAGGTCCAGGCGCTCGAGTGCTCGAACGGTCCGGTGAGCTCCTCGTCGATGAGGTCGTAGAAGCGCTTCTCGCGGGTCATGTCCACGCGGCCGATCTGCTGCGACAGCGCGCGCGCCTGCCCCGGCGAGGCCATGAGCGGATAGAACGTGATCTGGTTGCAGCCCGTCTCCTTCAGCAACTGCGCATCGCGGCGCAGCATCGCCTCGGTCTGGGACGGGAAGTTGAAGATCATGTCGACGTTCAGCGAGTGGAAGAGGTCGCGGCTGTTCGAGATGATCTCGAACAGCTCCTTGCCCGACCCGTACTTCTCGTGACGGTCCATCTGACGGAGCAGCCCGTTGTCGAAGCTCTGGACGCCGACCGACATGCGGTCGACGCGCCCTTCGAGCTGCGCGGCGAGCTCGGGTCCGATCTGGTTCGGGCTCGTCTCTGCCGAGACCTCGCGGATGTGGAACAGCTCGCGAGCCAGGTCGATCGTCTTGCACAGCTCGTCGACGAGGATCGTGGGCGTGCCTCCGCCGACGTACAGCGAGCCGAAGTGGTACCCCAGGCCCGCCGCGATGCGCATCTCCTCGCGCAGGTCGGAGAAGTACCGCACGGCGATGTCCTCGTTGAAGAGGAACCGGTTGAACGAGCAGTAGGTGCACAGCCGCTCGCAGAAGGGCACGTGCGCGTAGAGCAGATAGCTCTTGCCCGCGACGGGGGCCGGCATCTGCGCGCCGTCCACGGGCTCGTGCGCGGTGTACCAGCGGCTGAGCGGGCGCATGACAGCGGTGAGTGCGCGTTCGGCGAGCATGATCATCCCCCAGGGTGCGTTCCGTAGTCTGCCGACGGGACGGTGCGAACTCCGCTCACGTTCCGGCGCGCAGGTCAGTTCCGCTCTGACTCCCGTATTCGACGCGGACGGCCTGAATCCTGCCGCCGCGGGGAGAGGGAAGGGCCCGGGAGCTCGATGCTCCCGGGCCCTTCGTCACCGCATGCCGCAACGGGCGCGACGCGCGACCGAGTACTAGTGCTCGTCTCCCGGCGTCTCTCTCCACAGGAAGATGAGGCCCCACAGCGGCTTGAAGCCGTCGATGGCCGCGAGGTACGCGTGGACCATCGTGAACAGGATGACGACCCACATACCGAAGTAGTGAGCGATCCTGATGCCCATGGCGCCTCCGAAGAAGCTGACGCCTGCGGCGAAGAACGGCCAGATCGCCCAGGAGTGCGCCGGCGTGTAGAGCGCGAAGCCGGTGTACGCCATGAAGAGGGTGATGATCGGCGTGGCCAGATACGCGATCTTCTGGAGCGCACCGTACTTGGCCGAGATCACTCGCGTGTTGCGGAAGAACGTGTAGTACTTCACGGTCTCCATGAACTGGTACTTGTTCTCCTTCTGCGGGAGCCAGTTCTTCAGGTCGATATCCGTCTCACGCGTTCCAAGCTGGTTCGCCGTCTTGACCCAGAAGGCCAGGATGATGCGGCATGCCAGGTTGATGATGATGACGAACATCAGCAGGAAGTGGATGGCCCGGGCGCCGTACATGAACCCGGCGAAGAACGGGTAGTGGATGTAGAAGCCCGTGAAGGCGAGGCCGATCATGCACACGAGGTTGATCCAGTGGGTGACCACGAAGATCAACGGGTGTGCCTCACGGTAATGCCCTTCGTGCGACATCTGCATCACCTACCAGTGGGCTTGGACATCACAAACGACTGCTTGCCGGTCTTGGGTTCAATCACGTGAACCCCGCATCCGAGTCAAGGATCGAAGCTGTGCACGATGCGCAGCGCTTCGAGCGGCTTGGTCGGATCGGCGATCGGCGTGCCTACGAGCGCCTCTTCCATCGGGCCGCGGACATTGTTCTTGTCGCGAGGCGAGCAGTCCCACGTGGACGGCGTGACGACCTGGTAGCTGGAGATCTTGCCACCCTTGACGCCGACCCAGTGGCCGAGCGCGCCGCGGGGAGCCTCCCAGAGGCCCGCGCCTTCGCCCTCGCCACTCTTGTCCACGAAGTACGTGGAGTCCCCACCCTTGACCGCGTCGATGAGCTCGGTGATCCAAGCGCCCATCTTCTTGGCGACGAAGGCGGCCTCGAGGTTACGGGCGCCGACGCGGCCGAGGAGCGACTGGAGTGCGGTGACAGGGAGCGGGCCCGCGGCGCCGGCAGCCTTGCCCAGCGCGGCGAGCGTGAAGTCGACGAGACCCTTGACGTCCGGATCGCCGGCGACGTACGCGACCAGCATGCGGGACAGGGGGCCGACCTCGACGGGCTTGTCGTCGTAACGCGGTGCCTTGACCCAGGAGTACTTGGCATCGGTGCTGTAGGCATCGAACTTGGCTTTCGTCTCACCCACGGAGGGGTTGAGGCCGTCGCCAGACTCGTACCACGAGTGGTCGATGTACTCCTTGATCTTGGCGGGATCCGGCTGCGTGAGGGTGAGTCCACCCATGAGCATGCCGCGAGGCATGGCGCGCTTGGTCGGGTCCATGCTCTTGTCGTCGTAGACGCCCCACGCGAGGTAGTTTCCGACGCCCTTGCCGTAGCCGGCGAGGGGGAGATACTGGGCGGCGATCGCGATCGTGTCCGGGATCATCGCTCCGTTGATCCAGTTGCTGACCTTCTGCCACCTGAAGTAGATGTCGTCCAGCTTCTGCTCGGTCGGGATCCAGACCGTTCCGCCGGGCAGCGAGGTCATGAAGTGCGGGAACTTCCCGCCCATGACCGCGATGATCGCGGCGGCCTCGGACTGCATCTCCAGGGCCTCGAGGTAGTGGGCGACGGCGATGAGGTTCAGCTCGGGCGACAGCTTCATCGCGGGGTGACCCCAGTAGCCGTTGGTGAAGATGGAGAGCTGGCCGCCTTCGACGAAGCCCTTGAGGCGCTTCTGGATGGCGCCGAAGTCCGCCGTCGACGTGCCTGCGGCCTCAGCGAGGGCGTAGGTGTCGGCGATGTTCGCGGACAGAGCGGAGACGACGTCGACGTAGTCGAGGGCCGTCAGCGTGTAGAACCACAGGATGTGGCTGTGCAGAGCCTCTGCGCCCTCGATGATGTTGCGGATGATGCGCGCGTTGTTCGGGATCTTGATCCCCATCGCGGCCTCAGAGCCCATCGTCGAAGCATGGCCGTGAGAGATCGGGCACACGCCGCAGATGCGCTGCGCAACGTAGAAGGCGTCCGCGGGAGCGCGGCCGAGCAGGACCGTCTCCATGCCGCGGTACAGACCGCCGGAGACCCAAGCGTCCTTGATCACGCCGTTGTCGACTTCGACTTCGACGCGAAGATGTCCCTCGATCCTGGTGACGGGATCGATCGTTACTCGTGCCATTACTTATCGCCACCCTTCGAGGCCATCTTGGCATCGTGGACCTTCTGGGTCTCGGTCGGAACGCCCTTGACGCGGCCCTTGGCCGCAGAGCCGAGGCCGTGGGCCACGAGGCCGACAGCTGCGACGCCACCGACGACCGCGCCGATGGTCGACGGCTGGACGCCGCCGATGCCGGGCAGGCGGACGTCAGCGTGACGGGTCAGGAACGGCGCGCTCGCGTCGAACCAGTTGCCCGGACCGCCGGTGATCGGGTTGGCGTTCCCGCAACCGATGCAGGGGGAGCCGGCCTCGACGCACCATGAAGAGCGGTGGTTCCAACGCACGAGCGGGCAGTTCGTCTGCGTCGTGGGGCCCTTGCAGCCCATCTGATACAGGCACCAGCCGGCGGCTTCGTCAGCGGCCTGGGTCGGGCTGCCGAAGACGACGAACTCGCCGTTCTCGAAGTGGCCGCGACGGGGGCAGTTGTCGTGGATCGTCGAGCCGAAGATCAGCTTGGGGCGACCCATGTCGTCGAGCTTCTTGAGAATGGAACCGTCGGCCAGCTCACCCATGAGCAGGACGTCGACGAGCATCGCGACGACCCATTCCGGGTTGACAGGGCAGGTCGGCAGGTTGATGACGGGCACGTTGATGCCGCTGTCCTTCAGGAACTTCGAGACGCCGGTGGCGTTCGCGATGTTCGGGGCTCCGGCGACCCATCCGCCGTCGACCGCGCATGAACCCACGGCGATGACGGCTGCGGCCTTCGCGGCCACGGTCTTCAGCTCTTCGATACCGGGCTTGCCGCCGATGCGGAGAACGTTGCCGTTCTCGCCGAGCATGACGGAACCCTCGACGATGAGGACGTAACCGCCCGCGGCGACGGTCGCCGCGACGTTGTCTTCGGCCTGCGTGCCAGCGGCGGCCATGACGGTCTCCCAGTAGTTCACGGAGAGAAGGTCGAGGACCACGGTCGGTACGTCAGGATTGTCGACCTGTGCCATGGACTCGGTGCAACCCGTGCACAGACCATGAGCCATCCACAGAGCCGGCTGGAGCTTGCCTACGGCAGCGGCGATCTGCGGAGCGTACATCTCTGACATCCCCAGGAGCGCTGCCACGGATCCGCAGTACTTCAGGAAGTCACGACGCGAAACGCCCCGCGCTGCGAGGAGTTCGGTGAACTCTGCTCGCGCTTCTTGCGCCATCCCATACACCTCCTTGCGTTGACGACACGAACCAAGATTCGGACAGATTCGTTGGTTTGGGCGACGCAGGCTCTTCGGAGCACCGCGAGGCCTGAAACCGGTTCGAGCCCCTCCTTCCCGTTCTTTGGAAACCGGCCTTCACAGAGTGCGCATCACGACACAGGAACGCCGCCCCGGCCGTTCCCCGGTGGGGACGGCAGGACGGCGACGTGACGTGGTTCGCACAAAACGATCGGACGAGGCCAGGCACCGGCGGGCAGACCTGCCCGAGCGCCCGGTCAAGCAGTGAGCAGAGCGGGTGGCATGGCCGACGAAAGGCGAGCGCTCGCGCGCTGCCGGACGCCCACTCGACCGACGTGGTTGAAGATCATGACCTGCCCCCTCACGACACCGTTGTCGCGACCTGCCCATGCAGATAGAAGTCTGCGGCTTCGAGGCCGTGGGCACAATACCCAGTCGTGCTTGTCCGGTGGTTTTGCCCCATTGTCCGCATGCGCGAACGCGCACTGGCGAACCATGGTCACGTTTGTCGTATGATGCAGGGCATGCGCCGCAGGGGGAGCGCCGGCAGGGGAGCAGCACGGAGGTGTTGGGTGTCCGTTCAGGGACCGCGGCTGGTGATGGATGTGAGGGCGCTGACGCCCGCGCTTCGACGCCCGCTGATCATGGCCACGGTCGACCAGCTGCTCTCGCTGGGGGCGACCGAGACGGTGGTCGTCATCACGGACTCCGAGCCAGCCGGCCTCGGCTATCAGATGGAGCTTCGCCGCGAGACGCGCGGCCGGGTCTCCTACTCCTACGACCAGCGCCTCGATGGCGCGTGGGTCGCACTCATCACGCTGCTCGCCGAGAAGAGCTAGCGGCCCTCTCGCCTGAGCAGCGCCGAGAGGTCCGCCATCGTCCCGCGATGGTCGGCGGGCGCGCCGGCGTCGTCGCCCACGTAGAACGTCCGCATCCCCACGGCCGAAGCCGGCATGTCCATGCCCCGGTCGTCTCCCACCATCAGGCACTCACCCGGTTCGCAGCGGATCATCGCCGCTGTCTGCTGGAAGTACGCGGCGTACGGCTTACAGGCGAACATCGTCTCGTAGGTGGTCACCGCGTCGAAGGCGACATCCGCGAGCCCCGCCCACGCCAGCCGATGCCTGATCGCTGCGAGGGGGAAGATCGGCTGCGTCGCTACCGCGACCCTGAGACCGAGCGCCTGGGCCTGCGCGATCGCCTCGCGCGCCCCCGGAACGGGCCCGTACCCATCGCCCAGAGTGGGGAACACGTCGCGGTAGAACTCCTCGAAGACTCCCCAGTCAGCGTCCATGTCGATGCCGGTGCGCTCGAGGATGTCGCGGTCGAAGACCTGCTTGTTCGTCGCGCCCGGGTGCGGGCGCTGCATGGCCGAGGTCGATGCCAGGACCGCCGGCATCAGGTCGACGCCCGGGAAGTGGGGGGCCGCGGCCGCCCCCAAGGCGGAGAAGTAGCGACGCAGGAACGCATCCAGGTCGAGGTCGAGCAGGGTCCCGTCGAGATCGAAGAGTATGCCGCGCAGTCGCACGATGGGACCTCCGGTTCGGATGGGGTGGCGAGAATCGTAGCACCCGGCATCGGGATACGGGTGCGCGCCGCGACGTCTCGGGTAGATTAGAGACGTGCGGTTCGGCGCCCTGCACGGGCCGCCGGCGTCGCCCCAACGAGAGAGGACGGACGGACATGAAGGACTTCACCACGGAGGAGCTGGCCACGTTCGACGGCCATGACGGGCGTGCCGTCTACGTCGCCTACGAAGGGTCGGTCTACGACCTGAGCGACTCGCCGATGTGGACCGGCGGAGACCACGAGGGCATGCACGCCGCGGGGCACGACCTCACCGCGGAGCAGGACGACGCGCCGCACGACGTGCACGTGACGGACTTCCCGCAGGTCGGCCGACTGGTCTAGCCCTCAGGAGAGGCCAGCTCGAAGACGGCGACCGTCTCGACGTGCCACGTCTGGGGGAACAGGTCGATCGGAGTGGCCGAGGTCAGCCGGTAGCCGGCCGCTATCAGTGCGCGCGCGTCCCGTCCGAGCGTGGCCGCGTCACACGACACGTAGCAGATCCGGTGCGCGCCCGTCGCGACGAGGCCTTTCAGTACCGCCTCGGTCATGCCGGCGCGCGGAGGGTCGACGACCGCAAGGTCGAAGTGTCCCGCGTCGGCGAGCGCGCGAGCGGCGTCTCCGGGCATGACGTCGGCCCACACCCCGGCCGACTCCAGGTTCGCCCGGAGGTCCCGCACGGCTGAGCCCGCGCCCTCGATCGCCACGACCTCTCCGGCGACCTCGGCCAGGGGCAGCGTGAACGTGCCCGCTCCGGCGTAGAGGTCCAGCACGCGGTCGGACCCGTCGGCGCCGAGACTCTCGAGGACCATCGTGACCAGCGTCTCGGCGAGCACGGTGTTGACCTGGAAGAAGCTCGGGGCGGACACCTTGTAGTCGTACTCGCCCATCCGCTCGTGCCAGAAGCCGCGGCCTGAGAGCACCTCGACCTTGAGGTCGGCCCGCTCCCGGGCGTCGCCCTTCACGAGCACGCGCGTGACGCAGGTCGCCTTGACCGCGTCCGCGAGCGTCTTGGCCACCGCGTGGCGCGGGAACGCGCCCGGCGGGCCCCAGAGGTCGATCTCCAGGTCCCGAGTGCGCGCCGCCACCCGGATCGCGACGCGGTCGATGCCGAGATCGGCGCGGCCGCCCAGATAGCGCAGCGCGCCGGCGATCGCGCGCGGCGTCTTCCGGGCGCGGTCCGGCAGGAGGAGGCAGGCGTCGATGGGGACGATCTCGTCCGTCCCGGCAGCGGTCATGCCGATGAGGGGCGAGCCGTCGGCGCGCGTGCCGACCCGAAGCTCGAGCCGGTTGCGGTAGCCGTAGGGCGAGGGACCGCTGACGGTCGGTGCGACCTCGACCCCTTCGATCCTCCCGATCCGGGTCAGGCTGTCCGCGACCTGTGTGCGCTTGGCCTCGGCCTGCGCCGCATAGGAGATGTGCTGCCACTGACAGCCACCGCAGCGACCGAAGTACGGACACGGAGGGGTACGCCTGTCGGCGGACGGCGTGACGATGGTCGTGATGGAGCCCTCGAGATAGCGGCCGTGGTCAGCGGTGATCTCGAGATCGACCACATCGCCCGGACAGCCGGCCTTCACGAAGACGACGCGGCCGTCGTCGGCTCGCCCGACCGCGGCGCCGCCGTGGGCGAGTCCGTCGAGGTGTAGTCCGTGTAGCGCGGCCATGTGAGCCTCTCGTCGTATGGACGGCCATTGTACGGCACGGGGAAAGCGGGGAAGATCCCGGGCTTCACCTGCGGCGCCGACAAGCCGATACTAGACGGGTGGCCCACCGCGGGCGGCCCAGCCGCGCACGGTGGGTGGGGGGACGATCCTTTAAGGAAGGACCGATCGTGGCTGCTATCAAGGTGCTCGTCGTCGACGACGACCTGTCGCTGTTCGAACGGATCCAGGCCTACTGCGCGGCCAAGGCGCCGGAGATCGCGGTGCTGTCGGCGATGTCGGGTGCGCGCGCGACGGCGATCGCGACCTCGCAGCATCCCGACGTCATCCTCGTCGACGCTGAGATCCCGGATGACGACGGCTACCTGCTCTGCGCCAAGCTGCGCGACAACGCGGAACTGGAGGGCGCGCAGATCGTCATGCTCGCCGGTACGGCCGACGAAGTCGCGGAGGTCCGCGCCCACGACGCCGGGGCGGTCGGCGTGCTCGCTTCCGGGGCGGATCCTTCAGAGATCCTCGCGGCGATCCGAAGGGTGGCGACGAAGCCCCCCGCATCATCGACGCAGACCGCGGGGACCCCCTCAGTCCCCGCCGACCCGCGCATCGCCGCCAGCGCACGTCCGGTCAAGCCGGGGTCGCGCTCCGACGACCTGAACGTCGACGACCTGCTTCGGCTCCTTCTCGATCGCGAAGGCTCCGATCTCCATCTGACCGCCGGCAGCCCTCCGGGCCTGCGCATCCGCGGGGAGATCCACCCGGTTGAGAACTGCGAACCGCTGACGCCCAAGGACACACAGGACCTGATCCTGGCGCTCCTGTCGGAAGAGCAGCGGCGCCGTTTCGACGCCGAGCTCGAGCTGGACTTCGCGTACTCGATCCCCGGTCTTTCCCGGTTCCGGTGCAACGTCTTCCAGCAGCGCAACTCGATGGGTGCGGTCTTCCGCTGCATCCCCCTGAGCATCCCGTCCCTCGACGACCTGCACCTTCCGAAGGTCTGCCGTTTCCTCGCGGAGCGGCCACGCGGGCTCGTGCTCGTCACCGGGCCGACCGGCTCGGGCAAGTCGACCACGCTCGCCGCGATGATCGACCACATCAACGCGACCCGGCCGGTCCACATCGTCACGCTCGAGGACCCGATCGAGTTCATGCACCGCAATAAGAAGGCCTACGTCAACCAGCGCGAGATCGGCGCCGACACGCGCTCGTTCGCGTCGGCGCTGCGCCGCGTCCTGCGCCAGGACCCGGACGTCATCCTCGTTGGCGAGATGCGGGACCTCGAGACGATCTCGGCTGCCATCACCGCGGCCGAGACGGGACACCTCGTACTCGCCACCCTGCACACGACGGGCGGCCCCGAGACCGTCGACCGCATCATCGACGTGTTCCCGCCGCACCAGCAGCAGCAGATCAGGATGCAGCTCTCGGCGACGCTGGAAGGGGTGCTTTCGCAGGTTCTCCTGCGCTCCGCCGACGGAGTGTCGCGCACCATGGCGATGGAGATCATGCTGGGGGTGCCGGCCATCTCGAACCTCATCCGGGAGGGCAAGACCCATCAGATGCCGACGATCATCCACGGAGCACAGTCCGTGGGAATGCAGACCCTCGACCAGCACATCAAGCAGCTGCTCACGGCAGGGTTGGTCACCTTCGACGAGGCGATCAGCAAGGCGAAGGAGCCGCGGGAACTCGCCGCGATGCTCGGGCGACCGCTCCAGGGCTGATCCGCGGCGGCCTGCAGCTTGCTGGAAGGCGCCCGCGGCCGTGCCGCGGGCGCCTTCGCGTCCCGTGGACGCGGCCGAGGGGGATAATGGAAGCGTCGGTCGTGCGCCGGCGTCCGAACGATACGAGGAGGACACCCGTGGACACCGTTCACGTGAGATGGGTCGAGCGCAGGCAGTTCGTCGGCTGGGACGAGAAGGGCCATGGGATCGTCATGGACGGTCCCTCGAACGGAGCCGGCGAAGGAACGGGCATCCGTCCGATAGAGCTCGTGCTCTACGGGCTCGCGGGGTGCACCGCGATGGACGTCGTGAGCGTGCTCGAGAAGAAGCGGCTCGATGTCCGGGGCGTGGAGATCAAGGTCACGGGAGAGCCCTACATGGACGGCTTCCCGCACTACTACAAGGAGATCGACCTCGAGTACGTCGTGATCGGAGTCGACATCCCCGACGCGGCGGTCGCGCGCGCGATCGAGCTCTCCGAGACGAAGTACTGCTCCGTCAAGGGGACGCTGGGCCCGCAAGTGCGCGTCACCACGAGCTTCCGGGTCGTGGCTCCGGCCGCACCCGGTCCGTCTGCGTCCTTGGGGGAGCAGCACGCATGAGCGGAGGGTGTTCGGATGCGACCTGCGTGGTGATGCCCGTCTACAACGAAGAGGCGACGGTCGCCGGAGTGATCGACGCCGTGCGCATGCGGTTCGACGGCCAGGTCGTCGTGGTGGACGACGGTTCAACCGACGGCACCGCCTCGCTCGTGGCGGCGCGTCACGACGTGATGCTGGTGAGCCACGGGCAGAATCGAGGCTACGGCGCGTCGCTGCGCAGCGGGTTCGCCACGGCTCTGTGTCTCGGGGCCGAGACGATCATCACGATGGACTGCGACGGCCAGCACGAGCCCCGGCACATCACCGAGTTCTGCACCGAACTCACCCGGTGCGGCGCGGACATCGTCTCCGGCTCCCGCTACCTGCCGGCCAGCGGTTCGGCCGGCGTGGTGCCGCCTGACCGCCGCGTCGTGAACACGCGCATCACCGGCCTCATCAACGAAGTGACCGGATGGGGGCTGACGGACGCGTTCTGCGGCTTCAAAGCCTATCGAGCGGCCGCATTGCGGCGCGTGCAGATCGACGAGACCGGCTACGCGATGCCGCTGGAGTTCTGGGCGCGGGCATGGAAGGCGGGCCTCACCGTCTGTGAGATGCCCGTGGAGCGGATCTACATGGACCACGACCGGTCGTTCGGACACGACCTGGACGATCCGGCACGCCGCACGGCGTACTACCTGCAGGTCTGGGAGCGGGCGCTCGGCGAGGCCGCCCCGGCCGCGAACGGAGAGGTGAACAGCGATGGCTGACGTCATCTGCATCGGGGCGCACCCGGACGATGTCGAGATCGGCATGGGCGCGACGGTCGCGAAGATGGTCGCGCAGGGGCTGGAGGTCGTGATGGTCGATCTCACCGACGGCGAGCCGACCCCACACGGCACCCACGAGCGTCGGGTGGTTGAAGCGGCTTCGGCGGCCAAGGCTCTCGGCGTGGAGAGCCGGATACTGCTGCCGCTCGTGAACCGCGAGCTGGCTGACACGGTAACGGCGCGCACGCTCCTCGCGGAGGTGATCCGCGAACATCGGCCGCGCGTGCTCTTCGCGCCGTATCCGATCGACGCTCACCCCGACCATGTCGCCGCCTCGGCGATCGTCGAGGCGGCGCGCTTCTACGCCAAGTTCGTCAAGACCGAGATGTCCGGAGAGCCGCACTTCCCGGCACGGGTGTACCACTACTTCGCCGTGCACCTGCGTCTGGTGGCGAAGCCTTCCTTCATCGTGGACGTGACCGACGAGCTTCCGGTCAAGGCCGCGGCCCTGGCCTGCTACGAATCCCAGTTCGGCGCGGAGACGGCCAACCGTGGCGTGCTCGAGTGGGTGACGGGCCAGGCCGCTGTGTGGGGAGCGTTGATCGGGACACAGGGAGGCGAGCCGTTCTTCTCGCGCGAGGAGATCGGCATCCGCGACATCAGGGACCTGGTCTAGTGGCCCGCGTCCGCCAGACCTTGCCGTCGGGGCACGGAGAGGTCGTCACCCGTCCCGATTTCGATCAGTGGGGCGCCCTTGCGCGCGAGGGGTCCCGCCTCGCAGCTTCCTGGGACGCGACGCTGTGCGGCGTCCCGGTCGCGGCGCTGCGCAGGCTCGCGCGTCGCGAGGCGCTCGAGCGCGCGGTCTCGTTCTCGTCGCGTCTTGGAGTGCCCGTCCGCCCGGTCGAGGGCGAGCCCGGGCTCGTCGTCGTGACAGGACATCAGCCGGAGCTGTACCACCCCGGCGTCTGGATCAAGGACTTCCTGCTGCAACGCGTCGCGGACGAGACCGGCGCCGCCGCGATCGATCTCGTTGTCGATTCGGATGGCTTCGACAGCCTCGAGATCCACTCGCCGTGCCTGCGTCCCGAGGTGGGCGTGTGTCGCGCCTATCTCGCGGTCGGTACCACCGACGGCTGCTACGCGTGCACGCCGGTCCCCGCAGCCGACGACATCCGCGACTTCTGCGAGGCGGGCGCCGACAACCTGTCGACGCTCTCGGCGCCGGCGATCGGCCACCACTTCGCGCGCTTCTGCGAGGGCCTGCGCTCGGCATTGCCCGACGCCCGGAACATCGCGGAGCTGGTCACGTTCGCCCGGCGCCGCTTCGAGGCCCAGGCCGGGACCGACTACCTCGAGCTTCCGGTAACGGGCATGGCCGGGTCCGAGGCGTTCGCGACCTTCGCCGCGCATCTCGCGCTCGACGCCGCCGCCTTCGCGACCGCGTACAACGCGGCGCTCGCCGACTACCGCGAGCGGACGGGGACGCGCAGCGCCGCGCAGCCGTTCCCGGACCTTGCGACCGAAGGGGATCTGGTCGAGCTGCCGCTATGGGTGATCGATGGACGGCGCCGCACCGTGTGGGCGCGGACCGGCGAGCATCCCGCGCTGCTTGCGGACGGCAACGTCCTGTGCGAGCTCGGAGACGCGGCAGACGCCCCCGCACGGTTGCTCGGAGCCGGCCTCTCACTGGCGCCGAAGGCGTTGGCTCTGACGCTCTTCACGAGGCTCCTGGTCGCGGACCTCTTCATACACGGGGTCGGAGGCGGCCGCTACGACCAGGTCACCGAGGATGTCTTCCGGCGCTACCTCGGCATCGAGCCGACGCCGATGGTGGTCGCATCGATGACGGTCTATCTGCCGCTCGGAGCGCGCATCGTGCGCGACGAGGAGGTCGAGGCCGCGACGATGGCGCTCAACCGGCTGCAGCACAACCCCGACCAGATGCTGGACGACGTCGAGTTCGACACGGCGGAGGAGCACGCGCGCGCCGTGGCCCTGGCGGGGGAGAAGGCGCGACTGGTGTCCGAGATCGCTCAGCCTGACGCGGACAAGAAGACGGTGGGTGCTCACATCCGCGAGGTGAACGCGGAACTCGCTGGGCTTCTCGCCCCGTGGGAGCGCGAGCTGGCGTCCGACCTCGAGGACCTGAGGCGCATGCAGCAGGCGAGTGAGATACTCACCGACCGGACCTACCCGTTCTGCTTCTGGAGCCCCGAGGAGATCGCCGACAAGGCCCGATGAAGGCCGCGCAGGCGCGCGGTCGCGAGATGGCCGTCGCCGGTGCTAGAATCCTGCAACGCCCGCGCTTCGAGCGCATGGGGCGCTGGCCTGAAGACCACGTGGAAAGGACGCTGCTCAATGGGCAAGCCCGTCGTTGACGTCGATCTGTGCACGGCTTGTGGTATCTGCGTGGACGAGTGCCCGTCCAGCGCGCTGGATCTCGGCGACACCGCCATCCTGGCTCGTCCGGACGACTGCACGGAGTGCGGCACCTGCCAGGAAGTCTGCCCCAACGAGGCCATCACCCTCTAGGTCGACGCGCAGCTGCACATCGAGAGCCGGGGCCCGAAAGGGTGCCGGCTCTCGTCACATCGAGGGCGTCGCGGCATCGATCAGCCTCGCGGGCCCATCCGGTCCTCGACGTACAGCTTGGGCTCGCGGCCCTGCAGGAGCCCGACGAAGCGCTTGTGATGCGCGGCGTAGACGAGCACTCCCATGAACAGCGCGAAGGGCCAGTCGGGGGACCGCAGGACCAGCGCCGTCACGGGGAGGGTGAACGCGGCGATGACCTGTCCCGCCATCATGTAGCGCGTGATCGCGATGGTGAGCAGCCCGATGACGACGACCGCCAGGAAGTACCGCCAGTCGTAGGCCAGAAGGGCGCCCGCGCCGGTGGCCAGTCCCTTGCCCGTGCGCAGGAACCGCTTCTCGATCAGCGCCATCCAGACGGAGTAGTTGTGCCCGAGGACCGTGCCCAGGACCATCGCCGGCACCGCGAGGGCGGCGAGCGTCAGTCCTCCGGTGAGCGTGACTGCGAACGGGACCGGGATGCTCAGACCCTCGAGGAGCTTGACCGCGGCGACCGGAACGAAGCCCTTGAGCATGTCGGCGGCCATCGCCACGGCGAACCAGCCCCAGGATCCGGTGGCGCGCCGCACGTTCATCGAGCCGACGTTGCCGGTCCCGTGAACCGTGATGTCCTCGCCGGTGACGAGGCGGACGATGACGTAAGCGAACGGGACCGAACCGATCAGGTATCCGACCCCCAGCGCGAGGACGGGTCCCATCTCAGGCTCTCCTCGGGACGACGCACTCGATCGCGGCGGCCATCATCGTCACCTCGTAGCGTCTCTCGAACAGCACCTCGCCGTCGACCTGGGCCGGCAGCGGCACCTCGCTGTCGATGAGCGCCGAGCGGTGCCGCGACATGTGGACGACGGGCATCTTCGTGTGCTTACCGGCGATCACGAAGGGCAGGCGCCACAGGGCCTGGCCCAGACCGAGCGGGTCGATCATGCACACGTCGAATACGCCGTCGGTCGGGTCGGCACCCGGAGTGATCTTGAAACCGCCGCCGTAGGTCGCGCCGTTTGTGATCGCCACGATCAGGGTGTCGCACGGTGTCTGGGGGGCGCCGTCGAACCCGATGTCCAGGCGGAAGGCCCCGAGGTCCTTGAAGAGCACGTGCAGCAGCGCGGTCAGATAGAGCCACAGCCCGCTGCGCCGCTTGGTGACCTTGTACTCGACCGCCTTCGCGGTCACCTTCGCGTCGAGCCCGGCGGCGAACGAGTTGTTGAAGAAGATCCCGTTGCAGACGCCGACGTCGAAGCGGCGAAGCTCTCCCGTGGAGAGCAACGCGGCCGCCTCCGAGAGTTCGAAGGGGACTCCGAGGGTGCGGCACGTGTCGTTGCCGGAGCCGGTCGGCAGCACCGCCAGGGCCGGGCGTGACGCGGCCTCGATCCGCATCAGCCCGTTGAGGACCTCGTGGACGGTGCCGTCGCCGCCGGAGGCGACCACGACGTCGTAGCCGGAGGCGGCGGCGGCCAGCTCGGAAGCGTGCCCGGGAGCCTCCGTCACGACGGTGTCGTGGGGAAGGTTCGTCAGCAGCGCCTCGACGACGGGCGAGAGCGCCTCAGCTTCACCGTGCCGTGCCTGCGGGTTGACGATGATGAGGTGCCGGGCCTGCGTCATCTCTGTCGGTCTCCTTGGTCTGGCGGCGGCTCGTCCAAAGCATAGCCCAACGCCCGCCCCGGTAGCAGCGGTGCGTGCCGCTGTGCTACCGTATCCCCTCGGTCACCTCATGCCCTGTTAGCCCAGCGGATAGAGCGTCTGCCTCCGGAGCAGAAGGTCGAAGGTTCGAGTCCTTCACAGGGCACCATCGCTCACACCACGAAGGCCCGGCGCGTCTGCGCCGGGCCTTCGCCGCATCTTCGGCCGGGAGATCGGGCCGACTACTCCTTGTTGTCGTGTTCCTGTTTGGCCTGGTCGACGATCTTCTGCGCCATCTCGCGAGGCACCTCGGCGTACTCGCCGATCTCGAGGCTGTAGAGGCCCGTCCCGTGCGTCAGCGACCGCAGGAGCGTCGAGTACTGGACGACCTCGGCGTAGGGCACCGACGCTCTGATGACCTGCCTGCCTCCCACGCCCTCCATGCCGTTGACGCGGCCGCGCCGGGAGGAGATGTCGCCCATGACGTCTCCCGCGTACTTGTCGGGGACGGTGATGGTCAGGTGCGCGATCGGCTCGAGGAGGACCATGTCCGCCTTCTCGGCGGCAGCCCGGAAGCCGAGGCGTGCAGCGGTGCGGAACGCGATCTCGGAGCTGTCGACCGCGTGGTAGGAGCCGTCGTAGCAGGCCACCTTCACGTCGACCACCGGGTAGCCGGCGAGCACGCCGTGGAGCATGGTCTCCTGGATGCCTTTGTTGACCGGCTCGATGAACTGGCGCGGGATGCGGCCGCCGACGATCTCGTCGACGAACTCGTAGCCCTTGCCGGGGTTCGGCTCCAGCCGAAGCCAGCAGTCCCCGAACTGGCCCGACCCGCCGGTCTGCTTCTTGTGGCGGCCCTGCGCCTGCGAGACGGTGCGTATCGTCTCGCGGTAGGGGATGCGGAGGTCGACGAGTTCGGTCTCCACGCTGAAGCGACTGCGCAGGCGCGCCATGACGACGTCGATCTGCGTCTCGCCGAGCGCGCTCACGACCGTCTGATGGGTCTCCGCGTCGCGGCGGACGAGCAGCGTCGGCTCCTCCTCGACGATCTTGTTGAGGCCGGTGCCGAGCTTGTCCTCGTCCGCCTTGTTCTTCGCGCGGATCGCCACGGAGTGCAGCGGCAGCGGCAGTGGCATCGCGGCGAACGTCACGTCTCCCTTGGCCGAGAGCGTGTCGTTCGTGGCGACGTCCCCGAGCTTCGGAAGGACGGCGATGTCGCCCGCCGGCACCGCCTCGACGTCCTTCGTCTCCTTGCCGGTCATCTTGAGTACGTGGCCGGGACGCTCCTTCTTGCCCGTACGCGAGTCGATCAGCTCCGCGTTCGGTACCAGCGTGCCGGAGATGACCTTCACGAAGTTGAGCCGGCCGAGGTACGGGTCGGAGATCGTCTTGAACACGAAACCGGAGGTCGATCCGGTGACGCTCAGCGGCACCTCGTCGCCCTCGACGGTCGGCATGGGTCCGTGAGCCGTGGGCTCGGGGAAGAACGTGACGATCTCGTCCATCAGGTCCTCGACGCCCTGCATCTTGAGCGCGGACCCGACGAAGACCGGCACGATGATGCCCTGGGCGATCGCGAGGCCGAGCAGTTTCTCGAGGTCCTCCTGAGAGAGCGTCTCTCCCTCGAGGAACTTCTCCATGAGCGCCTCGTCGGCCTCGGCGACGAGGTCCGTGAGCTTCTCCCGGGCGGCGTCGACCGCAGCGGCGAATTCGGAAGGGATGTCGTCCATGTGCTCGCCGTCGGCCTCATGGTGATAGGCCTTCAGGCGGATGATGTCGATGACGCCGTGGAAGTCGGACTCTGCTCCCATCGGGATCTGGATCGCTCCGACGCGGTGGCCGAACGCGGTGTCGAGCTTGGCCATCACATCGTGGAAGTCGGCGTGCTCCTTGTCCATCCGGTTGATGAAGACGGCGCGGGCGATGCCCATCTTGCCCGCGGCTTCCCACAGACGCTCCGTCTGGACCTGGGGACCGGCGACCGCGTCGACCACGAACAGCGCCATCTCGGCCGCTTCCATGCCCGCGATCGCATCGCCCATGAAGTCGGCGAAGCCGGGGGTGTCGATGATGTTGATCTTGACGCCTTTGTGCATGACAGGTGCGAGCGACAGGTTGACGGTCATCCGCCGCTTGACCTCTTCGGGGTCGTAATCGAGTGACGAGTGGCCGTCGTCGACGGTCCCGAGGCGCTTGGTCTCCCCGGCCATGAAGAGCATCGCCTCGGCGAGCGACGTCTTGCCCGCGCCTCCATGGCCTACAAGGACGACGTTACGGACCCTGTCGGTGCTCGGTGCTCCCATGGCACATCGCCTCCACACGTCGGGTGACTGGCTCTACCCTCCGGGGCACTGCGTGTCTCTCTCCCCGGAGTGACATCCGTACCGCGCCGCTTGCGCGACGCGACGAGTTACACACTAGCACCACCCGCGCGCGCGAAGGGCGGTCCGCGGCCGGCCGATCAACGCGCGACCGGCGCCCGGTCGCGGGGCTGTGGCGGTGGCCGCGGCGTCACTGGTACCATGGTCACCGATGTCCCGCAGATCACTCATCGCCGCCTCCGCGGCGCTCGCGACCGTCCTCGTCCTTCTGGCCGGGTGCGCTGCCGCGCCCTCGCGCCCCGCGTCCACCGCGCCCGCGGCCGTCCCGGCCACCGCGCCGCTTGCCTCGACCGGTCCCGAGACGTCGCCGGGAACGACCGGTGCCACGGGCCCGGAGGTGACCATCAAGACCGACAAGGGCGTGGTGGTCGTGACGCTGAACACGGCGAAGGCGCCGAATACCTCCGCGAACTTCCTCAAGCTCGTCGAGGTCGGCTTCTACAACGGCCTTCGTATCCACCGCGTCGAGGCGGGGTTCGTCATGCAGGCGGGTGACCCGCTCACCAAGGGGCTGAGCAGGCAGGCGCTGCTCGACATCCTGGCCCGCCGGCAAGCCGGCGCTCCGGCCGCCAAGGATCCCGCCATCGGGACCGGTGGACCGGGCTGGACCATCCCATTCGAGGACACCGGCCTGCTCCACGATCGCGGCGTCATCGCGATGGCCCGCTCACAGGACCCGAACTCCGCCGGGTCGCAGTTCTACATCACGCTCGGCGCCGCGCACGGCCTCGACGGGAGCTATGCCGTCTTCGGCCTCGTGACGAAGGGGATGGACGTGGTCGACAGGCTCGCTGTCGGTGACGAGATCATCTCCGCCACCGTCACCAAGCAGTAGGGGAGTACCCGTGGACGATCCGCACCGCACCGCAGGCGAGGCGGCCTACGCCGCCCGCGACTGGGACCGGGCGGCGGTCGAGTTCCTGGCGTCGGTCCACGGCAGGCCTGTCGAGGACTCGGGCTACGCACTTCACCAGGCCGGCAACGCCCTGGTCAAGCTCGGGCGCTTCGCCGACGCGGCGACCGTCTACGAGAGGGCCGTGCTCGACGGCGGCTACGACCGTCGCTCCACCGTCTACGCGAACATGGGCGCCGCCTTCAGCGCGGCCCACGAGTACGACAAAGCCGCCGACGCCTACGCGTCGGCGCTCGAAGACCCGACGTACCCGACCCCGTTCAAGGCGCTCCAGGGCCGCGCGGGGGCACTCTACGAGCTCGGACGCTACGACGAGGCCACCTTGGCATACCGGCAGGCGGCATGGGACAGCGCGAACCCCGATCCCGGCAAGTCGTTCAACAACCTTGGTCTGGCGTTCATGGCGGCCGGCCGTCCTGAGGACGCCCTCGAGGCGTTCCGTGCCGCGATGGGCATGGAGGGCTACTCGGCCAAGGGAAAGGCCGACGCCAACCTCGCACTGGCCTACATGGCGATGGGCTTCTACGAGGAGTCGGTGCGCGAGTTCGAGCGCGCCCGGGACGACTTCGGGCACGAGCTGACCGGCGACACTCTGGCCGCATACGAGGAGGCTCAGCGCCGCGCGGGGGAGGACCGCAAGTCCCAGACCGCGCCGTTCGAGCCGCTGGAGGTCGAGACCGTCGACGGCTGGCTGACGGGGGAGATGCCGCCCGCGATGCCCGCCGAGGCGGTCATCAGTTCCCTGCCCGACGCCGACGGCGAGGCGACGAAGCGGTTCTTCAACCGCTCCGAGGACGAGATGCTCACGGCCGACAGGGCCGAGCGCAAGGCGGCGCGTTCAGCGCGGCTCACGCCTCGCGCCATCGGCCTGCGAGTGGGGATCGCCGTGCTCGCCGTGCTGATCGTCGCGGGCGTTCTCGGCGGGCTTCTCTACGCGGGGTACGGCTATCCGACGCAGGAGCAGACCGTCACCTCGCTCATCGACGCCTACCACAAGGGCGCGTCGTACACGGAGTTCTGGGTCGCGGTGCCGCAGGCGAACGTGCAACAGGAGATGGACCAGCTTCCCGCCAAGTTCGCCTCGTACCGCATCTCCGGGGTCGGTCGCGCCGCTCGGACGAGCACCGTGCGCGTGACCGTCCGTCTGGACAGCGGCGCCGAGATGGCCTACGACGTGTCACTGACCCGTGAAGGGGTCGGCTGGAAGGTCATCGGCATCAAGAACGCGTGGAACTCCTCCGCCCAGTGACCGGCTGAGCGCCTACCGACCGATATGCGGCGCGGGGTATTGTCGCGCCTTGTAACATTAGTTACGATGCTCCGACCACGGAGCGTGTCGACTACAGGATCGTCCGACGCAGTAAGGGGAACACGTGGACCAGCGCACCTACATCATGATCAAGCCGGACGCCGTCGCTCGCGGGCTCGTAGGCCGCATCCTGGCGAGGTTCGAGGACACCGGGCTGAAGTTCCAGCGCCTCGAGTTCGGCGTGGTGACCGCCGAGCAGGCCGCCGCCAACTACCGCGAGCACGAAGGCAAGCCCTTCTACGAAGGGCTCATCGACTACATCACCAGCGGCCCCGTCGTCAAGATGGTCCTGACGGGCCCCGACGCGGTCGTCGTCTGCCGCAAGCTGATGGGCGCCACCAACCCGCGCGACGCCGCTCCGGGCACGATCCGTGGCGACTTCGGCTTGATCATGGAAGCCAACGTGGTCCACGGCTCCGACTCGCCCGAGTCCGCCGAGCGCGAGATCGGCATCTTCTTCGCCTGAGTGACCCGCACCACGGTCTTGTGACAGGGCGGTCGGCCGGCATATCCGACCACCTCCGCCTTGTAGAGCGCCGCCGAGGTCGGCGGCTGGGGGAAGGGGCGTGACGCGTGTTCTTCCGGATCATC
>JANYKZ010000078.1 GCA_025361505.1 Coriobacteriia bacterium
GCCGAGTCGCTCGGCGCACGCCTGCCTTGGGGAGACGAGCTCGACGCGACGCGCACTCGTGCGGTGGCGGGGGCGCCCGCGCCCAAGCTCGGCCAGACACGGCCTCTGGCGCCGGGAGAGGCCGGGCGGGCGTCGTGAACAGCCGGATCTACACGGGGTACGTGACGCACCAGCGCACCGGGCCGGTCCGCAACAGGTTCCGGTACCGGATCTACTTCACCTACCTCGACCTCGCCGAATTGGGTGAGCTCGACCGGACGCTGCGCCGGTTCTCCTACAACCGCGCAGGCGTCTTCTCGTTCCACGACCGGGACCACGGGCCGCGGGACGGTTCCGCCCTGCGGCCGTGGATCGACGGCCTGCTGGCGCGCGCGGGGATCGACCTCGACGGGGGTGCCGTCCGCCTCCTCACGTTCCCGCGCGTGCTCGGGTTCCGCTTCTACCCGGTCTCGCTCTGGTACTGCTTCCACCGCGACGGGACGCCGCGCGCCGTGCTCGCGGAGGTCCACAACACCGTGGGAGACCGGCACAACTACCTGCTGCACAACGGCGGCGCGCCGTTCGACTGGAGCGGGAGCCCCGAGGCCGTCAAGGCGTTCTGGGTCTCTCCGTTCATACCGGTGGGAGACGCGCGGTACGTCTTCCACTTCACGGAACCCGGGGAGACGCTGTCGCTGTCGCTGCTCGACTACGTCCACGGGGAGCTCGTGCTCACCGCGTCGCTGGACTTGGCCGCGGAGCCGCTGACCGATCCCGCGCTGATGCGCCGGCTGTGGAGGCGCGGCCCTATGTCGGCCGTCGCGTTCGCGCTCATCCTGTGGCAGTTCGTGAGGCTCCTGAGCAAGGGCGCCCGGTTCCTTGGGCACACGCCGCCCCCCGCCGAGGAGACATCGCTGTGAGCGGCTCGCGCCTGAGGCCTCCGGGTCCCTGGAATGCCGCGCTCGGCGTCGTGCTCAGCAGCCTCAAGACGGGCACCCTCGTGGTCGAGATGCCGGACGGCGCCACGCGGGAGTTCCGCGGAGCCGTCCCGGGACCCGACGCCAGAGTCACGGTGCGCGACCGGGCGGCGGCCCGGCGCATCCTGATGGGGGCGAGCATCGCGCTGGCCGAGACCTACATGGACGGCGCGTGGGAGACGCCCGACCTCGTCTCCGTCCTCGACCTCGGGCTCTCGAACATCGAGGCGGGATGGGCGGACCTGCCCGTCGTGCTGCGACCGGCGCAGCGATGGTGGCACGCGCTGCGGGACAACGACCCCCGGGGTGGCGCCAAGCGCAACATCGCCTACCACTACGACGTGGGCAACGACTTCTACCGCCTCTGGCTCGACGACACGATGACGTACTCGTGCGCGTGCTTCGAGGAGGGCGACGACCTCGCCCGGGCGCAGGTCCGCAAGTGGGACCGCATCCTGGACATGATCCAGCCCGGACCGCGGGACCACATCCTCGAGATCGGGTGCGGATGGGGAGGGTTCGCGGTACACGCCGCGCGCGAGTCCGGATGCCGGGTGACCGGGCTGACGATCTCCGAGGCCCAGGCCGGGCTTGCCCGCGCCCGCGTGCGGGAGGCCGGGCTCGAGGGTCGCGTGGGGATCGAGTTGCGCGACTACCGGGAGGAGAGCGGCTCCTACGACGGCATCGCGTCGATCGAGATGTTCGAGGCCGTCGGTGAGAAGTGGTGGCCCGCTTACTTCGGCGCCGTGAAGGCACTGCTGCGACCCGGACGCGCGGCCGCGGTGCAGGTCATCACGATCGCCGAGGACCGGTTCGAGCACTACCGGCGCAACCCCGACTTCATCCAGCGCTACGTGTTCCCGGGCGGCATGCTCCCGTCCCCTGAGAGGTTCCGGTCGGCGGCCGGCGCCGCGGGTCTCGGGACGCGGGAGCCGATGTTCTTCGGCCACGACTACGCCCGAACGCTGCAGGAGTGGTCACGCCGCTACGAGGCCGCGCTCCCCGAGGTGCGTGCTCTCGGTTTCTCCGAGCGCTTCATCCGCATGTGGCGCTACTACCTCGCGTATTGCCGGGTCGGTTTCGAGCACGAGAGCATCGACGTCATGCAGGTCCGCCTCGAGGCGTGATCCGCCGCCCGGGATCGGGACGGAGACAAGGAAGGGGCACGTGACCATGAGCATCGGCAAGCTGCTCGCGCTGTATGGCATCTGCATCGTGGTGTTCTTCGCGCTCGACTTCGTGTGGATATCGACCGCGACCCCGAGGATCTACAAGCCGTACCTCGGCCCCCTGCTCGCCGACAGGCCCAACCTGGCGGTCGCGGGCGCGTTCTACCTGGTCTACATGGTCGGCCTGATCGCCCTCGCGATCGTCCCCGGGCTGCGTGAGGGAGCTGTCGTCGGCGCGCTGTGGCGCGGCGCGCTCTTCGGGTTGCTGGCGTACGCGACCTACGACCTCACCAACCTCGCGACGATACAGGGCTGGGCGTGGCAGGTGTCGGTAGCGGACATGGCGTGGGGGACGGCCGTCAACACGGTCGTGGCCGCGGTCGGCTTCTATGCGGGCATGTGGCTGGGGCTCGGCGGGCGGTAGCAGGCCCACCGGGGATCGCTACGGCTCGATGAGCACCTTCATGGTGCCCGGTCGCGCCGCGGCCTCCATCGCCTCGACCGCGCGTTCGAGCGGATAGCGCTCCGCGATCAGCGGGAGCGGGTCGACCTCGCCGCTTTCCAGCAACCGCAGAGCGGGTGCGAAGGGACCGCAGCGCGACCCGACGATGGTGATCTCGTCGACCACGAACGGGGCCAGCGCCAGCGTGATCTCGCCGCGGTAGGTGGACTTGAGCACCAGCGTTCCGCGCGGGCGCAGGGCGCGCGCGGCGAGGTCGAAGCCGGAGGGCGAGCCGGTGGCCTCGACCACGACGTCCCATCGGCGGGGCTCCACGTCCTCGGCTGCGATGGTCGCGATCCCGCGGGCCGTCAGCAGCGCCTTCTGGTGGTCGTGCTTCGCGACGACGGCCAGGCGCGCACCGGTCAGGGCCAGCACCTGAGCGACGAGCTGGCCGAGGCGGCCGGCGCCGACGAGCAGCACGCGGTCGGTCGGGAGGATGTGGACCTGCTGGAGGATCTCGACTGCGGCCGCGATCGGCTCGGTGAAGACCGCCGCGTCGTCGGAGACGGAGTCGGGGACCTGGTGAAGGTTGCGCAACGGCAGCCGCAGGAACTCGGCGTGCGCCCCGTCGCGGCCGGTGATGCCGAGCACGCTGCGGTTCTCGCAGTGCGTGGGCCGCCCGGAACGGCACGCCTCGCAGTGTCCGCAGTCGGCGTTGATCT
>JANYKZ010000084.1 GCA_025361505.1 Coriobacteriia bacterium
ATCCTGTCCATGACTCGAGCCATGTTGGGGAGCAGCTCGCACACATCCAGGCCAGGCAGGCTCGAGCGGATGGGCCGTGGGCCTGCTCAAGGACAACGTGTACTCCACGGGCACTTACAGCTCTCTCATCGTGCACACGGTTGACGGCGGGGGCACGTGGAATCTCGAAACGGCCGCGACGACCGATGAGCTCTACGGGGTTGAGGCGCTTTCGCCCACCAACGCCTGGGCCGTCGGCTCCAACGGACTGATCCTGCACTACAGCAGCGGCTCTTGGACCTCCTTGCGCCTCGCCGGCTGGAGCGGTAAGGCACTTCGTGCGATCGGATTCTCAGGTCTGACGGGATGGGCAGTCGGGGACAGTCTCGGCATCGCGCGAACGACAGACGGAGGACTCAGCTGGTCGACGTTCGTACCGCCATCCAGCGTCGGGACGCTGCGCTCGGTCGCCGGTCTCGGCGTCTCGGAGACGGCTATCGCGGTCGGGGACAGCGGCAAGATCGAGTACGTCGACTTCACCTGGGCTTACGCCCGGCCCTCGTCGACGTCATTCAACCTTGGGGGAGTCACGTTCGTCGATGCGTCGTCAGGGTGCGCCGTCGGCGACAACGCCACCGTCCTCAGAACCGCCAACGGGGGCCAGAGCTGGGCCGCACCCACTGGCGCGGTGCCAACCATGCCCGGAGTGTCGCTGGCTCAGTCGAGCCTCCGTGCCGTCGCGTTCGCCGATACGAACAACGGGGTCGCCGTCGGCCAGTACGCGGGAGTGTGGCGGACGCTCGACGGCGGAGCGTCATGGGTTGTCGAACGACTGGCCCCGCTTGAGAACTATTCGCTTCGCGGCGCCTCCTTCACCGGGTCATCAGCGGACACGCCTGTGCTCGTCGGGCGGTTCCCGCCTCCTGACACTCTGACCAACCCGGATCAGACCGCACGCGTGTACGTCGGGACGTGGAGCGATCGGGTCGACAGGACTCCGCCGACGACGGTCTCTGATGCCCAAGCGGCGTATGTCGGTCCCGCCACCATCCATCTGACCGCTACCGATGCTTCGGGCGTCGCTCACACCTACTACAAGGTCGACGGCGGATCTCAGACCGAAGGCACCACGGCCATTATGGCCGCGGCCGGCTCGCACGTCCTTGAGTTCTGGTCGGTCGATGCTTCGCCGGCGCAGAACATCGAGACGCCGCACAAGACCGCGCTGTTCACCATCACGATCCCGGACGTCACCGCGCCCACGACCGTCTCGGATGCCGTTACCACGTACGTCGGGCCGGCCACGATCCACCTGACGGCCACCGACAACCCCGGCGGCACGGGCGTCGCCCACACGTACTACGTCCTGGACGGCGCGCCGCAGGCGGAGGGCGTGTCGGTCGAAGCCACGACGGCAGGGCCGCACACACTCGAGTTCTGGTCAGAGGACGTCGCCGGTAACGTAGAGATGCCCCACGAGACCGCGACCTTCACCGTCACGATCCCGGACACGATCGCGCCGGTGACCACGTCGGACGTGCCGGCGCTCCGCCACTACGACTCGAGCGCCACGATCCAACTCACCGCCACGGACAACGTGGCCGTCGCGCACACGTACTGGAAGCTCGACGGGAGTCCGCAGAGCGAGGCCCTGCCGATCAACACGTCGGTCCCCGGCTCACATACTCTCGAGTTCTGGTCGGTCGACGCCGCACTCAACGTCGAGCCGACGCACACGGTGACCTTCACGGTGGCGGTGCCTGCGCCGCCCGCGGACAGGGCGCCGCCGGCGACCACGAGCAGTCCGGCCGGCCCGTACACCGACCCCGCGACCATCCGCCTCACAGCCACCGATCTCGGCGGCTCCGGCGTCGCGAGCACGTTCTGGAAACTGGATAGAGGCGCACAGATGTCGGGGCTGAGCGTCGTCGTGACGGGGCCCGGTGCCCACAGCGTGGAGTTCTGGTCCGTCGACGTTGCCGGGAACATCGAGACCCATCACACCATCACGGTGACGATCCCTGACACGACCGCGCCGGTCACTGACTCGGACGCGCTCGCGAGCTACCTGTGGACCGCGAACATCCATCTGACCGCGACCGACAACATCGGCGTTGCGGCCACCTGCTTCATCCTCGACGGCCTCGCGCGGGTGCAGGGCACGACGGTCAGCGTCGCGACCGCGGGTTCGCACACCCTCGAGTACTGGTCGGTCGACGCGGCCGGGAACGTCGAGGCGCACAAGACCGCGAAGTTCGTCGTGACGATTCCCGCCGCGTCGCTGGACACGGTCCCGCCTGTCACCTCGTGGTCGGGCTGGGCCGCGACCTTCGTCAACCGGGCGACGATCGTCCTGAGCGCGAGCGACGGCGACGGGACCGGTGTCGCCGGCACGTACTACACGCTCGACTCCGGCAGGGAGACGCCGGGCACGACCGTCCCTGTCACCGCGGCGGGCGCCCACACGATCTCGTTCTGGTCCGTCGACAAGGCCGGCAACCGCGAGACGCCGCACGACCTGCACTTCACCGTGCTGATCGCCACCAAGCTGTCGATCACGTCGAACCACACGTCGATCACGCACCGGCACCCGGTCGTCTTCTCCGGGACCATCTCCCCGAACGTCCCGAACAACACCGACATCGGTTTCTACGTCCTGAAGCCGGGCTCGCACTCGTGGGTCAGGGTCACGACCCGTCACACGTACAGCAGCCATCACTGGAACTGCACCTACGCACCCGCCTCAAAGGGCACGTGGTACTTCAGGGTCGTGCTCTCCGCGACCTCCAAGTACGGGTCGTCCACGTCATCGAGCCGCAAGATCACGGTCAGGTAGGGCGGACCTGCTTCTGGCGCCGCGCGCGACGTGGGGCGTAGCATGGCCGGTATGCCTGCCACCACCACACCCGCGCTTGAGGCGCGAGGACTGACGGTCGACCGCCGCGCGGACGCGGGGATGCTGCGCGTCCTGGACGGCGTCGACCTCTCGGTCGAGGCCGGCACGCTGACCGACGTGGTCGGCCCGTCGGGCGCTGGCAAGTCGACCCTGCTGCTCGCGCTCGCGCGTCTGCTCCCCGATGTCAGGGGCGAACTGCTGCTGAAGGGCGAGGCGGCCGCCGGCATCGACCCCAGGGCCTGGCGCGTGCGGGTCGCCTATCTGCCGCAGCGCAGCGCCCTGCTGCCGGGCACGGTCGGCCACAACCTCGCCCTGCCGTGGCGGCTCAAGGTCCGCGCGGAGGTCCCGCGGCCGGACGATGCTGCGCTTCGCGCGGCGCTCGACCGTGTGCACCTGGCCGACGTGGCGCTCGATCGCGACACCGCGCGCCTGTCCGAAGGCCAGGCCGCCCGGGTCGCGCTCCTGCGCACCGTTCTGACCCGCCCGGCCGTGCTCCTGCTCGACGAGCCCGACGCCTCGCTGGACGAGGAGTCGGCGGAGCAGGTGGGGCTGCTCACGCGCGAGTTCGTCGACGCCGGGGGCGCGGTCGTTCGGGTCCGGCATCTGCGCTCCGACGGACATGCCGACCGCCGGCTGCGCCTGTTCGCGGGCGCGCTCACCGAGGACGTGGCTTCATGACCGCCGTCCAGCTCGCGGGAGGCGTCGTCGCCATCGGGTGGCCGCAGCTGCTGCTCGCCTCGGGCTTCGTCCTCGTCACCGGCGCGATCGCGCTCTGGATGCAGCTCGGGGTCAGCAAGGACCTCGCCATCGCCACCGTCCGCACCTACGTGCAGCTCCTCGCGCTCGGGCTCGTGTTGCGCTGGGCGTTCGCCGCCGACCGCTGGTGGTGGGTGGTCGGCATCCTGGCGATCATGACCGTCGCGGCGGCGCGGATCATCCTGAAGCGCGCGCCCGATGCGCCGTCCGGACTCTTCCTCGCGGCCGTGACGTCGATGGCCGTCACGGGGATCACGGTGACCTTCGCGGTCACCGGCCTCGTCATCGGGGCGGACCCCTGGTACTCGCCGCGCTACGTCATCCCGATCGCGGGGATGGTGCTCGGCAACTCGATGACCGGCATCGCGCTGTCGCTGGAGCGCGTGTTCGCGGACCTCGACTCGCGCAAGGATGAGATCCGCGCAATGACCGCGTTGGGCGCCACACCGTGGGAGGCCGCCCACCCGAGCGTGCGCGCGGCGCTGCGCGCCGGCCTGATCCCCGCGATCAACTCGATGGCTGCCGCCGGGATCGTCTTCATCCCGGGCATGATGACCGGCCAGATCCTTGCGGGAGCCGACCCGCTCGAGGCGACGAAGTACCAGATCGTCGTGATGCTGATGGTCGCGGCCGCCGAGATCGTCGGGGCCGCGCTCGCGGTGCTGATGAGCTACCGGCGCCGGTTCAGCGCCGACGGCGTCTACCTCGAGCGAGGGTTCCGCGAGTAGGTCCCGCGCGTCGCGTTCGCCCCCTCATGGCGTGCGGTATCCTACGCACGGTCCGCGCCCACGCGGGCGCACGAGCACGCGCACGCCAAGAAGACGCCTCCCAGGGAGTACACGTGACCGGCTTCGAGCTCTATCTGAAGAACAACGCGAAGGCGTTCGACCGCTATCTTGCGACCTTCTTCGGGGACGGCACGCACCCGGACATGAGCCGGTACCTCTACGGCCCCCTCAAGCAGTTCTCGGACAACTCCGGCAAGCGGCACCGCCCGCTCATCTGCCTGCTCGCCTGCGAGGCGGTCGGTGGGGACGCCAAGAAGGCGTGGCCGGCAGCCGCGGCGATCGAACACTTCCACACCGCGGCGCTCATCCACGACGACATCGAAGACTCCTCGCTCACGCGTCGAGACGAGCCGTGCATGCACATCGCGGAGGGGACCGGTCTCGCAGTCAACGCGGGCGATCTCGCCCTCGCGCTCGTGTGCGGGACCGTCGTGCACGATCCCGGCCTCGACGACACGATGAAGATCCGCGTGCTCGCGGAGCTCGTGGACATGACCACGCGCACGATCGAGGGCCAGGCGCTCGACATCGGCTGGGCTCGCGACGGACGCTTCGACCTCACCATCGACGACTACCTCACCATGGCCAACCACAAGACCGCGTTCTACTCGGGCGGCGTCCCGCTCGCGGTGGGTGCGATCATCGGCGGTGGCTCCACCGCACAGGTCGAGACGCTCCGCGCGTTCGGGATGGCGGCAGGCCTGGCCTTCCAGATCCAGGACGACGTCCTCAACCTGTGCGGGACCAAGGAGTCCACCAAGAAGGACTTCCGCAGCGACATCGCCGAGGGCAAGCGGACGCTGGTGGCCATCCATGCGCTGCAGAACGCCGAGCAGCGCGAGCGGCTGCACCAGATCCTCTCGGCCCATTCGAGCGACCCCGCGATCCTCGCCGAGGCGGTCTCGATCATGGAGTCCGCGGGCTCCATCGAGTTCGCGCGGAACTACGCGGGCGACCTGGTGATCGATGCGAAGCAGGGCCTGATCGAATCCGTGCCGAGGAGCCGCGCGCGCGACCTGCTCGCGTCGATGGCGGACTTCTTCGTCAAGCGTTCGACCTAGGCGGGAGGGCGCTGCGCTCGCCCCGTCGCGGGTAGACTCCTCCGTACTGGACCAACTCTCCGCGTAAGGAGCGAGACGATGCGCGCTGTCCCCGTTTCCGAGCACGTGACCTGGGTCGGCGCCGTCGACTGGAACCTCCGGGACTTCCACGGCTTCGACACGCCGCGCGGCTCCACCTACAACGCCTACCTCGTGCGGGGCGCCGAGAAGGTCGCCCTCATCGACACCGTGAAGACCGCCTTCGTGCCCGAACTGCTCTCCCGGATCTCCGAGGTCTTGGACCCGGCGAGCATCGACCTTATCGTGGTCAACCACATCGAGCCCGACCACAACTCGGGGCTGCGCGACGTGATGGCCGCCTGCCCGAACGCCCGCGTCGTTGCCTCGGGATCCGGTGTGCGCGGTATCGCGGAGTACCACGACGGACTCGTGGTCGATGCGGTCGGTCCCACCGACGTCATCGACCTGGGCGGCGTGACGCTGGGCTTCCTGCCCGCGCCGATGGTGCACTGGCCGGACTCCATGTTCACCTACTGTGCCGAGGACGCCGTCCTGATGTGCAACGACGCCTTCGGCCAGCATCTCGCCTCGGCGGAGCGGTTCGCCGACGAGGTCGGTGTTGACCTGGCACTGGACGAGTTGAAGGTCTACTACGCGAACATCCTGCTGCCGCTGGGCACGCAGATCGCGAAGGTCATGGAGAAGGTCGCCGCCGCGGGCTGGGCGCCGACCACGATCGCCCCGAGCCACGGGGTCATCTGGCGCGGAGGCCTCGTGGACCGGGCCATCTCCACCTACGCGGAGTGGGGGAGCGGGGAGTTGCGCGACAAGGTGGTGGTCGCGTACTCGACGATGTGGGGCTCGACGGACGTGCTGGCGCGCACCATCGCGGACACGCTCATCGCGCAGGGGCTCGACGTCCATCTCTACGATCTCGCCGTCACCTCGTACGCGCAGCTCATGGTCGAGCTGCAGGACGCCCGAGGGCTGCTCATCGGCTCGCCGACACTGCACCATGGCATGCTCTTCCGGGTCGCCGGCTTCCTGCAGTACGTCGGCGCGCTCGTGCCCGCCGGTCGCCTCGCTGCCGCCTTCGGCAGCTACGGATGGTCCTCCGGCGCGACCAAGCAGGTCACCGACCGCCTCACCGAGATCGGATTCGAGGTGGCCCAGGACCCCTATACGCAGAAGTTCCGGCCCACCGAGGCCGAGCTTGCCGCCGCCTCCGAGTGGGCCGTGGCGTTCGCGGATAAGGTCAAGGCTGCCGGAGTCTAGGCGCGGACGGAATGCGCCCTTGAACATCCACCCGGCGGGACGGTGACACCGGCATCGTGAAGACCGCCGACATCCTGAGCATGCGGCTCCGGTCCCAACTCGTCGAGGGCGGCGCGGCCTCGTCCGTCCAGGACGTGGTCCGGACCCTTCTCGGCATGCAGGCGCAGGACTACGCGGGCTCAACGTGGGCTATCGGTCTCCGCCTGCCCGGGTCCACGCTCGGCGACGTCGAGCGCGCCATCGCCGATGGGATGATCGTGCGCACATGGCCGATGCGAGGGACGTTGCACTTCGTCGCCGCGGAGGACGTCCGGTGGATGCTCGCGCTCCTTGCCCCCCGGGTGCTGGTGCGCGCCGCGCGGCGCGAGAAGCAGCTGGAGCTCGACTCGGCGGTCTTCGGCAGGGCGCGCGGGTCGTTCGCCGACGCGCTTCAGGGCGGCCGGCTGGTGAGTCGCCCCGACGCGATGGCGATGCTGGAGGCCTCGGACGTGGCGACCACCGGCCAGCGCGGCTATCACATCCTGTGGCGCCTCGCGCAGGAGGGACTGCTCGTGGCCGGCCCGATGGCCGGGAAGCGGCAGACCTTCGCGCTGCTCGACGAGTGGGTCCCGGCCGAGCGCGACTCCGCGATCACCTCCGCGCCACGCGAAGAGGCGCTCGCGCATCTCGCCGCCCGGTACTTCGCGGGCCACGGTCCGGCCACGGTCGACGACCTCGCGAGATGGGCGGGAATCGCAAAGAGCGAGGCCCGCGGTGCGGTCGACGCCGTCGCACACACGCTGGTGTCGGGGGAGCACTCAGGAGAGCGGTACTGGTTCTCGCCGCGCGCCGCGGAGGCCGCGGACACCGACGCGTCCGGCGCGGTCGACGCGGCGCAGAGGGTGCATCTGCTCCCCGGCTTCGACGAGTACATGCTCGGCTACACGGGGCGCGGTCACCAGCTGGGCGAGCACCTCGCCGCCTACGGGTCGAAGGTGGCGAGCAACGGGATGCTCGCGCCGACCATCATCTCGGGCGGGCGCGCCGTCGGCACCTGGAAGCGCACGCTCAAGGCGCGCACGGTCGACTTCGCACTCAGCGCGTTTCGACCTCTCACGGCTTCGGAGAGTGCGGGGGTGAGCGACGAGGAGGCCCGCTACGCCGGGTTCCTGGGCCGTGAGGTGCAGCCCGCCGAGTGCCCGACCTAGGCCTTCTTCCACGCCCCGAGCGCCAGCACCGCATCCTCCACCGTCAGCGCCGGGGCTGGCGCCGACGGGTCGGCCTCGCGCAGTTGCGCGAACAGCTCGGCGAGGATCGGCGGACGGATATTGCCGGCGGCCATCAGGTCGACGCGCGCGAAGACCTCCGCGGGCGTTCCCTTCAGCACGATCCGCCCGCCCTGCTGCAGCACGTACGCGTAGTCGGCGAACTCCGGGACCGTGTCGATGTCGTGCGTCGACATCACGATGGTCACGCCCCGTTCCTCGGCGAGCGTGCGGAGCAGGGCGATCAGCGCCGTGCGCGACGTGGGGTCCAGCCCCTCGAACGGCTCGTCGAGCACCAGCAGGTCGGGCCGCATGACGAGCGCGCCGGCAAGCGCCACCTTGCGCTTCTCGCCGCCCGAGAGGTTGTGGGGCACACGTGCGGCGAGGTGCTCGATGCCCAGCAGCTCGAGCGCGGCCTCGGCCATGTCGCGGACCTCGGCCTCGCCCAGCCCGTACTGCCGCGGCGAGAACGCGACGTCGTCGTAGACCGTCGGCGAGATGATCTGCTCGTCGACGTTCTGGAGCACCACGCCGATCCGTCGCCGGATGTCGGCCCATCGGCTCGACGGATCCACGCCGAAGACCTCGACCGTGCCCTCCTGGGGCGCGAGCAGCCCGAGGATGTGGAAGAGCATCGTGGTCTTGCCCGCACCGTTGGGGCCGAGGATGGCGACGCGGCTGCCGCGATCCGCCGTGAACTCGAGACCGCAGAGGTCGACGTGCGTGCCGTCCTCGTAGGAGTGTTTGACGCACGACACGCGCACGACGGTGTCGCACCCCTCGGTGTGTGCGTGGTCGTGCCCGGTGGCGGGGTAGATGCGGTCCGGCGTCATGTTCTGACCAGCCTTCCGGCGATCGTGGCGAGAAGGGCGAGAGCGGCAGCCGCGGCGAGCAGCCACGACCAGGGCGTGAGCGTCGCGCCGGCGGCGCGGAAGATGACGGCGATCGCGAGAACGGCCGCGGCGGACGCGAGGAGCGCCGCATCGAAGGTGCGGTTCGCCGCGGCGGGGAGTGTGATCCGGAGACGGCCCTGGTAGCCGCGGAGGCGCATGACGTCGTACTCGCGCTGAGAGAGATCGAACGCGTAGAGCACCAACGCCCCGAGCGCCCCCGCCGTCGCTCGGAGCGCGCGGACCGGGTGCCCGTGCGTGAGTCCCGACCGCAGGCGGATCGCGACGCGCAGGTGCTCGAACTTCTCGGCGAGCAGGAACACCGAGCGATAGGTCATCAGCAGCGCGTCTCCGACCACCTCGGGCAGGACCCGCTGCAGGGGGGCGAACAGCTGCGGGTAGGGGGTGACGAACAGGAGCACGATCGCCGCGAGCGAGGCCGCGACCGCACGCACCACGAACACCGCTCCGGTGAAGGCGTCGGGAGCGGCGGCGAAGGCGAACACGAGCGAGAAGACCGCAGGATACGCGGCAAGCGCGAACACGTGGCGGGCGGGCAACCGCGAGCCCAGAGCGAGCGCCACGAGCAGCAGGAGACACGCGAGGACGATGAAGAGGTTCTGCTGGACGACCACGGCCGTCAGCACGAGGACGAACGCGCCCAGCTTGGTGATCGGCGACGCGCGATGGAGGCGCGACGTACCGGTCGTCGCACAGAGGTCGATGGCGCGCACGTCCATGTCAGTGCGCCTCCTCGTCGCCGGCGGGTCCTCGCTCCGGTTCGGTGATGGCCTGGCCGAACACCAGCCCCGGACGCACTCGGGCCACGTACGACAGCACGGCCGCCGTCACGAGTCCCTCGAGGACCCATCCGATCGGCCCGAGCGTGTAGACGACCGCGGCGAAGCGGGCGACGGAGAGGGGAGCGGCGGGTTTGGCGGGAGCCGCCTCACCGCGCAGCGTGTTGACCGAGACGATGCCACCCGAGAACGGGTTGGCGAAGGTGAGCGAGCGCGGGTCGAGGGCACCTGTCTCCCGCCCGGTGGCCGCTCCGCCCCCGGCCAACGCCACGAGCCCGACGAGCGCGGTGGTCGTGATCGCGAGGGTCACGATGGTCGCGGCGGCGGCGGCCCAGCCGACATGACGGCGTCCGAACGCCCGCGCCAGCACCCGGAAGAGCCCCCAGCCGATCGCCATCTCCGCAGCGATCATGAGGGTGTTGAGACCGATGACGGTGACTCCGCCATGCCCCAGCAGGGCGAGCATGACCACGACGATGAAGGCCGCGATCGCACCGAGCCAGGGGCCGAGCAGCACGCCGGCCACGACCGTGAGGTTCACGTGGTAGGCGATCGGGACGACCTCGGTCGACATGGCCACCAGCACCAGCGCGGCGACGACGCCGAGCAGCGGCACCTTGCGGCGCACGTCGGTGCGGCGCGCACGGGACGAGGCGATCCAGACGAGTGCGAGGGCCCCCGCCCAGCCGAGGGCCACGAGCCAGAGCGGAAGGACCCCATCGGGGATGTGGATGTGGGACACGGACTCAGCCTCCGGCCTTCTCGGAGCGCGCCGCGCACGAGAAGCACAACCCGTACAGGCGGACGTCGTGCGAGGTGATCGTGAATCCCTCAGGCGCCGATGCGGCCAGCACCTCCGCGTCGACCGGGCAGGCCGTGTGCGCGATCGCACCGCACGACGTGCAGACCAGATGGTGGTGGTGCCCGTCGCCTTCGCAGCGCACCCACAACGCGGCGCCGTCGCGATCGCCGACGCGCGACAGGTAGCCGGAGCACGCCATCGCCGAGACGCAGCGATAGACCGTCGCCGTCGAGACGCGGGGATCCTGCTCTCGAACGATCGAGGTCAGCTCGTCGACGGTGAAGGCTCCACCGGCGCGTCCGACCGCTTGCGCCACGGCGAGCCGCGGCGCGCTGGCGCGACCGCCCGCGTAGGCGCGGGCGATGAGCTCGTGCGAGCCGGACGGGCGTGAGGTCACGGTGCCGATCCTTTCGTGAGAATCGTTCGCACAAAGAGTATACCCGCTTCCCATGGAGCACGTCGCGGGGTCGGTCGGCCGGAGTATGATTCGAATACCTGATAGTTCGCTGCGGATGTATCACCCGGACTGAAAGGCCTTCCCATGAACATCAGCCAGCTTCGCGCGTTCATCGCGGTCGTGGACCTTGGGTCGTTCAGCGGGGCGGCGAAGACCACGGGACTGTCCCAGCCTGCGGTCACGATGCAGATCCAGGGGCTCGAGTCCGATCTCGGCGCGACCCTGTTGGAGCGTCGCTACCGCAAGGTCGAACTGACCGAGGCGGGCCGGGCCCTGCTCCCGTACGCCCGGCGCGTGATGAGCGAGCTGGAAGGGGCGCGCAGCGAGATCGAGCGCCTCTCCGACACCGTCGGCGGGCATCTCGAGCTGGCGGTCTCCACGACCCCGGGCCAGTACATCCTGCCGCGGCTCCTGGGCTCGTTTCTCCGCGCGTACCCCGATGCAAGCGTCTCGTTGCGCGTGTACGACTCGGCCGACGTCGTGGAGCGGGTGGAGTCCGGTGAGGCGCATCTCGGCATGACGGGGGCACGCATCTCCGGCCCCAAGGTCGAGTACGAGGAGATGGGGACCGACCGCCTTCTGATGATCTGTCCGCACGACAGCCCGCTGGCCGGCCGCTCCGGCGTGCCGCTCGATGAGGTCGTCGAACACCCCTTCATCGTCCGAGAGACCGGCTCCGGCACCCGCATCGTGTTCGAGGACGCGTTGCGCGCAGCCGGAATCGACCCGTCCGACCTGCAGGTCGTGATGGAGCTGGGCACCAGCGAGGCGATCGTGAACGCGGTCGAGGGCGGCATGGGCGTCGGCGTGGTCAGCCACTGGATGGCGGACAAGGCCCTCGCCCTCGGGACCGTCGCCCTCGTGAACGCCCCCGGGTTCCCCGTCACCCGCCCGTTCTATACGGTCATGCCGCGTGGGGCGCGGCCGCGCGCGGCGGACGCCCTCATCGGGCACCTGCGGCGCGAGTTCGCGTAGCGCACGCCCCGATTCCGCAATCCGCGGAGCGAGGTGTATGCTCCAAGACGCGCCGCCGCAGCGGCGCACCTCCGATCCCGGATCGACCTAAAGCGGCATGCGCCCGCCACGGTCCCCGGGACTGCAGGGTGGCGAGAGGAAACTCCGCCGCCTCCCGTATTCGAAAAGGAGACACGATCATGCGCAATCCGGCAGAAGCGCCGACGCTTCGACGCGTTCTGGGGCTCGTCCTCACCGCGGCACTCGCTCTGACGCTCACGGCCTGCTCCGGGCAGGCGACCACCACCACGACCGCTCCGGTCGCGACGACCGACGTGATCCTTGCGTCGACCACCTCGACGCAGGACTCGGGGCTGTTCGACGTCCTGATCCCCGCGTTCGAGAAGGACAACCCGACCTACAAGGTCAAGGTCGTCGCAGTCGGCTCCGGCGCTGCACTGACGTTGGGCCAGAAGAAGGACGCCGACGTCCTGCTCGTGCACAGCCCGGCCGCCGAGGTCACCTTCGTTGCCGCCGGCTACGGCACCGACCGCAAGCCGGTCATGTACAACGACTTCCTGCTCGTCGGCCCCACGGGCGATTCCGCGAAGGTCAAGGACACCACCAGCGTGGTGGCGGCGTTCGTCAAGATCGCCAAGGCGAAGGCCACCTTCGTCACGCGCGCGGACAACTCCGGCACCTACACCAAGGAGCTCTCCATCTGGGCTTCCGGGACCATCTCGCCCACGAGCACCGTCGACCCGTGGTACCTGTCGACCGGCGCGGCCATGGGCGTGAGTCTCGGCATCGCCAATGAGAAGCAGGGCTACATCCTGGTCGACCGCGCGACGTGGCTGACCAACAAGGACAAGAACCCGGGCCTCGCCGTCATGGTCGAGGGCGACAAGAAGCTGTTCAACCCGTACCACGTGATCCTGATCCCCGGCGCTCGTAACCTGGCGGGAGCCAAGGCCTTCGAGGACTGGATCGTCGGTCCCGCGGGCCAGAAGGTGATCGGAGAGTTCGGCGTCGCGAAGTATGGGCAGCAGATCTTCGTGCCCAACGCCGGCGCGACCAGCTAGGCGATCTTCCGGTGCGGCCGGCGACTGCGGGAGCCGGCCGCACCTGACTCCTCCTCATCGATGGGACCGTCATGCACGTCTACGTACAAGCGATCGTCGATGCGTTCGCTCTCCTGTTCTCGGGATCGGGGGAGGTGTGGCCCGTCATCGGGCTGTCTCTCGCCGTCTCGGGCACCGCGACGCTGATCGCCACCGCCATCGGCCTGCCGATCGGCTACTTCCTCGGGATGAGCCGCTTCGCCGGGCGCGGGTCGCTGATCCTCCTGGTCAACACCGCCATGGGATGGCCGCCGGTCGTGGTCGGCCTGTTCGTCTACATGGCGCTGTCGCGCACCGGCCCCTTGGGCGATCTCGCCCTGCTGTTCACGCCGCAGGCGATGGTGATCGCGCAGGTGATACTCGCCGCACCCCTCGTCGCGGGTGTCTCGACCGCGGCGATAGCCAGCGTTCCCCGCGACCTCCGGCTGCAGTTGCGTGCCCTCGGCGCCTCGCGCGCCCAGGAGGCGGTCGAGGTGCTCAAGGAGTCACGGCGCGGCGTCATGGCCGCAGTGATCGCGGGCTTCGGAGGCATCATCTCCGAGGTCGGCGCCGTCTCGATCGTCGGCGGCAACATACAGGGCTCCACGAGGGTCATGACGACCGCCATCGTGTTCAACGTCAACCGCGGGGAGTTCGGGCTTGCGATGGCGTGGGGCATGGTGCTGCTCGGCATCGCGCTCGTTGCGAACGGCGCTCTGACCATGCTCCAACAGGCGGGGACCCGCTATGAACGATAGCGCTGTAGTCTCGGCTCCTCCGGCGGTGTGCGCCGAGGACATCCGCGTCATCTACCGGGGTCGCACCGTCGTCGACGTACAGTCAGTCGCACTGGCTTCGGGCGAGACGTATGCGTTGCTCGGAGCTTCCGGCGCGGGCAAGTCCACGCTGCTGCGCGTGCTGGGGCTGTTGGAGCGTCCGAGTCGGGGTCGCGTGCTGTTCGACGGGTCGCCCGTCGCCGCGAGAGACCTGGTCGCGCGTCGTCGCATCGCCGCGGTGTTCCAGAAGCCCTATCTCCTGCGTGGGACCGTGGCTCACAACGTCGCCTACGGGCTCCGGCTGCGCGGGATGAAGTCCGCGGAGCGGGCCGTACGCGTGTCCGCGGTGCTCGATCGCGTCGGCCTCTCCGGGTGGCAGAGCCGTAGCGCACTCACGCTGTCCGGCGGCGAGGCGCAGCGTGTGGCGCTCGCCCGCGCACTGGTCCTGGAGCCGTCCTTCCTGTTGCTGGACGAGCCGCTCTCCTACATGGACCCGCTGCTCAAGCGCTCCCTGAGCGTGGAGTTCGCGGCGATCCTCGCAGGAGCGCACGTGACCTCTCTCTACGTGACGCACGATCAGGACGAAGCCGCCGTGATGGCGGACCGCATCGGTGTGATGCGAGACGGCCGTCTCGTGGCCGAGGGCGATCCCGACACGGTGCTGGGCCTTCCCGCCGACGAGTGGGTGGCCGCGTTCGTCGGGATGGAGCCCGCCCTTCGCGGGCGGATCGTCGCATCGGACGACGGCCTCTCCCGGGTCGAGTGCGATGGTTCCACCGTCTACTCGACCGTGGAGCTGCCCGTGGGCACGCGAGTCATGCTCGCCGTGCGCCCCGAGGACGTGACGCTCTACGAGGCGGACGCGGTCCTGCCCACCGGCAGCGCCCGCAACCGTCTCGATGTCGTGGTCTTGGAGGTCCGCCCCCAGGGAGGGTCCGTGCTGGTGACGCTCCAGCGCGGTGGCGTGCGATTCGCAGCTGCCGTGTCGCGGGCCGCCGCCTCGGAACTCGCTCTCGCCCCCGGTCGGCACGCCGTCGCCGTCTTCAAAGCGACCGCGGTCCGGATGCGTTCCGAGAACTGAGCGCAAGGCGTAGCATGAAGGTCTCGCGTTCGCCGGCCGGCACCGTTGGCGAGACACCGCATCACAAGGTAGGGGTGACGATGGATCCGAGTCGTTCAGAGCCCATTCCCGTGACCGCCGCCGTCCTGGCGGGCGGCCGCTCCATGCGCATGGGCGTCGACAAGACGCTGCTGCCCGTGGACGGCGAGACTCTGCTGGCTCGCGTCGTGGAAGCCGTGTCGGGCGTATGCGCCCACACCATGGTCGTCACGAACCGCCCTGAGCAGATCGCTGAGGCGGGACTTCCTGCCGACACGCCGGTCTTCGTCGACGAGACTCCCAACCAGGGCCCGCTCGGCGGGCTGGTGACTGCACTGCGCGAGGCACCCGACGACTGGGTGCTCGCGATCGCCGCGGACGTCCCGTATCTGGAGCCCCGGATCATCCGCGCCCTGTGGGAGGCCCGCGATGGCGCGCGCGTCGTCGTCCCGGTCACGGAGAAGGGCCTCGAGCCGCTGCTCGCGCTCTATCACCGCGACTGCCTTCCCGTCGCCCGCCGCGTGCTCGCGTCGGGCCGTCGCCGGCTGGTGGCGATCTTCAGCGAGGTGCCGGTCGTCGAGGTGCCTCTCGAGGCCCTGCGGGCGGCCGACCCTTCGATGCGCAGTTTCCTCAACGTCAACACGCCCGAAGACCTCAGCGACGCCCGCGAGTCGGAGACCGAGCACGTCACGCAGCCCCGGGGCACGCTCATCGTGCGCGGTGGCGACAAGCACGGCGGGCGCATGCCCGTCGAGCGTCCGGTGACTGTCCACATGAACGACGTGGAGGTCGCCACCATGCAGGCGACGCCCGACGACCTCGAGGAGTTGGCCATCGGGTTCCTCGTGTCCGAAGGGCTGCTCATCGACCGCGAGTCGCTCAAGGCCGTCAGCGCGGACTACAAGCGCGGACTGGTCTACGTCGAGACCACCGAGGAGGTCCCCGACGAGTTGACGTACCGCCGCCGCTACATCACGTCGGGCTGCGGAAAGGGAGTCACCTTCTCGTCCGTCGGCCACGCCCGGTCGCTCGAGCCGGTCCCCGAGGGCTTCGCGGTGACCCCGACGGCGCTGCACGAGTGGATGCGCGTGATGAACGAGCAGGCGACCAAATACCGCGACAGCGGCGGGATGCAGGCGTGCGCCATGGCCGTCGGCGATGAGGTCCGCATCGTGCGCGAGGACGTGGGCAGGCACAACGCCGTCGACAAGGTGCTGGGGCGCGCGTGGATCGACCGCGTCGCGACCGACGACGCGGTGCTGCTGTCGACCGGACGGGTCTCCTACGAGATGGCGGTCAAGGCCGCCAAGGCGAGGATCCCGGTCATCGCGAGCAAGAGCGCGGTCACCGACCTGGCCGGCGAGATAGCCGCCTCGCTCGGCATCTGCGTCGTCGGGTACGTGCGCGGCGGCGCCATGGTGGTCTACACGCACCCCGAACGGGTGCTGAGTGAAAAGGATGCGGATCCATGCTGACCGTGGAAGAAGCCCGGATCTCCGTACTCGAACGCATCGTGCGCCTCGAACCCGAGCGCGTGCCCGTGCTCGAATCGCTCTGCTGCGTGCTCGCGGTCGACGTCGTGTCCGACGTCGACGTCGCGCCGTTCGATAACTCGGCGATGGACGGCTACGCGGTGCGCGCTGCCGACACGGCCGGCGCCACCGACGAAGCACCCGTGATCCTCCGCGTCGTCGACCACATCGCGGCGGGGTCGATGCCGCAGGCCGTCGTGGGACCGGGTGAGGCATCGCGCATCATGACGGGCGCCCCGACGCCCGGGGGGGCGGACTCCATCGTCATGGTCGAGGTCACCGAAGGCCTTGAGGCCGGAGGCAGCACGGGTGGCACCGTCGCCATCAAGCGCCCCGCGACCTTCGGCGACCACATCCGCCACGCGGGCGAGGACGTTCGCGCCGGCGAGACGGTGCTTCACGCGGGTGAGGTCGTGAACGCGGCGTCGATCGGCCTCATGGCCACGCTCGGGACCACGATGCCGCAGGTCTACCGGCGTCCGCGCGTCGCGATCGTCTCCACCGGCGACGAGCTCGTCGGCATCGAGGAGACGCCCGGCCCGGGCCAGATCCGCAACTCCAACAGCTTCTCACTCGCGGCGCAGGTCATCGCGGCGGGAGGCGTGCCGTGCGTTCTCGGCATCGCCCGCGACAACGAGGCCGACACGCGCGCGCTGCTCGGACGCGCTCCGGAGTTCGATCTGATGGTCACCACCGGCGGTGTCTCGATGGGCGACTTCGACGTCGTCAAGACGGTCCTTCAGCAGATCGGCAAGCTCGACTTCTGGAAGGTC
>JANYKZ010000012.1 GCA_025361505.1 Coriobacteriia bacterium
CGAACGACGCTGAGACGGTGAAGTTCGCCGTCACGTTCGTGTCAGTTCGCGTGGACGTCAGAACGCCGTCGCTCCAGCTCACGAAGTGGTAGCCCGTGGCCGGAATAGCGGCGACCAGTGAGCCGCTGGCCGCGTAGTTGACCGTCTGCGGAGTCGTGCCGCTGATGGCGCCGTGCGCTCCGGCCGCGTAGGTCAGCGTGAAGGTGTTGATCGCGAACGACGCCGAGACCGTCTTGTTGGCAAGCACACCGAGGTCGGTGCGCGCCGCGGTCAGGACGCCGTCACTCCACGTGACGAAGTGATAGCCGGTGTTCGGCGTCGCGGTGACCTGGGTGCCGTCGGCGCCTGACACCACGACCTGCGTCGAGGAGCCCACGATCGAGCCGCCGGTGCCGGCCGTATAGGTCAGCGTGAAGGTGTTGGAGAAGGTCGCGGTGACCGTCTTGTTGGCTGTCACGTTCAGGTCCTGGCGTGCGGCGGTGAGTACTCCGTCGCTCCAGGATACGAAGTGGTAACCGGAGTTCGGTGTCGCGGTGACCGTCGTGCCGTTGCTGCCGTAGTCCACGACCTGCGTGGACGAACCTACGATCGAGCCGCCGGTGCCGGCCGAGTAGGACAGCGTGTAGGTGTTGATCGCGAACGACGCCGAGACGGTCAGGTTGGCCGTGACGCCGAGGTCCTGGCGCGCGGCCGTGAGCACGCCGTCACTCCAACTGGTGAAGTGGTAGCCGGTGGCCGGAGTGGCCGTTACGGTGGTGCCATTGCTGCCGAAGTTCACGACCTGCGTGGACGACCCCACGATCGAGCCGTTGGCGCCAGCCGAGTAGGACAGCGTGTAGGTGTTGATCGCGAACGACGCCGAGACGGTCAGGTTGGCCGTGACGCCGAGGTCCTGGCGCGCGGCCGTGAGTACGCCGTCACTCCAACTCGTGAAGTGGTAGCCGGTGGCCGGCGTCGCCGTTACGGTCGTGCCGTCGGCACCTGACACGACGACCTGCGTCGAGGAGCCGACGATCGAGCCGCCGGTGCCCGCAGAGTAGGTCAGCGTGAAGGTGTTGGCGAAGGTCGCGGTGACCGTCTTGTCGGCCGTCACGTTCAGGTCCTGGCGTACGGCGGTCGGATACCCGTCGCTCCAGGCCACGAAGTGGTAGCCGGTGGCGGGCGTCGCCGTTACGGTCGTGCCGTTGCTGCCGTAGTTCACGACCTGCGTCGAGGAGCCCACGATCGAGCCGCCGGTGCCCGCAGAGTACGACAGCGTGTAGGTGTTGATCGCGAAGGTCGCCGACACCGTGAGGTTCGCCGTCACGTTCAGGTCCTGGCGCGCGGCCGTGAGTACGCCGTCACTCCAGGAAACGAAGCTGTAGCCGGTGGCGGGCGTCGCCGTTACGGTCGTGCCGTTGCTGCCGTAGTTCACGACCTGCGTGGACGACCCTACGATCGAGCCGCCGGTGCCGGCCGAGTAGGTCAGCGTGTAGGTGTTGATCGCGAAGGACGCGGAGACGGTGTGGTTGGTCGTCACGTTGAGGTCCTGGCGCACGGCCGTCGGATAGCCGTCGCTCCAGCTCACGAAGTGGTACCCGGTGGCAGGAGTGGCAGTGACGGTGGTGCCGTTGCTCGCGTAGTTCACGCTCTGCGTGGACGAACCCACGATCGAGCCGTTGGCTCCGGCCGAGTAGGCCAAAGTGAACGTGTCCACCGCGAAGGTCGCCGTGGCGGTGACGTTGGCGTTCACGTTCAGGTCCTGGCGCACAGCGGTCGGGTACCCGTCGCTCCAGCTCACGAAGTGGAAGCCGAGGCCCGGCGTCGCGGTGACCGTGGTGCCGTTGCTGCCGGGCAGGAGGACCTGCGTCGAGGAGCCGACGATCGAGCCGCCGGTGCCCGCTGAGTACGACAGCGTGTAGGTGTTCATGACGGCCTGCTGGATGCTCGAGACGTTGCCGGCGGTGTCCACCGAACGCGCGAACAGTGTGATCAGGCCCGAAGGCGAGGTCGACGTCACGGACGAGCCGGCCGCCGTCGTCCACACCGTGAAGGTGTCGGGCGACGAGCCGGACGGCAGAAAGACGTAGTCGATGTGGTTCACGCCCGAACCCGGGACCGTGTCCGTCGCAGTGATGTGCGCGACGTCGGTGACCACGGAGATGAAGCAGCCGGGCGCCACGGAGTCGACGCTGACGGTCGCTCCCTTGGCGGGAGACTCCACGTTGCCCGCGACGTCGGTCCCGAAGAACGTGTAGGAGTTGACTCCCTGGCCCAGCGCGGGAACGACGTATGTGCTCGGAGCCGGGGGCAAGCCGAACGTCAGTCCCGGATCGAGGGTGACGTCGACGCTGTTGACGACGAACGACTGCAGACCGGTGCCGGTGTCCTCGATGCTGATCGAAGCCGTCGGAACGGTCTTGAACCAGCCGTTCAGCCCGTCGGCCGAACCCGGCACCGTGAGCAGGGTGCTGTGCGGCGCGATGCCGTCAGCGGTCGTCGCGGCGGGAGCGGACGGATCGGACAGCACGTGGCTGCCGTCGTCCGCCTGGACGACGGCGTAGTAGGTCACCCCGTCCACTCCGTTGATCGTCGCCACCGTGTGGGTGGTCACGATCGTCTGCGTGGCCGGGAACGCGGGATCGGTGTCCCACGACAACGTGTAGGTCGTCGCAAGGGCGCCGTTCGTCGGCGCCACGGTCTCCCACGACAACGCGATGGTCGCGCCCGGTCCGGGCACCATCAGGGGCGGAGCCATGACCGCGGCCTGTGCGAACGCGACCAGAACGCCCGCTGTCGCGAGCGCCAGCCCCGTCGCGATCGCGAACATCGCGGACTTCGTCATCCACCATCTCTTGGCTGCGGTACTGCGCAACGCTCTCACTCCCCTTCGAACCCACCCCGGCCGCTCCCACGGATACTCGACCGCACGTCGCCCGTCGCGCCGTCAAGCGCGCGGCCGACACTCCGGTCACCTTCGGTAGGTATTCCCAATCATGGGGATATGCAGCGGCCTAGCCGACATCACATCTCATGAGATCGTCGTAGGTCTCACGCCGCACGACCACCCGGTGCGCGCCTCCTGCGACGAAGACCACGGCGGGACGCACCTGCTTGTTGTAGTTGCTCGACATCGACTGGCAGTAGGCGCCCGTCGAACACACGCACACGATGTCGCCCGTCTCCACGGTCTGGATCGGCGTGTCGCGCGCTATGAGGTCGCCGGTCTCGCAGTGCTTGCCCGCGATGGTCACGATCTCGGTCCTGGGCTCGTCGGCCCTGTTGGCCACGAGGCACTCGTAACGCGCGCCATACAGCGCGGGCCGGATGTTGTCGGTCATGCCGCCGTCGATTGCGACGTAGGTCCGGATGCCGGGGATCTCCTTGATGGTGCCGACGATGTAGAGCGTGACGCCCGCGTTGGCCACGACGGCGCGGCCCGGTTCGATCAGGATGCGCGGTACCGGGAGCCTGTTGCGCTCGCACTCTCCCTTGATACCGTCCACGACCACCTTGCCGAACTGCTCGATGGTCGAGGGCTCGTCGGCGAGGCCGTACTTGATGCCGATGCCTCCGCCGACGTCGAGGTCGATCACGGACTGACCGGTCTCCTGGAGGACCCGGCGCATGAAGTCGACCATGACCTCGATGGCCTTGCTGTAGCTCTGCAGCGCGAAGATCTGGGACCCGATGTGCATGTGCAGCCCGGCGAAGCGGATGCCCGGGAGGGACGCGGCGACCCGCACGCCCTCCATCGCCAGACCGTGGTTGAGGCCGAAGCCGAACTTGCTGTCCTCCTGGCCCGTCTGGATGTAGCCGTGCGTGTCGGGCTTGACGCCCGGGGTCACGCGCAGCAGGACGGACTGCTCGAGGCCGCGCGCGCTCGCGATCTCGCTGATGCGGTGCAGCTCGAGCAGCGAGTCGGCGATGACGCGATCGACGCCCGCCTCGACCGCCTCGGTGATCTCGGCGATCGTCTTGTTGTTGCCATGGACCTGGATGCGCGACGCCGGCACACCCGCGGCCAGCGCGATCGCGAGCTCGCCGCCGGAGGCGCACAGGAGCATGCAGCCCTCTTCGTGCACCACGCGGCACATCGCTTTGCACATGAACGCCTTGGCCGCGTAGACCGTCTCGACGTCGTTCCAGTGAAAGGACGTCCACTTCCTGAACTCGCGGAGCTGGTGCCGGATCTGGGTCTCGTCCATCACATAGAGCGCGGTGCCCTGCGTGCGGGCGAGCTCCACCATGTCGACGCCACCGACCCACAGGTGACCGTCGCGGATCTCGGAGGTCATCGGCAGCACGGACGAGAGGTCGGCGTTCGGGTCGACCGGCTCGGCCGGGATGGGCTCTTCAAGAGCGCTGGATCCCATGACTACATCCTCTCCGGCGCCGAGACGCCTACGAGCGCGAGCACGCGTTCCAGCGTCAGGCGCGTCGCGTCTACGAGCGCGATGCGCGCAGCCGTGAGGGCGACGTCGTCCGTGACCACGCGGCACAGCGTGTAGAACTGGTGGAACGCGCCGGCGAGCTCCTCCGCGTAGTACGGGAGCTTGTGCGGCGCGAGCAGGTCGGCCGCCTGTTCGACGATCTCGGGGAACTCCGCCAGCTTGCGGACCAGTGCGAACTCCGCGGGGTCGACCAACGCGTCGAGCGACGTTCCCGCGGGCGCGAGGCGCGCGGCGGCCGAAGCCGCGTCGATGTCGGCGTCGGGAGCCAATCCCGCGGCCTTCCGCAGGATCGAGCAGATGCGCGCGTGCGCGTACTGCACGTAGAAGACCGGGTTGTCGGAGCTCTGCTCCTTGGCGAGGCCGATGTCGAAGTCGAGCGGCTGGTCGGTCGAGCGGCGCAGGAAGAAGTAGCGCGCCGCGTCGGCTCCCACCTCGTCGAGGAGCTCCTCGAAGGTGACCATCTCGCCGGTGCGCTTCGACATCCGCACGACCTCGCCGTTGCGAAGCAGCGTCACGAGCTGGCCGATGACCACGTCGAGCTGTCCGGGGTATCCCAAGGCGGCGACTGCCGCCTTCATGCGCGGCACGTAGCCGTGGTGATCGGCGCCCCATATGTTGATGACCCGGTCGAACCCGCGGTCGAACTTGTCCTTGTGATAGGCGATGTCCGCGGCGAAGTAGGTGTACTCGCCGTCCGCCTTCAGCAGGACGCGGTCCTTGTCGTCGCCGAAGTCGGTGGAGCGGAACCACACGGCGCCGTCGAGCTCGTAGACGTATCCCTGGGCGGACAGCTGCCCGATGGCGCGCTGCACCTCGGTGAGCCCGTCGCCGCCCACGACGTGCAGGGTGCGCTCGGAGAACCACACGTCGAAATCGACGCCCATGCCGTGCAACACCTGACGGAGGTGCGCGAGGACCTGCGCGTAGGCCTTCTCGCGGAAGTGGTCCTCGCGGACCTGCGGCGCCGCGTCGAGCCAGCACGTGCCTTCGGCGTCGTAGATCTCCCGCGCGATCTCGGTGATGTAGGCGCCCTGGTACCACTCCGGCTCGAAGGTCGCGGAGTGCCCGCACAGCTCGGAGTAGCGCGCCGACACGGACTTGGCGAAGATGTCCATCTGCACGCCGGCGTCGTTGACGTAGAACTCGCGTTCAACGATCCAGCCCGCGTGGGCCAGGATCGCCGCCAGACTGTCTCCGAGTGCGGCCCAGCGGCCGTGACCGACGTGCAGGGGGCCGACGGGGTTGGCAGACACGAACTCGACCTGGACGCGCCTGCCGTGGCCGAGGTCGACGCATCCCCAGTCGTCGGCCGCCTCGCGCACGAGGGCGACCTGGCGGCGCAGCGCGCTCTCGGAGAGGCGCAGGTTGATGAAGCCGGGACCGGCGACCTCGACGCCCGCGACGTCCGGGTGGCCCGCGATGCGTGCGGCGATGATGTCAGCCACCGCACGGGGACTCGATCCGGCCGCCTTGGCGGTCTTGAGCGCCACGTTGGTCGCCCAGTCTCCGTGCGACGGGTCGCGCGGACGCTCCAGCTCGACCTCGGGGACGGTCTCGAGTCGCAACTCACCGGCGGTTGTCGCACCCGCGATGGCGTCGGCGACGAGCGTGCGCAGCGTGTCCTTCATGCGGCTTACCTCGGGGATCGTCGTGACCTCGGATGGGAGGAGTAAGAATACCACTCGCATGCGGCGCCTCGACCCCCGGAAGGAGGCGGCCGCACGAAGCCGATCCGGGGCCGCGGGACGCTCCGCGTGGCCCTCTGAACGCCACGCCGATCAGGCGGACGTGGCGTCCGAGTCGATGTAGTAGGACGGCACGCTGCGGGCCTTGTAGAGCAGGTACAGGGCGTGTATCCCGCGATCGTCGCCGCCCCGGCGCGAGAGCTCCTCGAACATCTCGAGGGCCAGGCCCAGCCCGGGCAGGATGATGCCGCGGAGCTCCGCCTCGGCCTTCGCTATGCGCATGTCCTTGATGAAGTGCTTCACGTAGAAGCCCGGCGCGAAGTCGCCCTCCAGCATCCGCGGAGCGTAGTTGGCCAGCTGCCACGACCCGGCGGAGCCCGCCTCGATCGACCGGAGCATCAGGCGCGGGTCGAGCCCGGCCGCCTCGGCGTACACGAGCGACTCGCAGACCCCCACGATGGTGTTCGCGATCGCGATCTGATTGGCCATCTTGGTGTGCTGACCGGCGCCCGGGGCGCCCTGGAACACGACGTTGGGGCCGAGCACTCTCAGCAGGGGCTCGACGGCCACGAACGCCTCGCGATCGCCGCCGACCATGATGGTCAGCTTCGCGTTGCGGGCTCCGACGTCACCGCCGGACACCGGGGCGTCGAGGGCCGACAGGTCGTGCTCGAGGGCCTCGCGCGCGATGCGCATCGCGAGCGACGGGGTGGACGTCGTCATGTCGATGAGGATGGCGCCCGACCGGGCGCTGTCGATGATCCCGCCGGGCTGGAGATAGACGTCTTCGACGTCCGCCGGGTAGCCGACAATGGTGATCACGGCGTCCGCTCCCATCGCGGCCTGACCGGGGGTCGGACACCACACCGCGCCGCGCTCCACGAGAGCCGCGGCCCTGGAAGCGGTGCGGTTGTGCACTCTCAGGGAGTAGCCGGCGTCGAGCAGATGCCCGGCCATGGCCGCGCCCATCACGCCTGTGCCGACGAACCCGATGACCGACCCGGGACCCACCACGCCGCGACCTCCTCCTGATGCCCCACGCGCCCGCTCGAGTATACCTATCGCCGCCGCGGGGGGAGGTCACGCTATCATCGGAACGACGGACAGACGGTCGCGAATGCGACCCGCGGCAGGAAGATCACACGATGCGATGCCCCGACTGCGACACCGAGCTGACCGGCGGCGAGGGCGTCTGCCCCTCGTGCGGCGCGGCGCCGCACGATCCGGAGACCCCCGGAGGCAGGGACCGCGGAGCGCGATGGGTCCGCATCGGCTTCGGCGTCGTGATGGCGCTCGCGCTCGCACTCGTGATCGCCGTGGCCGTGTTGCGACCGACCACGCCGTCCACCGCACCGTCGACCTCGGGAGCGACCATGCCGTCCCCGGGAGCGAGCGCGTCGGCCGATCCCGACCGAGCCCAGATCGACAGGGCGATCGCGAGCTTCTATGCGGCGATCGACGCCGGCACCGCGGTCCCCGTGAGCCCGTACGTCTACCCCGACGGCGAAGGTGGTCCCCCGCCGGTGGCGATCGACACCTCCGGCACGACCACCTTCGCGATCACGCGGGCGGTCGTCGGCACGGGGACGGCGGACGTCTTCGGACAGGAGAGCCGCTCCGTCATCACGACCGGCGGAGCCGAGGTCGAGTTCCGGCTTCGCCTCGTGTACGGCACGTGGCTGATCACCAACTGGCAGGCCGCGACCCCGGAGCCGCTCGCGGCCTCGCAGGCGCTCGGCCTCAACGCGGTGGCCGCCAAGGACGTCGTCGGCACGCTGCTGCAGGCGCACCAGGTCGGCGACTCCACCACCCTGAGGCTGGTCACGACGGGGAGGTTCCTCGCCGCGCACGGCTCGTGGCTCGACGGAGTCGACCGCTCCTCCCTGCTGACCTCGTGGGAGATCCTCACGGCCAAGCCCAAGGGAAGCGCCTACACCGTCACGGTCAGGGAGTCGTGGAAGCCCACGCCCCTCACCTCGACCTACACGGTCGTCCTCTCGGCCGGCGACGTCCGAGTGGACGCGTGGACCTGGAAGTAGTCCGGGCCCTGCGGTTCACAGGTGGTAGGGCTCGTTGCGCATGATCCGGAACGCACGGTAGAGCTGCTCCAGGAGCACCACACGCGCCAACTGGTGGGGCAGCGTCATCCTCGACAGCGCCAGGCGCTCGTCCGCCCGCGCCAGGACCGCAGGCGCCAGGCCCGCGCTGCCTCCGATCACGAACGTCACGTCGCTGCGTCCGTCGACCATGAGGCGCGCGAGGCGCGCGGAGAGCTCCTCGCTCGTCGGATGCGTGCCGGACAGATCGAGCGCCACGACGTAGGAGGACTCGGGTATGGCGCGCAGGAGGTCGGTCCCCTCCGCGGCCACGGCCCGTGGGGCGTCGTAGGAGATGTCGCGGTCGGTCACCTCCGCTACCTCGACGGTGGCGTACGGGCGCAGGCGCTTCAGGTACTCGTCGGCCGCCGCGCGCCAGTGAGCCTCCTTGAGCCGCCCGACCGCCGCGATCCTCAGCCTCAATGAGAGCCCAGCGTGACCTGCAGCGTCAGGTGCCTGCTGCCGCGGACGACCTCGACCTGCACCTGCTGTCCGATCTTCGCGGCCTGGATCGCGGCGAACACGTCCTCGGACGTTGCGATCTTCTGGCCGTCCATGCTGACGATGATGTCGGCCACGCGGATGCCGGCGGCCTCGGCCGGCGAACCGGGGCTCACCTGCTGCACCAGCGCGCCGCTGCTGACCGGAAGGCCGTAGTACTGCGCGATCGCCGGCGTCACGGTGGCCGCTGACACTCCGAGGAACGGATGGGTGATCTTGATGCCCGCGATGAGTTGGTCGGCGATCGTCTTCGCGAAGTCGATGGGGATGGCGAACCCGATGCCCGCGGACTGCGACGTGCCGAGCTGGCCCGTGGGCGAGAGGATCAGCGTGTTGATCCCGACAACCGCTCCCGACAGGTCGGCGAGCGCGCCGCCGGAGTTGCCCGGGTTGATCGGCGCGTCCGTCTGGATCAGGTTCGTGTAGGAGCTGACCCCCGTCTGTCCCAGGTTGGTGCGGTGCAACGCCGACACGATGCCTGACGTCACGGTCTTGTCGAGCCCGAACGGGCTGCCCACGGCTATGACGGTCTCCCCCACCTGCAGGCTCCCCGATTCGCCGATGGTCGCTGCGGGCAGCCCGGTCTTCGCGATCTTGATCACGGCCAGGTCGGAGGTCGGGTCCGTCCCGACCACCGTGGCGGGGAGGTCCGTGGTGCCGAGGCGTACGACGATCTTCGTCGCGTTCTCGACCACGTGGTTGTTGGTGAGGATGTAGCCGTCCGAGCGGACGATCACGCCGCTGCCGACAGCGCTCGACGTGCCGAACGCGTCGCGCACCTCGACGGCGATGTTGACCACCGAGGGGACGACCTTGGCCGCCACGGCCTCGATGGGCTCGGTCGGCATCGCGAGGGTGGTGGACACGGAGACCTGCGACGCGGGTACGGATACCTCGACCGCGGGACCGTACGCCTGCTCGATGTACGGGGTCGCCAGGCCGACCGCGGCGGCCCCGATCAGGCCTCCGAGCAACGCGGCCAGCAGCACGCCACCGAAACCGACACCCCGGCGGGGGGCGCGATGCGCCTCGCGGACCGGAGCCGCCGGCGGCGCGACGTACGCGGGCACCGGGGCTGCGACGTAGGACGGAGCCGGAGTCTCGGTCGGCGGGACCGGGGAGGGCTCGAGGCCGGGACGGTCTTCCATGGGGCACCTCACTGGGGATCGTGAGACGGGTGGGGCGTTTCCAAGAATACCCTTGCCGTCATGCGAAGACGGGCGCCTTCACCACATCTCCATTCCCGTTCCGCGGGGGAACCACGCCGAGCCCGCCGCGCGGTTCCCGGGAACGCGGTCTCGAGCGGCCCCGGTCACTTGGCGAAGGTGATGGCCGCGAGCAACGGCGACGAGGCCACGCCGACCACGATGACCGCGAGCGCGCAGGCGACCACGACCGCCGCCGACGCGGGCGAGCCCGCGATCGGGGCCTCGCCGCTCTCGTCGGTCCCGAAGAACATCGCCCGCATGATCCGAAGGTAGAAGCCGGCGGAGACGGCGCTCATCACGACGGCGATGACCGCGAGCCAGACCCATCCGGAGCGCATCGCCGCGGTGAACAGGTACAGCTTGCCGGTGAAGCCGGCGAGCGGAGGGACGCCGACCAGCGAGACCAGCATCAGCGCCGTCGCCCACGCGACCCACGGCCTGCGGGACGCCAGCCCGCGCAGCGCGTCCAGCGTCGCGCCGTACTGCGCCGCGACGAGCATGACGCCCATGGACGGCACCGCGTACGCGATCGCGTAGAAGACCGCGGCCTGCGTGCCCGCCACCGTCCCGGTCGCGAGGCCGACCAGCAGATAGCCCGCGTGCGCGACGCCCGAATACGCCATCAGGCGCCGGACGTCGGTCTGCGGGTAGGCGGCGAGGTTGCCGATCAGCATCGACGCCACGGCTGCGGCCGCAAGGAGCGGACCGGTCGCCGCGGTCTGCGGTGCGAGCACCGCGACGACCCGGGCGAAGGCGAACAGGCCCGCGATCTTGGGGACCGAGGACACGAACGCGACGGCGGCCGCCGGCGCGCCCGCATAGGCGTCGGGAGACCACCACTGGAACGGCGCCGCTGACAGCTTGGCCAGCAGCCCGGCGAACACGAACGCCGCGGCGACGACCCCGACCGCTCCGGGCTGCAGCCGGCTGGCCGCCAGAAGCGTCGAGCCCGACATGCCGATGACGAAGGACATGCCGTAGAGGAAGAGCAGGCTGGCGACCATCGAGAGCAGGAAGTACTTGAGGGCGCCCTCGAGGCTGCGGTCGTCGCCGCGGTCGAAGCCCATGAGGACGTACGCGGGCATGGTGGCCGCCTCGAGCGCGAGCAGGAGCACGATCCAGTCGCGGGCGGCGGCCATGAGCAGCGCGCCCAATGACGCGAACAGGACGAGCGCGGCGAACTCGCGCACGCGCTCCCTTTCCAGCCCCGCGCCGCCGAGCCACACAAGGAAGGCGGACGTCAGCAGGAGGGTGGCCGTGCGCGCCACCTGGGTCGCGGGGTCGACGGCGAACTGTCCGCCGAACAGCGCCGCGCCGCTGCCAGCCGCGATCGAGACCGCTGCAGCGAGCGCCGCGAAGGCCGCGCCCGACCACGCGCCCGCGCGCCTGCCGCCGGGGAACAGCACCTCGGCGAAGAGGGCGACGAGCGCTCCTGCGAGCAGCAGCCCCTCGGGGACGATGAGCGTCCAGCTCGCCATGTCAGGCGGCCCCGCCCACGAGAGCGACCAGCGCCTTGACGGCCGGGTCGACGAAGGCGAGCAGCGACGACCAGTAGAGGCCGACGATCAGCGTCAGCGCCACCAGCGGTGCGAGCACCCACAGCTCGCGCGTCGACGCGTCCGGAAGCCCGCGCAGCACCTCGGAAGGCTTCCCCAGGACGACGCGCAGCACCATCCACAGCATGTAGGCGGCCGCGAGCAGGACGCCGACCGCAGCGATCACGGTGATCCAGTGCGGGATGACCGCGCTCTGCCACGCCCCGATCAGCGACAGGAACTCGCCGACGAAGCCGGAAAGTCCGGGCAGGCCGAGGGACGCGAAGGACGCGAACGCAAGCAGGCCGCCCATCACCGGCATCGCCGACGACAGCCCGGAGAGGTCCGCGATCTGCCTCGTGTGGGTGCGGTCGTACACCATCCCCACGATCAGGAAGAGCATGCCGGTGACGACGCCGTGGCTGAACATCACCGCGACCGCGCCGTTCAGACCCGCGGTGGTCATCGAGAAGATGCCCAGCATCACGAAGCCCATGTGCGAGACCGACGAGTAGGCGACCAGCTTCTTGAGGTCGGTCTGCGCGAAGGCGACGGCGGCGCCATAGACGATCGAGATGACGGCGAGGACGGCGATCCACGGCGCCCAAGCACGCGCGGCGTCCGGCAGCATCGGCAGGGACACGCGGATGAAGCCGTAGGTGCCCATCTTGAGCAGGATGCCGGCGAGCAGCACGGATGCCGCCGTCGGAGCCTCGACGTGGGCGTCCGGCAGCCAGGTGTGCAGCGGGAAAAGCGGCACCTTCACGGCGAATCCCAGGAAGAACGCGAGGAAGACCCAGTTCTGGAACCCGATCCCGAGCGCCCCGGTCGAGCCCGCCTTGGCAAGCGCGACCATGTCGAACGTCCCGGTGTGCAGGTAGAGCGCGATCATCCCGACGAGCATGAAGACCGAGCCCGCCAGGGTGTAGATGAAGAACTTGACCGACGCGTACTCCCTTCGCGTCCCGCCCCACATGCCGATGAGGAAGAACATCGGGACGAGGACGAGCTCCCAGAACATGTAGAACAGCACGAAGTCCAGCGCGAGGAACACGCCGTTCATGCCGACCTGCAGCAGGAGCAGCATCGCGAAGTAGGTCGGCGCGCGGTCGGTGACCTTCCACGACGCGATGACCGCGATCAGCCCGAGCAGCGACGACAGCGCGAGCATCGTGATCGAGACGCCGTCGACGCCGAGGTGGTAGTGGATCCCCGCCTGGGGCACCCATGCGACGTTCGTGACGAACTGCATGCCCGACGCCGTACGGTCGAAGACCGCGACGATCCACACGGTGAGCGCGAGCCCGAGCCCCATCGTGATCGCGGCGACCCACTTCGCGACCTCCGGACGGGTCTTCGGCACGAGCGCGGAGACGACCGCACCCGCGAGCGGCAGGAAGACGACTACGGACAGCAGGTCAGAGATGCCCACTTACGCCCCTCTCACGACGATGACGCCGACGACGATCAGCGCGACGAACGCGCAGGCGGCGGCCGCCAACGCTCCGATGTACGGTACGAGCAGGGCCAGACCCAGCAAGGCGAGCAGCCCGGCGTAGCCGAGGCGTTGGTAGCCCTGCACGCGACCCGACTGAAGCGTGCGCACCCGGTCGCCCGCGCGCTTCACCAGCGCGCCGACGCCGTTCACGGCGCCGTCGACGACGGTCCCGTCGAAGGCCCACGAGACCCGCGACGCCGCCGACCAACCGCGCGCGACCGCGTTCACGGCCCCGTCCACGACCGTCGTGTCGAATGCGGCGAGCAACCGGGTCAGCCACTGGAACGTCTCGACCAAGCCGCGATTGTAGGTGAGGTCGAAGTAGAAGCCGTTCTCCAGCACCGCGGTGACGCGCGGGAAGCGGACGCGAAGCTCCTGCGTATCGACACCGGCGAAGGCGTAGATCCACACCCCGAGCCCGATACCCGTCGTGGCCGCGATCGAGCCGACGACCGCCATGCCCAGGTCGGGCCAGCCCTTGACCTCTCCCAGGAACGCGGCGAAGGCCGGCGAGGTGAAGCCGATGACCGCGGTGATGCCGGCGAGCACGGCCATCGGCACGATCATGTCGAGGTGCGTCTCGCGCGCCAGCGAGCACGCGCGGCCCGCGAAGACGCGGATGCACACGCGGGTCATGTAGAAGGCGGTCATCGCGGCGACCAGGAGCGCCACCGACAACGCCGTCAGGGACCACCACGTGTGCTGGGTCCACAGCGTCATCAGGATGTCGTCCTTGCTCCAGAACCCCGAGAAGGGGAAGACGCCCGAGAGCGCGAGCGCTCCGAAGAGGAACGTCCCCGTCGTCCACGGCATCGTCTTGCGCAGGCCGCCCATCTCGCGTATGTCCTGGGTATGCGTGGCGTGGATGATCACGCCGGCGCCGAGGAACAGCAGCGACTTGAAGAACGCGTGGGTGGTGAGGTGGAAGAGCGCGGCGCCCTCGGCGCCCGCTCCGAGCGCGATGAACATGTAGCCGAGCTGGCTGATCGTCGAGTACGCCAACACCTTCTTGATGTCGTACTGCACCATCGCCAGTGTCGCGCCGAGCAGGGCCGTCGCCGTCCCGACGCCCATCACGAAGATGAGGACCCACGGGGCGGCCGCATGGAAGATCGGCAGCGCGCGCGCGACCAGGTAGACGCCCGCTGCGACCATCGTGGCGGCGTGGATCAGCGCCGAGGCGGGCGTGGGACCGGCCCTCGCGTCCGGGAGCCACACGTGCAGCGGCACCTGCGCGGACTTGCCCATCGCGCCCGCGAGCAACCCCAGCGAGACCAGCGTCGCGGCCGCGACCGTCCAGTGCGTGTCGCGGAGCACCACGGCGAAGTCGAACGAGTGGGCGTATGCCCACATGGCGGCGAGGCCGATCGCGAAGCCGACGTCACCGACGCGTGTGGTCAGGAAGGCCTTGATCGAAGCGCGGCGGGGCGCGTCCTGCTCGTGCCAGAAGCCGATGAGCAGGTAGCTGCACAGGCCCATGACCTCCCACGACATGTAGAGCAGGAGGAAGTCGCCGGACAGCACCAGCAGCAGCATCGCTGCGGAGAAGAGCGACAGCACCGCGAAGTACCAGCCTTGGCGTTCGTCGCGATGCATGTAGCCGAGCGAGTAGACCTGGACGCACACGCCCACGATCGTGACGACGAGCAGCATGATCGCGGTGACCGCATCCAGCCTCAGCCCGACCGAGAGCGGAGCGCCGCCCAGCGTCGCGAGCGAGAACGTGGCGCGCCACACGGGCTCCTCGCCGCCGCCGGGCCATACCCGTGCGAAGGCGGCGAACGACATCAGGAGGGAACCCGACATCGCCGCGAGAGGCAGCCACCGCACGGCCGTGCGCACACGCCGCGACATCGGCGCCATCGCGGCGAACGCGAGCGCGGGCAGCAGCGGTATGAGCACCAGCCACGTCACCGCGTCAGCCCCTCAGCCGGTCGATGCGGTCGAGTTCGACCGTCTTGCGCATGCGGTAGAGCGCCAGTACCAGCGCCAGCCCCAACCCGATCTCGGCCGCCGCCACGACGATGATGAAGGCCGCGGCGAACTGGCCGGCCATCGACGAGGGCGTGACGAAACGCGAGACGGCCACCAGGTTCAGGTTGACGGCGTTGGTCATCAGTTCGAGCGACATGAGCACCATCACGGCACTCTTCTTCGTGAGCGCGCCGAAGAGCCCGATGCAGAAGAGCACCCCGGCCAGCGCCATGAACGCGATCGGTCCGACGGTCACCGGTCCTCGCCCCCCGCCCACCACACGGCGCCCACGAGCGCGATGAGGAGCACCACCGATGCGATCTCGAAGGGCAGGGCGCGCTGCGTGAACAGCTGCGTTCCGAACTCGGTCACGCCCGGCGTCCTCACGGGTGCCATGACCGCCGGCGGCACGAACGATACGACGGCCGCCCCCACCGCGACGAATACCCCGAGCGCGATCAGGCCGGCTGACCAGGACAGGTCGAGCGGGCGCTCGGCGTCCTCGCGACGGCGCAGCGTGAGCATCACCGTGAACAGGACCAGGACCGAGACCGCGCCTGCGTAGACCATCATCTGGACCAGCGCGAGGAAGCCCGCGGACAGGAGCATGAACAGGCCCGCGACCGCCATCATCACCTCGAGCAGCCAGAACGCGGCGTGCACGACGTTGCGCGACAGGATCACCATCGCTGCGCCGCCGACCGCGAGCGCGGCGAGGACGATGAAGGGCACCGCCGCCACCGACTCAGGCATCGTCGCCCCCCTTCGCGCGCCGGGTCGACGCGGCGTCCACGTCGCGCAGCAGTACGCGGACGAGGTCGCCGTGGTCGCGCGTCGCGAGCTCGTACTCGTGGCTCATCTCGATCGCGTCGAACGGGCACGCTTCGACGCACAGCCCGCACATCATGCAGGCGCCGACCTCGTAGACGTAGCGGTCGATGTGCTTGGCGCCGTCCTCGGACTTGGACACCTCGAGGTTCAGCACGTGGTCGGGGCACTCGTTGACGCAGATGAGGCAGGCCGTGCACTTCGGCCGGCCCTCCGCGTCGTAGCGTGGTGCGACGGCCCACCGCGCGCGCTCCGGAAGCGTGAGCTTCTGCTCCGGGTACATGACGGTGATCGGCCCGCGGAACATGTTCCGCATGGTGATCGCGAAGCCCTTGAGGATCCCTGATCCCCACATCAGCGGCTCACCGCCATCGCGACGACGGGCCACAGGCGCTGCACGCACGCCCACACGACGACCCACGCGAGCGAGACCGGGATGAGCACCTTCCAGCAGAACGACAGCATCTGGTCGACGCGGAAGCGGGGCAGCGAGCCGCGCGCCCACATCATGACGAAGATGCCGGTGTAGGTCTTCGCGATGAACACGAACGGCGCGAGCCACGCAGGCGTCGCCACCCACGGGAGCTGCCACCCGCCGAAGAACAGCATCGTGCCGATCGCCGAGACGATGAACGTGTTCGAGAACTCGGCGAGGTACATGAAACCGAAGCGCATGCCGCCGTACTCGTTGGCGAAGCCGGTGATCAGCTCCGACTCGGCTTCGGACATGTCGAACGGCGTCTGCTGGGTCTCTGCCTGCGAGGCGATCGCGTAGACAACGAACGCGAGGATCTGAGGGATGACGAACCACCGCGGGATGAAGCCGAGCCACACGCCCGACTGCGCCGCGACGATCCTCGCGGGGTCGAGCGAGCCGGCCATCATGACCGGGCCCAGCGCGGAGAGCAGCAGCGGCACCTCGTACGCGATCTGCAGCCCCGCGGCGCGCATGCCGCCTATCAGCGACCACTTCGAGTTCGAGGACCAGCCGGCCATCAGCACGCCCAGAGGGACGAGCGAGGTCAGCGCGAACGCCAGCAGAAGTCCCGTGTCGAGATTCGTGACCGCCAGCGTCGGGCCGAACACCAGCGGGATGTAGGCCATGAACGACGGGACGAAGATGAGGTACGGCGCGATGTTGAACAGCCACGCGTCGGCGGAATCGGGGCGCAGGTCCTCCTTGGTCAGCAGCTTGATGACGTCGTTGGTCGTCTGCAGGAGGCCGAAGGGACCGACGCGGTTCGGGCCGATGCGCAGGTGCAGGCGCCCCAGCACCTTGCGGAGCATGTAGATCAGAACGACGCCGTTGACAAGCAGCAGCACGAGCATCGCTGCGAAGCGACCCAGTATGCCCAGGGCACTCATCGGTCGATCTCCCCGAGCACGATGTCCAGGCTGCCGAGGGTGACGATCGCGTCGGCGATCAGCCCGCCCGCCAGCGCCTCGTCCACGACCGCGAGGTTGAAGTACGCGGGCGAGCGCAGCCGCATCCGATACGGCGTGAGTCCGCCGTCGGAGATCAGGTGGATGCCCAGCTCACCGCGGGGCGACTCGACCGCGGCGTACGACTCCCCCGCCGGGACCTTCAGGACGCGCGAGCGTTTGCCGGAGAACTCGCCCTCGGGCATCCCGTCGACCAGCTGACGGATCAGGCGGATGCACTGCCGCATCTCGCCGACGCGCACGTCGTAGCGATCCATGTTGTCGCCGCGCACGCCGAGCGGCACCTCGAAGTCGAGCTCGGGGTAGGCGCAGTACGGCACGTCGCGGCGCAGGTCGTAGTCGACGCCGGTCGCGCGGAGACAGCCGCCGGTCATCCCGAACGCCAGCGCCGTCGCGCGGTCGATGACCCCGGTGCCCTTCATGCGCATCCGGAAGATCTCGTTACCGCCGAGCAGCGCGTCGTTCTCGGAGAGGTAGGTGTCCGCGACCTCGAGCCACGCGCGGATCTTGGCGTCGACGCCGGCGGGCAGGTCGGCGACCACGCCGCCCGGCCGGACGTAGTTGAACATCATGCGCGAGCCCGTGATCGCTTCGATGACGTCGAGCAGCATCTCGCGGTCCCTCATGATGTAGAGGAACGGCGCCATCGCCCCCGCATCCATGCCGAATGTCCCGAGCCACACCAGGTGGCTCGCGTAGCGGTTGAGTTCCATCAGCAGCGCTCGAAGCCAGGACGCCTTGCCCGGCACCTCGATGCCGGCGAGCTGCTCGACCGCGAGAGCCCAGGCCGTCTCGGTGTGGAGCCCCGACACGTAGTCGGCGCGGTCGAGAAGCGTGGGCACCTGGTGGTAGCGGCGGGACTCGGCGAGCTTCTCGATGCCGCGGTGCAGGTAGCCCAGCGACGCCTCAGCGGCGATGACCTCCTCGCCATCGAGCTCGACGAGGATGTGCAGGACGCCGTGCGTCGACGGGTGCTGGGGACCCATGTTGAGCACCAGATGCTCCGTCGCGAGCTCGTCGACGCCGCGCGGGATGCAGCGCAGCCCGCAGGGCAGAGGCCCCGGGAACTGCGACCCCTCCGCGGTGATCGCCCACGCCATCTTCGGATCGTCGGTCACGAGGAGATGCGCACCTCCTCGGCCGAGCGCACGAGGACCGACTTGCGGAGGAAGGGCTCGGCGCCGTCGATGGTCAGCAGGCGCTTGGGGTTCGGGTGGCCGGGGAAGGTCATGCCCAGCAGCTCGGCGGCCTCGCGCTCAGGGTAGAGCGCAGCGGGGTAGACGTGCCAGACGCTCGGCGCCGCTCCGTCGTAGTCGACGAGCGCCTTGAGGTAGAGGTCGACGTGCTCGTCGAAGGCGCGGAGGTGCCACGTGACCTCGATGCGCTCACCGGTGTCGGTGGCGAACAGGTCGACGAGGAAGTCGTAGCCGGACTCATAGAGCGCCGCGGCAGCGTCCGCAGCCCGCCCGGCGTCGAGGCGCACGATGTCGCCGAGCGCCTCGGTCGAGGTCTCGCACGGGATCCCGCATGCGCGGAGGACCTCAGCGGGCTTCGTCGCGGGCATCGAGCCGCTCCTGTGTCTTCGCACGGATCTTGTCTTGGAGCCGCATGAACGCGAACTGCATCGACTCGGGCCGCGGCGGACACCCGGGCACGTAGATGTCGACGGGCACGACCTCGTCGACGCCGAGCACCACGTTGGGGTACTCGCGGAACGGACCACCCGAGCACGCGCAGGCGCCCATCGCGATGACCCACTTGGGCTCGGGCATCTGGTCGTAGAGACGGCGCAGCACCGGGGCCATCTTCTTGTTCACGGTGCCCGCCACGATCATGACGTCGACCTGGCGCGGGCTGCCGCGATGGAAGATACCGAAGCGGTCGTAGTCGAACCGCGGTCCGCCGGCGCTCATCAGGCCCTCAATGGCGCAACACGCGATCCCGAAGCTCAGGTAGAAGAGGGAGTTGGAGCGCGCCAGATCGAACAGCTGCTCGCTGCGGATGAAGACGACGGAGTGCTCCCCCGCGATGCGGTCTAGCGCCATTGGAGAGCCCCCTCCTTCCATGCATAGGCGAGCCCGAGCGCCAGGATCGCGAGGAACACGACCATCTCCGCGAGGACGAACAGCGGCATGGCATCGAGCGTGACCGCCCACGGGTAGAGGAACGCGGTCTCCACGTCGAACAGCACGAAGAGCAGCGCGTAGAGGTAGTAGCCGATCTTCAGTTGCACCCAGGGCGGTCCGACCGGCTCGACGCCGCATTCGTAGATCTCGGACTTCACCCTCCCGGGCTTGCGGTGCTGCAGGAGCCGCGACATGCCCAGCGTCACACCCACGAAGGCGACGCCCCCGATGAGGAACCAGGCTATGACGCTGTAATCGAACGCGTACGTCGGCTCCATGCGATCCGATCCCCGTGCCCCGGTGCGTTCCCTTGATGGTATGCCCCAAGCGCCCCCAAGGTACAACGAAAGCCCTTGCGCGCGATCGCTTCAACGGACCCGCAAGGGCAGGAGGTCGGGGAAGCGTAGCACTCTGCGGGAAGAAGGGGCAAGTGCGGATACCGCATACCCCTCTGGGTATGAACGGCCGGCCAAGCCGCTCGCGGACGAGCTACGCGCCCGCCTCGGGTCGCAGGAGCTCCCAGTACTGGGACACCCTCGCGAGCACCAGGCGCTGCACCTGCGGCGCCAGGAACGCGTAGGCCGCACCGGTCGCGACGAGCTCATCGATGCGATCCGCCAGCTCGCGGTCACCGATGGTCTCCCGCGTCCAATCGGCGAGGCGCTTCGGGTCGATGAAGTGGACGCCGACGTCCGGATCGGTCGCGCCGACCTCGAAGGGGGTGAGGAACTCGGCGACCTCGAGCAGACTGGTCAGGCCGCGTTTCGGGTTCGCGGTGGAGAGGAGCTCCGCCGCCTCGAGGGCGTGGAAGATCCCGACGTCCCGCATCCACAGGGCGGCGTCCTCGCGGGACGGGGCGCTCAGCGGCTCCATCACGCACGACCCCGGGCCGACGCGAGCGCACCGTACCCGTCGGGATGCGTCGAGTGCCAGCGCCACGCGTCTCCGACGATCGTGAGCAGGTCACCGCGCTCCGGCTCCCAGCCGAGCTCGGCCTTGGCGCGGGCGGCAGACGCGACCAGCACCGCCGGATCGCCGGCGCGCCGCGGACCGATGAAGATCCCGACGTCGCGGCCCGTCACGTCGGCGCACTTGAGGACGAGCTCGAGGTTGGAGAACCCGCGCCCGCTGCCGAGGTTCCACAGCCCGCCGGCGCCTCCTGCCCCGAGGCGCTCGAGCGCGATCCGATGCGCCTGCGCGAGGTCCCATACGTGCACGTAGTCGCGCACGCAGGTGCCGTCGGGAGTCGGGTAGTCGCCTCCGAACACCTCGAAGGTCGCCTGTCCCGAGGCCATCGCGTGGAGGATCCGGGGGATGAGGTGCGTCTCGGGGGAGTGGGCCTCGCCGAGCTGCCCGTCAGGCGAGGCGCCCGCCACGTTGAAGTAACGGAGTCGTACCGCACGAAGCCCGTGCAGCTCGCCGAACGCCACAAGCTCTCGTTCGAACGCGAGCTTGCTCGAGCCGTAGGCGTTGACCGGAGCGGTCGGCGCGTCCTCGTCGATGGGCACGTGACTCGGCTGGCCGTAGACCGCCGCGGTCGACGAGAACACGATCGAGCGCACGCCGTTGTCCGCCATCGCGCGCAACAGCTCGAGGGGCTTGGTGGCGTTGGCCTCGAAGTAGCGCGCCGGGTCGGCCTGCGACGCCGCGACCTCGATCAGCCCCGCGAGGTGCATGACGGCGTCGCATCCCGGCAGCGCGCCGTCGAGCGCCGCCCGGTCCCCGATGTCCGCCACGACGAGTGTCGCGCGCGGGTCGACCGCCTCGCGATGGCCGTTCTCGAGCGAGTCGAGTACGACGACCTCGTGGCCGGCGTCGAGCAACAGCCTCGTCGTCACCGAACCGATGTAGCCGGCCCCGCCGGTCACCAGGATGCGCACCGCAACTCCCGCCTCAGATGCTCCTCGATCGCGCCCGGACCCCCTTAGGGCCGCGCGATCGTCACGCCGTCGAGCCTCAGACCCTGACTCGGACCGATCGGGCTGTCCCTGAGCGTCAGCGAACTGCCGTCCGCGAAGCTCAGTGTGATGCTCGACGTGACCCTGTCGGCGGATGCGGTGTCCTTCTCCGTGAACTTCAGGGCCTCCGTCGCGTTCGCCGAGGCCGTGATGCGGTCCCACAGATAGGTAGCGGTGTCCTCGGGATTCGGGCTGTAGATGGTCTCCCCCACTTTGGGGTTCGCGACCGCCAACAGCCTGTCCGCTTCGGTGGTGCCGACGCCCGGCGCGGGGCCGGAGACGTTCGCAGGCGCGACGGCCGGGACGGGCCTCGCCGGCATGAGTCCGGTCAGGCCCGCGACAAGGACGAGCACGCCGGCGGCGACGAGCGAGACCCTGAGGACCCTGCCCAACCTGAATCCGAACGCAGCCGCGATCAGCACGACTCCCGCGGTGATCAGGATCCATGTCGCCACGCTCACGTGCCCCCTGCGTTCGCCTTGGCCCGCCGACACGCAAAGGATACCGCTGGCTCGCGGTGCCCGCACCCCTCGACGCACGCAAAGACGCCCCCCGGGAGTCCCGGAGGGCGTCGCGATCCTGCAGAGTCGTCGGACGACGTTACTTGTTGTGACCCTTGCCGTGGCCGTTGCCGCTACCGGGGCCCTTGCCGTGGCCCTTGCCGTGCCCGTGACCGTGGCCGTGGCCCTTACCGCCACCCGAGGTCTTGACCCGGATGGTGTCGGAAGCGGTGAAGGGCGTCCCGTCGAGCCAGGAGCCCGTGATCGTGACGGCATTGGACCCGTTCGTCAGAAGGGCCGCGAAGTCGGCACGGGAGACGTTCATGAGGAGCGTGGACGTGCTGTCACTCGAGACGGCGACGCCCGAGGGCGACAGCGTGGTCGTCTGGCCCGCGACCGAGATGACCAGTGTGGCTGTGTCGACGAGCGTGGCGTCGGCGCCGGTCCCGAAGTCGAGACTGACCTTGACCCACTTCCCATGGGAGCGTGTGTCGACCATGCGCGGAGTGACCCGGGCGACCGGGGCCACGGTGGTCCCGACCGACGGTTGGACGCCGTCGACCGAGGCGGTGAAGGGCTCGATTCCCGACGCGTGACCTGACGCACTCGCCAGTGAGATGGGAAGCATGGAACCCGCGAACAGTGCACCGACGAGAAGTGCCATGCCGAACGTGCGCGCGCGCCGTGTCCGCTCCTCCTTGGATCGACGACATTCTTCCTCCCTTATCGGTCCGGAACGCTAAGAAATCGATGAGAGTCGGAGAACATCTCGAGAAGCGGCAAAGACGCCCCCGGGGATCCCCCGGGGGCGTCTTCATCGTTCTTCTGGAGCCGACGAGGGGATTCGAACCCCTGACCCCCGCATTACGAGTGCGGTGCTCTGGCCAGCTGAGCTACGTCGGCGCGCAAGAAGGCAGTATACCGATGGCGTCGCCGCCGTCACAAGTATCCGGAACCGACCGGTCGAGGGACTACTCCGCGGCTCCCGCGGGAGCCGCGCCCTCGGGCCCGCCTGCGCCACGACGACGGCGACGACGACGCTTGGGAGCCGCCGCGGAGCCCTCGGCAGACGGCGCCGGTGCGGGAGCCGCGTTCGGCTTCGGCGCCGCCTTCGACCGCTTGCGCTCGGAGCGCGGCTTCGCGGCCTTGTCCGTCGCGGGGGCCGCGGATGCGCCCTCGCCGCCACCGCTTCCGCCGCGACGCCTGCGACGCCTGTTCGTACCGGTCCGCTCGGGCTCGAGGTCCGACTTGGCCGGGGCCGCCGGAGAGTCGGTCGAGCTCGGTGCGACCACGGCCTCGCGCCTTCCGGAGGACTCGGTCAGCTTGCGCTCGCGCGGCTGAAGGGCCGACGAGCCCGACAGGTCGATGCCCATCGAGGCGATGGAGCGCTCGAGCGCCTCGGCCTTGACCGCGCACGGGCAGCCCGCCCCGTGCCCGCCCTTGCCGCCGCAGCCGCACTCCATCTCGTCCAGACCGAAGGTGACGCGGGTGCCGTCCTCCTTGCGCATGGTGATCCGCTCGCGCGGAGTGTCCATGTCGACGACCTTGGCGAGCTGGTCCCCCACGTTCACGATCGCGCCCTTCTTGGGCGCCCGGCTGTGGAAGTCCTTGTAGGCGTCGTACTCGTAGCGCAGGCAGCACATGAGGCGACCGCACAGGCCGGAGATCTTGAGCGGGTTGAGCGGGAGGTCCTGCTCCTTGGCCATGCGGATCGAGACCGGCTGGAACTCGCCGCCGAACCGCACACAGCACAGCTGCTCGCCGCAGTGGCCGAGCCCGCCGACCATGCGGGCCTCGTCGCGCACGCCGATCTGGCGCATGTCGATGCGCACGTGGAACTCGGCCGCCAGATCGCGGACGAGCTCGCGGAAGTCGATCCGCTCCTCCGCGACGAAGTAGAAGACCGCACGCTCGCCGTCGAAGAGGAACTCGACGTCGGTCGGCTTCATGTCGAGCTTGTGCTTCTCCACGAGGCGCCGGTAGACGGGCATGGCGGCTCGCTCGCGCGTGTGGAACTCGGCGGCCTTCTCGAGCTCCTCGACGGTGGCGACGTTCACGATGCGGTTGGCGACGTCGGGCAGCTCGCCCGCTCCGCGCTCGTGGACGGGGTGCGTGACGCGGCCCAGCTCGGTCCCGCGCTCGGTGGTCACCACGACGACGTCATCGATCGAGAGTTCCAAGCCTGCGGGATCGAACGGCACCGCAGACGCAGCATTCCTTAGGGTGATTCCCACGATCGTGGGCATACACGTGCCTCCTGTATCTCGAACAGCATGGCCTCGACGGCCAGCTGGGGGCTCACATTATACGAGACCCGGCGGCGCGCACGCCGAACCGCCTCCAAGGCCTCTTCCACGGCCGCCGGGCTCATGCACTCCCCGGCCACCGCGATGTCATCGGACGCGTCGCGGTTGGCCATGACCGAGGCCGCTCCGACCGACGAGGCGAGCGCGTCACGCAGCCAACTCTCGGCGATGGCGAACAGCTCCGAGACCGCCTCGCGCTCCCGGGCCGTGAGCTCGCGCTTGTTGCGCGCCTCGACGTCCTTGACCTGCGCCTGGCGCCCCATGAACTCGACGCGTTCGCGCATCTCGCCTTCCTGGCGCGCCTTCACGTCCTCGAGCGGCGCGCGCACCGCTTTGAGCACGTCGCGTGCCGAGACGAGCACGTCGCGGCCGTCCATGACCGGCAGGTCGCGCATCACCGCGAGCATCGCGTCGCGCGCGGCGGCCCTCTGCGGGCTCCGCACGAACTCGAGCGCGCGCGGGAGCACGCCGGACGAAGCGGCCAGAGCCGCGCGCGCGCCGTTCTCCCCCACGCCGGTACGCTCCGCCAGCACGGCGATCGCACGCGCGGGCGTGACCGGCGAGAATCGGACGACCTGGCAGCGGGAGACGATCGTCGGCAGCACGGCGTCGTAGTCGTCGGTCAGCAGGACGATCTTGACCGAGGGCGGCGGCTCCTCGAGCGACTTCAGGAAGGCGTTGGCCGACGCGTCGCCGAGCGCCTCGGCGCGCTCGATGATGTAGACCTTCGCGTGGCCGTCCGCGGGGGCGAGCCACATGTCGGGCACCAGTTCGTCGCGGACCTGCTCGATGAGGTAGGTCGCCGCGCCCTGCGGTTCGATGACGCGCACGTCGGGATGCGCTCCCCGACGCACACGGGCGCAGGCGGGACACGCGCCGCAGCCGTTGTCGTCACAGACGAACGCGCACGCCAGCAGCAGGGCGGCGGTCCGCTTGCCGGAGCCCTGGGGACCGACGAAGAGGTACGCGTGCGACGCGGAACCGCTCTCGATCGCGGTGCGCAGGTAGCCGGCGACGCGCTCCTGCCCGACGAGGTCGTCGAACACGCACGCGGTCACGACTGCGGCCACTCGTCGACCGCGTGCTCACCCGCCGGGTGCGTGCCGACGACGTTCCACACGCGCGCGGCGACCTCGTCGACGGTCCCCGAGGCGTCCACCGTCACGACGCGCGCGGGCTCGGCCTCCGCGATCGCGGCGAAGCCCTCGATCACCGCGCGGTGGAACTCGAGCGACTCGGCCTCGATGCGGTCGGCGCCGCCGGTGGTGGCGCGGCGCAGGGCCTCTCCGGTCTCGAGCCGCAGAAGGATCGTCAGGTCCGGGCACACGCCGGCGGTGGCGGCCAGGTTCAGCGTGCGGACGAGGTCGGCGTTCAGTCCGCGGCCGTAGCCCTGGTACGCGGTCGACGAGTCGAAGAAGCGGTCGCAGACGACGATCTCGCCGCGGGAGAGCGCGGGAACGATCACCGTCGCCGTCAGCTCGGAGCGGGCCGCTTCGTAGAGCAGCAGTTCGGTGCGCGCGCTCATGGTCACGGCGGGGTCGAGGAGGATCTCGCGGACGCGGTCGCCGGTGGGCGTGCCACCGGGCTCGCGCACCTCGACGACGACGGAGCCGGTCTCCCGGAGGCGCTCGGCCAGAAGGCGTGCCTGCGTCGACTTGCCGACGCCCTCGCCGCCCTCGATGGTGATGAACTGTCCGCTCACGTCGTCCTCCAGGCCCCGGGGGCCTCAGCGTAGAGGTCACCGCCGCGCGTGTCGATGGCGACGAAGGCGGGGAAGCGGTCCAGCGTGACCCGCCTGAGCGCCTCGGTGCCCAACTCGGGCCACGCGACCACCTCGGACGAGACGACGCGCCGCGCGAGCAGCGCCGCCGCGCCACCGACGGTCGCGAAGTAGACGGACCCCGTCGCGACGCACGCGGCCGC
>JANYKZ010000013.1 GCA_025361505.1 Coriobacteriia bacterium
GCGTATTGTTGGGCGCGGGCGCATTCGGACACGCGGAGGGGTCGATGGAGCACGATGCGGCGAACGCCGCTGGGGGGCCTTTGCCTGAGGGCGTGAGGCTCGAGGACATCGTGGACATCGAGGCGATCCGAAGGATCGCCGAGGACTTCCACGCACTCACGGGACACGTGGTCTCGATCGTCGATCTGCAGGACCGTTTCCTGGTCCGCGTCGGCTGGAAGGACGCTTGCACGCGCTTCCACCGGGCCAACGAGGAGTCGTGCGAGTTGTGCCGCCGAAGCGACGTCGAGATGACCGAGGGCATCGGCCGCGGCGAGACGCGTGCCTACCGCTGCAAGAACGGCATGTGGCACGTGGTCAGCCCGATGTACGTGGGCGACCGTCACATGGGCAACATCTTCACCAGCCAGTTCTTCTACGACGACGAGGAGATCGACATCGCGTCGTTCGAGGCGCGCGCGGAGCGCTTCGGCTACGACCGTGACGAGTACCTCGCCGCTATCCGCGCGATCCCCCGCTACTCACACCAGACCGTCGACGTACTCATGCGGTTCTACGTCGGGCTCGCCGAGCAGATCGCCGCGCTGGGGCTGAGCAGACTGCAGCTCGCCGAGACCATGGCGGCGCGTGAGCGGGCGCTCGAGGCTCGCGTCGAGAGCGACCTGCAGTTCTCGGCCCTCGTCGAGAGCGCTCCGGTCGCCATCGCGGTCAGCGACGCTGACGGGCGGATCACCTACCTCAACGACGAGTTCACGAGGGTCTTCGGATACACGCTGATCGACATCCCGACGGTCCAGCAGTGGTTTCTGCGGGCCTACCCGGATGACGCCTACCGGGACGACGCGGTCACCCGCTGGCTCGCCTATGTCGCGGCCGCCGCCGGCGACAGCCGCGTCGCGGGCAGCGAGTACCTGGTCACCGCCAAGTGCGGTGAAATCCGTGACGTCGTCATCTCGGGCGCGGTGGTCGGGGTTCGCACACTCGTGCTCATGGAGGATGTCACCGATCGCAAGAAGGCCGAGGAAGCACTGCGCCTGTCGGAGGCGAAGTTCGCAGCCGCGTACCACACGTCTCCCGACTCCGTGAACATCAACCGTCTCTCCGACGGGCTCTATCTGGATATCAACGAGGGGTTCACGAGCCTGACCGGATACACGGCCGATGACGTCCGGGGCAGGACGTCGGAGGAGATCCGGATCTGGGCCGACCCTGCGGATCGGGAGCGGCTCGTTCGGAGTCTTCGCGCCGACGGCGTCGTCTCTAACCTCGAGGCGGACTTCCGGAGGAAGGATGGCTCCACCGTCACCGCGCTGATGTCCGCCCGGATCATGGAGGTCGCGGGCGAGCAGTGCATCCTCTCGGTCACGCGCGACATGTCGCAACGCAAGCACGCGGAGTTCCTGCTGCGGGAGTCGCAGCGCATCGCGCGAGTGGGCCACTACGAGTGGGACATCAATCGCGATCACTGGGACGCGTCCGAGGTGCTCATGGACATCTTCGGCATCGGCGAGGCCTACGTCACGGACCTCGCGGGCTTCCTGGGCATCGTGCACCCCGACGACCGGACGGCGGTTCAGCGCTACGTGGCCGAGCACGTGATCGGGCGAGGACGGCCGTTCGACAAGGAGTATCGGATCGTGCGCGTGTCCGACGGCGCGGAGCGGTGGGTCCACGGACTCGGCACCGTCACGTTCGGCGACGACGGCACGCCGCTGTCCTTGTTCGGCGTCATCCAGGACATCACCGATCGTAAGCGTTCCGAAGCGGCGGTCGAGAAGAGCGCGTCGGACCTTGAGCGCATGGTCTACGACGTGGCCGAGACGATGGGCCGCATCGTCGAGGCGAGAGACCCCTACACCCAGGGTCACCAGCAGCGCGTCGCCACGCTCGGCAAGAGGATCGCGCACCAGATGGGGCTGTCTCAGGATGCGGCGGACGAGGTCGAGATGGCCGGCCTTCTCCACGACGTCGGCAAGCTCAGGGTGCCGACCGAGATCCTGACGAAGCCGGGTCACCTGTCGCCGATCGAGTTCGCCCTGGTCAAGGACCACCCCGCGCAGGGTCACGAGATCCTGAAGACCATCGCGTTCCCGTGGGCGGTGGCGGACATCGCCCTTCAGCACCACGAGCGCATCGACGGATCGGGCTATCCCAACGGCCTGAAGGGCGATGAGATCCTCCTCGCCGCGCGCATCCTTGCGGTCGCCGACGTCATCGAGGCGATGGCGTCGCACCGCCCGTACCGGCCGGCGCTCGGGGAGGACGCGGCGCTCCGGGAGATCGTCTCGCACCCGGAGCACTACGACGCCGACGTGACCGCGGCCTGCGTAGCCCTCCACGCCGACGGAGGATTCGGCCTCTAGCACCGGGGTCGCGCATCCGCCGCGCCTACTCGGCCAGCCGCTTCCTGAACCGCGACACCGCGAGGCCGAAGATCACCACCGCGAACACCACCATCGCGGTGAGAGGCGCCCACAGGTCGAGCACCCCCGAGCCCTTCAGGAAGGCGCTGCGCAACACGACGAGCGCGTAGCGCAGCGGGATGACGTACGTCAGGGGCACGATCGCCGCGGGCACGGACTCGATCGGAAAGATGAAGCCCGAGAGCACCATCGTCGGGATCATGACGAACATGACCGTCTGCTGGGCCTGCTGCTGTGTCTTCGACACGAGCGAGATGAGCAGGCCCATCCCGACGGACGTCAGCGTGAACAGGATCAGCCCGAGTGCCACGGTCCACACGCTGCCGTTGAACGGCACCCCGAACCAGTAGCGGCCGATCAAGACGATGAAGGTCATCTGAACGGCGGCGATCGCCACGTAGGGGAGCACCTTCCCGGTGAGGTACTCGGCGCGCGTGATGGGTGTGACCATCATCTGCTCGAGCGTCCCGCGCGCCCGCTCGCGCACGACCGCCTGGCTCATGATGACCATGATGGACAGCATGAGGATCGAAGCCACCAGGCCCGGCACCATGGCGTTGACGCTCTTGAGCGACGGGTTGAACATCACGCGGACGCGAGCGTCGAGCACCGGCCCGCCCGCAGCCCGCCCGGCCTTCTCGAGCAGTCCCCGGTCGAACGCGGCCACGATCTCGGCCGCGTACCCGCTGGCGACCGACGCGGTCTTGGAATCGGCCCCGTCGACGATCACCCCGAGAGGGACCGTCTCGCCGCGGGTCAGCGCTGCCTCCGTGCCTCGCTCGATGATGATGGCGACCTTGACCTGGCCGCTGTCGACCAAGCCCTTGAGCGAAGCCTCGTTCGCGGGCCTTTGGGTGATGACGAAGTAGCCGCTCGAGGAGAAGGCGTCCGTGAGGCGCTGCGACGTGACGGTGTGATCGCCGTCGACGATCGCGGTGGGGAGGTTGCGAACGTCCGCACCCACCACGTAGCCGAACATGATCACGTACATGATCGGCATGATGAAGATGAGCGGCAGCAGCAGGCGGTCGCGCCTGAGCTGCACGAGTTCCTTCCACATGATCAGCCGCAGTCTTCGGAGGTTCACGCGCGCCGCCTCCGATTGAGGAGCGTGGCGATCCCGAGGGCGACGACCGCGTACGCGGCGAGCGCCAGCACCTGCGGGCCCAGGACGCCCCACGAGGCGCCGCGCAGGAACACGCCTCGCGCGATCTCGACCATGTAGCGGGCCGGGAACAGGTAGGACACGACCTGGAGCGCCACCGGGATCGACGCCAGCGGGAACGCCATCCCCGAGAGCATGAACCCCGGTAGGAACGACAGCAGCAGCGCCGCGATGTTGGCTGACTCGAGCGAGGGCGCGACCGCCGAGATCACCAGCCCGAGCGAAAGGGCTGAGACGATGAACAGCCCGATGCCGACCGCCAGGACCGCCACGTCCCCCCTCAGCGGGATCCCGAACACGCCCATGGAGACCGCGGTGATGAGCAGGGTGTCCATGACCCCCAGCAGCGCCCACGGCAGCATCTTGCCGACGATCAGCTCGCTGTGCGTCAGTGGTGACTCGAGCAGCTGTTCGAGCGTCCCGTTCTCGCGTTCCTTCACGAGTGTGACCGCCGTCTGCTGGACCGTCACGATCATGATGATGACGATCATCAGCCCGGGGATGAGGAAGTCGGCGCTCCGACGTTCGGGGTTGTACCAGTCCTGGATGCGGGGCTCGACCGAGCCCACTCGCACCGTCCCGAGCCCGCGCGCCTCGGCCCACGAAGCCAGCGCCCGCCTGCCGAGTGACTGGTTGAGCGCGACGGCGTACGTCTGCCCCAGCTGAGCCGAGTTGGGCTCGCTCCCGTCGATGAGCACGGAGACCGCTCCGGTCCCTCCTGCGGCGAGGGCGTCGCCGAACCCGCGCTGGACCACGATCGCGACGCGCGCCTCGCTCCGGTCGAAGGCGGAGTCGATCCCCGCGTAGTCGGGGACCGCGCTCTGAACGTCGAAGAAGCCCGACGTGGAGTAGGAGTCGAGATAGGAACGGCTCGCCGCGGTCCTGTCGAGGTCGAGCGTGACCGAGGGGACGTTGCGCACATCGAAGCTGATGGCGTAGGCGAACAGCAGCAGCTGCAGGAGCGGAAGCACGAGGACGGCGACGATCATGCGCCAGTCGCGCGTGATGTGGATGAACTCCTTGCGCGCGATCGCGGTCACGCGCTTGGCGGCAGCTCCCATCACACGCCCTCCGCCGACGGTCCCGTCCCGGAGCGGGGCCCACCCACCGTCCCCCGTCCCGCCGACAGTCTACGCGGCGGGGGCGTCCCATCCCATGATGGCGACCATCGCGTCGACGACGCCCTCGTCGTCGTCGGGCACGTCGAGCATCATGCCCGTCATCACGTAGCCGACGAGCAGGCTCATGAAGATCCGGAGACTGCCCGTCGTCTCCTCCTGAGAACGGACGATGCCGTAGTACGCGTCGACGCGGGGGATGAACATGCGCATGAGCTCGAGCATCGGACCCGCCAGGTGGTCGCGGATGACCTCGCGGAAGGCCCCGTTGTGCGGCGCGGCCGTGAACAACATCCGCATGACCGGCTTGGTGCTGTCGTCATGCGGGACGTGGGTGCGGCGCGCGCTGATGAGACCGAGGAGCGATTCGCGGACCCGAGCGGGATCGAGCGCAGCGATCAGGGCCGACGCCCGCTCGACGACCTGGTCGCCCGCCACGCCCAGGAGGTCGGCGAAGAGCGCCTCCTTGCCGGCGTAGTGCCGGTAGAGCGCGGGTTCCGTCACCCCGAGTTCCGCGGCGATCTCGCGCATGGTGCCGCACTCGTAGCCCTTGGTCGCGAAGACCGCGAGGGCGGCGTCGAGTATCTCGCCGCGCCGCCCGTCGATGAACTCGGTGAAGTAGGGGGCCCCGGGAGTCGCGTGGGATGCGCCGCCGCACTGCATCACGCCCGGCCTCCCTGCTGCGTGACGAGGTGGACGAAGGCGTCTTCGAGGGTCGGCTCCACGCGGTCGATCGCGCCGACCTCGAAGCCGTGGTCGACCAGGAACTCGCGCAGGCCCGCGTCCTCAGCGGTCCGGCGTCCGAGGTTCACGTGGACGAGCGAGCCCTGCATGTAGCCTTCGTCGACCGACTCGAGTCCCTCGAGGGCGGCGAGCGCCTCCTCGCCGCGGTCCACGGCGATCTGAAGGATCGTGTCTGCGGTGAGGTCGGCCTTGACCTCCTGCGGCGTACCCTCCGCGATGATGTTGCCGCGGTAGATGAAGGCGAGACGGTTGCAGTGCGTCGCCTCGTCCATGTAGTGCGTGGTGACGAAGAGCGTGACGCCCTCGTTCGCCAGGTCGTTGAGCAGTTCCCAGAACTGGCGCCGCGCGGTCGGGTCGACGCCCGAGGTCGGCTCGTCGAGGAAGATGAGCTTGGGCTCGTGGATCGTCGCGCAGCCCAGCGCGAGCCGCTGCTTCCAGCCGACGGACAGGTTGCCCGTGAGTTCGTTCTCGCGGCCCTCGAGGTCGGCCATCCGCAGGATGTAGGCGCGACGCTCCGCGTACTTCTCCGGCGTGAGGCCGTAGATGCCCGAGTAGAAGCGCAGGTTCTCGTCCACCGTGAGGTCCTGGAACAGCGAGAACTTCTGCGACATGTAGCCGATGTTCTCGCGCACCCGCTCGGGCTCGTCCACAACGTCATAACCCATGACGGTGCCTCCGCCCGACGTCGGGGCGATGACGCCACACAGCATGCGGATCGTCGTGGTCTTCCCGGAACCGTTCGGCCCCAGGAACCCGAAGATCTCGCCGCGCTTCACGCGGAAGTCGACGCTGTCGACGGCGACGAAGTCACCGAATGTCTTGCGAAGTCCGCTGACCACGATCGCGTCGCCGTCATCCACGCCGCTCGGGCGGGGCCGGTCTGTCTTCGTCCAAGGAAACTGCATGTCTGCCTGACCGCTTTCGGTATCAGTCCGCGAGGCGCTTGCTGAAGCGTGAGAGTCCGAACAGGAAGATCCCGATCGAGAAGGCCGCCATCATCGCGAACTGCGGCCACAGCTCCACGAACGTGGATCCCTTGAGGAAGTTCGCCCGCACGATCACGAGGATGTAGCGCAACGGGATGAGGAACGTGAGGATGTAGAGCCACTTCGGCAGCGCGTCGATCGGGAACATGAAGCCGGACAGCATCATCTGCGGCATCTGCAGGAACATCGAGGTCTGCTGCGCCTGCTGGCGGGTCCGGGACATGAGCGAGACGATCATGCCGATGCCCAGAGCGGCGAGCATGAAGAGCATCAGCCCGCCTCCGGTCACCAGCAGCGAGCCGCGGAACGGCACCTGGAACCACAGCACACCGACCAGGAAGGTGATGGTCAGCTGGACCACCGCGATCAGCGTGTAGGGGAGCAGCTTCCCGAGCAAGTAGTCGGCTCTGCCGATGGGGGTCACGAAGAGCTGCTCGAGCGTGCCCTTCTCGCGTTCCTTGACGATTGCCTGGCTCATGACGTTCGAGGTCGACATCAGGAGGATGAACGCGAGGAGCGCGGGCACCATGGTGTTCACCGCGCGCATCGTCGGGTTGTACAGGACCCTCACCTGGGCGTTCACTCCGCCGGCGGTCATGGCGGCGCCCCCGGCCCCGTAGAACTGGTTGCTCAGGTTGGCGATGATGCCCGAGGCGTATCCGGCCGCGACCCCGCTCGTGCGGCTGTCGGATCCGTCGATGATGACCCCGATCTGGCCGGCGCACTTCGCGTGGACCGCGTCACCGAGCCCCTTCGGGATCGTGATGGCCACGACGGCCTGCCCGCCGTCCAGCGCGTCCTTGAGCTGCGCGTCGCTCGTCGGACGCGCGGACACGGTGAAGTAGCCGGAGGACGTGAACGCGTCGACCACGCGTACCGACTGGACGGTGTTGTCCTGGTCGAGCACCGCGAGGTTGAGGTTGCGGACGTCCGATCCGACGACGTAGCCGAAGAGCACGAGCTGCAGGATCGGCATGATGAACAGGATCGGGAGCATCGCCCGGTCGCGGCTGATCTGGACGAACTCCTTCCAGATGAGCGTGCGGATCCTTCGCCACGACATGTCGCGTCACGCCCTTTCGCGGTAGAGGCTCGCGGCCAGGACGACGATGACGACGGCGAAGACGACCAGCGCGGCGATCTGCGGGAAGAGGACGGCGGGGCTGCCGCCCTTCAGGAACACCGTGCGGCAGATGACCATGAAGTAGCGCGCCGGGAACAGGTACGAGAGCCACTGGAGGACCGGCGGCATGCTCGAGATCGGGAAGACGAAGCCCGACAGCATGAAGGTCGGGAGGAACGCGATCAGCGACCCGAGCTGGTTCGCCGAGTCCACGGAGGTCGCGCGCGCCGACACGATCAGCCCGAGACCGAGCGTGCAGATGACGTAGAGCAGGCTGGAGAGGGCGAACAGCCCCACCGACCCGCGGAACGGTATGCCGAAGGCCAGGATGCCGACCACCGCGATGATGATGATGTCGAGCGCGCCGATCAGCGCCCACGGCGCGATCTTGCCGACCATCAGCTCGATGCGGCTGATGGGCGAGACGATGAGCTGCTCGTACGTACCCTGTTCCTTCTCCTTCACGAGCGTGTTCGCGGTCTGCAGCACGGTGATCATCGTGACGAGCACGACGATCAGCCCCGGCACGAAGTAGGCCGCGGAGATGCCTTCGGGGTTGTACCAGGTGCGTATGGAGGACGTCAGCCCCCCGGCGCCGGACACGTTCAACCCCTTCTGTTCGATCTGGCTGATCACGACCTTCGCTCCGAAGACACGGGAAAGGGCGCCCGCGTACGAGCTCCCGAGCTGCGCCGCGTTGGCGTCCGAGCCGTCCACCAGGATCTGGACGTTGCCCGCGCGTCCCGCTGCGATGTCGTCGCCGAAGCCGGCACCGACGACCACGACGACCTTGTCCGCGCCGGACTCGAACCGGTTGTCGACCTGTGCGTAGGACGTGAGTACGCCGTCGACCAGGAAGTAGTTCGACTGCTGCAGCGCGTCGACGTACTGGCGGCTGGCGGTCGTGCGGTCCAGGTCGAGCGTCGCCGTCGGGAGCTGCTTGACGTCGAAGGACAGGGCATACGCGTAGAGGAACAGCTGGATGAGCGGCATGACCAGGATCACGCCGAGCAGCCGCTTGTCGCGGATGATGTGGAGGAACTCCTTGCGCGCGATGGCGAGGATGCGTCTCATTCGGGCACCGCCAGGATGTCGGCGTCCGAGGTGTCGCTGTTCTTGGCGGCGGTCGGGATCAGGGTCGCGAACGCCATCTCGAGGTCGGTCTGCGACGGCGTGACGTGGCGAACGGTGAAGCCCGCCCCGGTGAGGGCATCGCGTAGGGTGCTCTCGCACGCGTCCGCGTCCTTCGACACCAGCACGCGCAGCATGTCACCCGAGACCTCGAGGCTGTGCACGCACGGCAGGGCGCGGAGGACGGGCATCGCGGCGCGGTAGTCGTTCACGGCGACCTCGATGACGCGTCCTGGCACGCGGCCCTTCATCCCCGAGGGCGTGTCGCGCAGGATGATCCGTCCCTGGGTCATGAAGGCGATCTCGTCGCAGCGGTCCGCCTCGTCCATGTACGGGGTCGCGACGAAGACGGTGATGCCGTCACGGTGCAGCCCGGAGATGATGCGCCAGAACTCACGGCGCGACACCGGATCGACGCCCGTGGTCGGCTCGTCGAGGAAGAGCAGGTCGGGCTCGGAGATGAGCGTCGCTGCGAGCGCGAGCTTCTGCTTCATGCCGCCGGACAGGAACTGCGCCTGGCGTGTTCTGAACTCGGTGAGGCCCGAGAACTCGAGCAGACGCTTGGAGCGCGATGCCATGTCCCGGTGGGGCACCCCCCGCAGTTCCGCGAAGAAGTCCAGGTTCTCCTGCACCGTCAGGTCGCCATAGAGGGAGAACGCCTGCGACATGTAGCCGATGCGCGGCTTCACATGGTGCGGGTCGGTCAGCACCGAATGGCCGAAGACGAGGGCGTCTCCGGACGTGGGCGCGAGGACGGTGGCGAGCATGCGGATGAGCGTGGACTTGCCCGCGCCGTCCGGGCCGACAAGGCCGAACACCTCGCCGCGCGGGATCGCCAACGTGACGTCGTCGACGGCCTTGACGTTGCGGAACACGCGCGTGATCGCGCGAACGTCGATGGCCGTCTCCACGCTGTCAGTGCGATCGGCCACCTAGAGCACCACGTCGGCGGGCATGCCCGGCTTGAGAGAGGTGTCGGCGTCGGTGATGCGAAGCTTGACCTGATAGACGAGCTTCACGCGCTGATCCTTCGTCTCGATCGACGCCGGAGTGAACTCGGCCTGCGTCGCGATGAAGACGACCTCGCAGTCGTACTTCTTCGTGACGGAGTCGGTCGTGAGCGTGCCCTTCTGGCCGATCTTGACCTGGCCGATCTGGCTCTCGGCCACGAAGATCGTGACGGTCATGCTCGCGGGGTTGCTGACCACGGCGAGCGTGCTGCCGGGCACCGCGTTCTCGCCCGCGCGTGCCGCGATCGAGGCGACCACCCCGTCGATCGGGGAGGTCACCGTGGCGTAGCCGACCTGCAGCTTGGCCATCTTGACCGCGACCTCGGCCTGGTCGATCCCGGCCTGCGCCGCGGCCACGTCGGCGCTGGTGTGTCCGCTCTTCGCCTTGACGGTCTTGAGGTTGGCCTTGGCGGCGTCGACGCCGGCCTGCGCCTGAGTGACCTGCAGCGCCAGGAGAGCGGGGTCGAGCGTGTAGAGGACGTCGCCCTTCTTCACCGGGACGCCCTCCTCGCTCGGGGCGGTCAGGATCCGGCCGCTCGTCTGCGGTGTGATGGCGATCTGGTCGGTCTCGATCGTGCCGCTGCCGCCGAGGGCGGAGGCGCTCGCGGTGGTCCCGCTGTACCACGTCCAGCCGAAGTAGCCGGCGATTGCCAGCACCGCGACCACGGCCACTATCGGGAAGATGCGCTTCATGTCGTAGACGCTCCTGTTCTGTCGTGCTGCGATGACGAGGCGCCGCGGCCTAGAGGCCGGTGCTGATCTCGACGTCCACGGGCGTTCCGGGCGGTGCAGTCAGGTCGCCGTCGAGTTCGATCGTGACGCGGACGGCCCGCGTCATGTGCACGATGGAGGTGGGGAAGTTCGTCGGCGGGACCGTCGCCCGGTCGCCGAGGTAGATGAGGTGCCCGGCGAGCGGGCCGCCGGGGTTCGAGTCGTAGTCGACCGACGCGCGGGAACCGACCGACACCTGTGCGAGCTGGTCGGTGGTGAGGTAGGTGTAGATGTGCGAGGGGCCGTTCGGCCGGATCCGCACGATCGGCGCGCCGACCATGACCGCCGTCCCGGCCGCTCGCGCGTAGGTGACGACCCCGTCGACCGGCGACACGACGGTCGCCTCCGCACGGCGGGCCTTGGCCAGCTCGACGGCGACGTCCTGCGCAGCGATGCCGATCACGGCGAGCTTGCGCGCGTCCCTGAGCTGCGAGCGCGCGCTGTCGAGCTGCGCGAGCCCCGCCGCCATCTTCGCGAGCCCCTGGTTCATCTTGGAGAGACCGGTCTTCGCTCCGGCCAACCCCGCGTCGAGCCCGGCGAGGCCCTGCTGCATCCCCGCCAGCAGTACGGGATAGGGGGGCATGTGGGGCGGTCCCGCGGGCGGGACCTGGGCGATGAGCCGCTGGATGAGCGCGATGGAGGTCTCGAGGCTGGCGCGTGTCCCGGTGAGCACGCCGATCGTCGCGACCAGGCTCGCCCGTGCGGTCACGAGCTGCGAGCGGGCGGTGATCAGCTTGCCCCGGGCGGTCGCGAGCGTGTCGATCGCGTTGTCGAGCACGCGCAGATTGGCCCGGGCCTTCACGCCCGCGGTCTCGGCCTGCCTGACCCCGAGGTCCAACATCGTCGTGTCGAGGCGGGCGACGACTTCGCCCTTGGCGACGTGCGACCCGAGCATGACCGGGACCTCGGTGAGGTAGCCGGAGACGACCGGCATGCGCGACGCCGCAGCGGGGGCGCCCGAAGGCCGCTTCCTGGGTGCCGCGGTGCCCGTCGCCGGGATGCCGACGGTGTAGTCCGGGGTCGGGTAGGTGATCGAAGGCGCGCGGACCACGTCCTCGTCGACGCGGACGTCGCCGGCGACCGCGATCGTGCCCGCCGTCGAGGCCGAGGCGGTCTTCGCGTACAGCGCGAAGCCGAGGGCGGCCGCGACCGCGACGACAGCGAGTGCGGTCAGCAGTGACCGGCGGCTCATGCGGCGAGGCCTTCGGGTCGGGTCGGCTCTGTCTCGGCAGCGTGCATCGGCTGGCCTCCGGGCGTAGCGTAGTTATCGCTCACTAACATACCCGCTCGCGCGCGGCTGTCAACACCGCCGACGCGATGCGTCACGCCAGGGTATGTTCCCACGTGCCCTCGGATCACGAAGGAGGCCGTCCGTGCCCGGGTTCGCGGTCCACTTCCGTCTGACGATGCGGTGGGCGATCGAGGAAGGCATGGCCGAGTCCGACGCGGAGTCCGTGGGCCGTGCGAGCGTGCTGGTCGACGACCTGTGGCCGGGCTCGCGCCAGCCGGCGCGCCACTTCAACCCGACGGCCTCGCTCGTCTTCGCGCCGCGGGAGATGTGCCGCGCCGTCGCCCTTGAGAGGGCAGGCG
>JANYKZ010000019.1 GCA_025361505.1 Coriobacteriia bacterium
GCGCGGCCGCGGACGACGACGTCTCGTTCGACCGTTCGCTCGAGGACCTGCGTGCCCTGTGCGCCAGGCACGAGGTGCCGGTCGAGAAGGCGTGGGGCCGCGGGAAGCTCATCACGGAGCTGTTCGAGAAGCTCGTGGAGCGCACGCTGATCCAGCCCACCTTCGTCACCGACTACCCGCTCGAGACCTCGCCGCTGGCGCGCAAGAAGCCGGGCGAGCCGGAGCTCACCGACCGGTTCGAGCTCATCATCACCGGGCGCGAGTTCGCCAACGCCTTCTCCGAGCTCGTCGACCCCGTCGACCAGCGCGAGCGCTTCGCCGCTCAGATGTCCGCCAAGGCGGGCGGGGACGAAGAGGCGATGGGTTACGACGAGGACTACCTCCGCGCCATGGAGTACGGCATGCCTCCCGCCGGCGGCATGGGCATCGGCATCGACCGTCTGGTCATGCTGCTCACCGACAGCGCGTCCATCCGCGACGTGCTGCTCTTCCCCCACCTGCGCGCAGAGTAGCCCGCCTCCCTACGGGGGTGCAGGCGCAGGCAGATATCTGAGCGCTTCACACTCAGATGTGGCACCGTATTCGCTCAGATGCCGGCACCAGCGGGGCTCGATGTCGTTCCTCGCGGGTATACTGTCAGCCAGAGGACACACAACCATTGCGCGCTCTCGGCGCGCGTTCCGATAGGAGCGACCCATGTTCGAGCGATTCACCGAAAAGGCACGACGGGTGGTCATCTACGCGCAGGAGGAAGCGCGGATGCTCAACCAGAACTACATCGGGACCGAGCATCTTCTGCTCGGCCTGATCCGGGAGCAGGACGGCATCGCCGCCAAGGCCCTCGAGTCGCTCAACATCTCGCTGGAGGACGTCCATCAGCAGGTCGAGGAGCTCATCGGCAAGGGCACCTACGTTCCCAACGGCCACATCCCATTCACTCCGCGGGCTAAGAAGGTCCTCGAGCTGTCGCTCCGCGAGGCGCTGCAGCTCGGCCACAACTACATCGGCACCGAGCACATCCTGCTCGGGCTCATCCGCGAGGGTGAGGGAGTCGCCGCGCAGGTGCTGCTCAACCTCGGAGCCGACCTCGAGAAGGTCCGCTCGGCCGTCATCCAGCTCCTTTCCGGCTACTACGGCAAGCCGGGCGAGCAGGGCGGGGAGGAGCACGCCGGCGGTTCGAGCCAGCTCCTCGACGAGTTCGGGCGCAACCTCACCCGTATGGCCCGCGAGGGGAAGCTCGACCCCGTGGTCGGCCGCGAGCAGGAGATCGAGCGCGTCATGCAGATCCTGTCGCGCCGCACCAAGAACAACCCCGTCCTCATCGGCGAGCCGGGCGTCGGCAAGACCGCCGTCGTCGAGGGACTCGCCCTCAAGATCTCGCGCGACGAGGTCCCGGAGACGCTGCGCAACAAGCAGCTGTACACCCTCGACCTGGCGGCCCTGGTGGCAGGCTCGAAGTACCGTGGCGAGTTCGAGGAGCGCCTCAAGAAGGTCATCAAGGAGATCCACGAGCGCGGCGACATCATCCTGTTCGTCGATGAGATGCACACGCTGGTGGGCGCGGGCGCCGCGGAAGGCGCCATCGACGCCGCCTCGATCATCAAGCCCGCGCTCGCACGCGGCGAGTTGCAGACGATCGGCGCCACGACTCTCGACGAGTACCGCAAGTACGTCGAGAAGGACTCCGCGCTCGAGCGACGGTTCCAGCCGATCACCGTCGGCGAGCCGTCCGTCGCCGAGACGATCGAGATCCTTCGCGGCCTGCGCGACCGTTACGAGGCGCACCATCGCGTGTCCATCACCGACGGAGCGCTGGAGGCCGCGGCGACGCTGGCCGACCGCTACATCTCCGACCGCTTCCTGCCGGACAAGGCCATCGACCTGATGGACGAGGCCGGCTCCAAGATGCGCATCCAGATGATGACCGCACCTCCGGACGTTCGCGAGGTCGAGGACCGGCTGCGCGCGGTGCGCCAGGAGAAGGAAGCCGCCATCGAGGCCCAGGAGTTCGAGAAGGCCGCCTCGCTGCGCGACAAGGAGAAGCAGGTCCTGGCCGAGAAGCGGTCGATCGAGGAGGAGTGGCTCAAGCCCGACAAGTCGCGCGTCGTCGAGGTCACCGAGTCCCACATCGCCGACCTTGTGTCCACGTGGACAGGTATCCCGGTGACCGCGCTCACCGAGGCCGAGACCGAGAAGCTGCTGCGCATGGAAGGATCGATCCACGAGCGGGTCATCGGCCAGGACGAGGCCGTGTCCGCGGTCTCTCGCGCCATCCGCAGGGCCCGCGCCGGGCTCAAGGACCCGAACCGGCCGTCGGGGTCGTTCATCTTCCTCGGCCCCTCGGGCGTGGGCAAGACCGAGCTCGCGAAGCAGCTCGCCCAGTTCCTGTTCGGGAGCGAGGACGCGCTCGTCTCGCTCGACATGAGCGAGTACATGGAGAAGCACACGGTGTCGCGGCTCGTCGGGTCGCCTCCGGGATACGTCGGGTTCGAGGAGGGCGGCCAGCTCACCGAGCTCGTCCGTCGCAAGCCCTACAGCGTCATCCTGTTCGACGAGATCGAGAAGGCGCATCCGGACGTGTTCAACGTCCTGCTCCAGATCCTGGAGGAGGGCCGCCTCACGGACGCCCAGGGCCGCAAGGTCGACTTCAAGAACACGATCATCATCATGACGAGCAACGTCGGCGCCCGCGACATCGCCAAGGGCAAGACGTCGCTCGGTTTCGGGACCTCGGGGCAGGAGCTCGATCACGAGGCGATCAAGGGTCGCGTGACGGGAGAGCTCAAGAAGCTGTTCCGGCCCGAGCTGCTCAACCGCGTCGACGAGGTCATCGTCTTCCACGAGTTGACGGCGGATGAGATCGGTTCGATCGTCGACCTCATGATCGACGACCTCCGCGCGCACCTGTTCTCGCGCGGCATCGGCGTGAAGCTGTCGCCCGAGGCGCGCGACGTGCTCGCCAAGGAGGGCTTCGATCCGACCTCCGGCGCGCGGCCGCTGCGGCGCGCGATCCAGCGGCTCGTCGAAGATCCGCTCTCCGAGGAGATGCTCGCAGGACACTGGAACCCCGGTGACGTCGTCGAGTTGACCGCGACCGAAGGCAAGATCGTGTTCGCGCATGGGAACGGCACGGTCGAGGCCCCCCGCCCCGCCGAGAAGACGCCGCGCAAGAAGGCCATGATGCCGCCGCGGACCGCCGGCGGCGGCTCCGGGTCAGCCAGCAGCGGCGCGTCGGGCGAGTAGGCGCACATGGCGAAGGCACGCACGGCCTGGAGATGCGCGCAGTGCTCGCACGTCGAAGCGAAGTGGGCCGGGCGTTGCCCCGAGTGTGGGGAATACGGGACGTTCGTCGAGGAGGCCCCGGAGCGATCCGGGGCCTCCTCGCGTGTCGCCACCCCCGCCTCTCGGCCGGTCCGACTGTCCGAGGTCCGGACGGCGGGTGACCGTCGTGTCCCCACGGGCATCGACGAGTTCGATCGGGTGCTGGGCGGCGGCCTCGTCCGTGGCTCGATCGTCCTGCTCGGCGGTGAGCCCGGGATCGGCAAGTCGACGTTGCTGCTCCAGGTGGCCGACTCCTTGGCCCGAAGCGGCAAGCGCGTGCTCTACGTGTGCGGGGAGGAGTCGCCCGCGCAGGTGAAGATGCGCGCCGAACGCCTAGGCTGCTCTGGCGACATCGGCCTCCTGCCCGCGACGGACGTCACGTCCGTCGAAGCGGCGGCGTTGGAGGACGAGGCCGACGTGCTCATCGTCGACTCGATACAGACGATGGTCGATCCGGACGCCCCGGGCACCGCGGGCTCGGTAGGTCAGGTCCGGGCGTCGACCGCGCGCCTCACGCGGGTGGCGAAGGAGCACGGCGTCACCACGCTCCTCGTGGGTCACGTGACCAAGGAGGGAGCGATCGCGGGGCCGCGGGTCCTCGAGCACATGGTGGACACCGTCCTGTACTTCGAAGGCGATCGCGACCACACGTTCCGTATCGTCCGCGCCGTCAAGAACCGCTTCGGCTCCATCTCGGAGATCGGGGTGTTCGAGATGGCCGAGGGTGGACTGCGTGTCGTCGCCAACCCCTCCGCCGCCCTGCTCGAACACCGGCCCTCCGGAGCGTCGGGCTCAGCGGTGATGGCCGCCATGGAGGGATCGAGGCCGGTCCTCGTCGAGATCCAGGCGCTCGTGAGCCCGTCGTACCTGCAGATGCCGCGCCGTCTCGCGACCGGAATCGAGCTTCCGCGCCTGTTGCAGGTACTGGCGGTGCTCGAGCGTCACGCGGGGCTGACCTTCGGCCAGCAGGACGTCTACGTGTCCGTCGCAGGGGGCGTCAAGATCTCCGAGCCGGCCGCAGACCTGCCACTCGCGCTCGCGCTCGCCTCGGCGCGTCGTGACGTCGCCCTCCCTCAAGGACTCGCTTCGTTCGGCGAGCTTGGGCTGGCCGGCGAGGTGCGGCCGGTCGCACACGCGGGCGCCCGGGCCGCGGAGGCGGCGCGCTTGGGCCTGCACGTCATCGCCGCAGCCCCCGGCCGCGACATGGAAGCCGCTCCCGGGATCGATTTGCGGGCCATGACGTCCATCTCGCTCGCTGTGGGCCTTCTCAACGCGTAGGGCCGCCCTAGTGGCGGGCGGTACAATCGCAGCGCTGCCGGAGCGTGAGGAGGGTCGATGGACGTCAGGGTCGAAGGCAGGGTCGCCGAGGCGCTGCGGCGCGTCGCTCCCGGGACCGAGCTGAGGGAGGCGCTGGACAGCGTCCTGTCCGCGAACGATGGGGCACTGATCGTGATCGGCGACATCGAACGGGTCGAGCCGCTGTGCGATGGCGGCTTCCGCTTGGACGTCGCGTTCAGCCCCCAGCGTCTGTTCGAGCTGGCCAAGATGGACGGCGCCATCCTGCTCGACGAGCTGTGCACGACGATCCTGCGCGCCAACGTCCACCTCGTCCCGAACGCTTCGCTGCCGACCGCCGAGACGGGAATGCGTCACCGCACGGCAGAGCGGGTCAGCCGCCAGACCTCGGCGCTGGTCGTATCGGTCTCGCAGCGTCGCAACGTCGTCAGCCTGTACCGGGCCGGCCGGCGGATCACGGTCGAGGACGTGACCGTCGTCCTCGCTAAGGCCAACCAGGCCCTCCAGACCCTCCAGCGATACCGGATCCGCCTCGACGAGGTGATGGCTCGGCTGACCGTGCTCGAGTTCGAAGACGCCGCGACCGTGGGCGACGTCGTGTTGGCGATGCAGCGCTCCGAGCTCGTGCAGCGCGTGGCCCGCGAGGTCGCCCGGTACGTCGACCAGCTCGGAACCGAGGGCCGGCTCGTCGCCATGCAGGCGGAGGAGGTCACCGCCAACGTCACCGAGGATCACACCCTCATCCTGCGCGACTACCTGGTGGCGACCGGGCCCCGCCAGGCGACCGCGGCGCGCGCAGCCCTGTCGGAGATGACGCAGGAGCAGATCCTGGACGATCTGGCGGTCGCGGGGGTGCTGGGCTACCCGCCTTCCGCGGACCTGCTCGAGCAGCCGGTGCGTTCCCGCGGTCATCGTGTTCTGCGTCGCATACCGTCGCTGCCCGGCGTCGTGATCAACCGTCTGGTCGACCGCTTCGCCACGCTCGTCGCGCTGTCACGGGCGACCGAGGAGCAGCTCGACGAGGTGGACGGTGTCGGCGCGCGGCGCGCTCGCACCATCGCCGAAGGCCTGCGCCGCCTGCGAGGCTCGGCCGCGGTCTAGTCGCGCGACGTGTTCCGCTTTGTCCGCTAGCCGCCTTCGCGGGCTCCGGGGCTGTCAGGCTCGGGTGCTAGAATCGCTGGCGTACCGTCGATACGTTCGTGGGGCGCACAGCGTCCCATGCCTGGAGGGGGGTGACGACGCGGGCGGCGCATCAGGCGCTGTCACGGCACGCGTCGCACAACAATGTTCGTTCAGCTCACCCGGTTCATCATGGCGACACTGGGCGCGCTGGCGGGTCTGAGTGTTCAGGGACTCATCGACGTGAACGCGCAACTCGGCTACTCCGTACCGACCGTCATCATCCTGTTCGTCATCCTCGGAGCGTCGATCGGCTTCATATTCGGTGGAATGATCGGTCGGGAACTGCAGCGGGGCTACCTCTTCTTCGAGGACTTCCTGCGCGGCATGTCCGTGAGCGATCTGGTCCTCGCGGTCACCGGCCTGCTCGTCGGCCTGGTCATCGCCCTCATCCTGTCCCAGCCCGTCCGTTCGTTGCAGCCGCCCGTCTTGGGCCTCATCGGCCAAGTGGGGTTCTACATCGTCTTCGCCTACGTGGGCGTCCGTTCGGCGCTGATCAAGCGCCGCGACGTCGCACGCATGCTGTCGCGGGTCGCTCCCGGCTCCGACGCCCCGTCGGGCGCATCCACGAAGGTACTCGACACCAGCGCGGTCATCGACGGCCGGTTCGCAGAGTTGCTGCGCGCGGGTTTCGTCGAGGGTGCCGTCCGGGTCCCGGGCTTCGTGCTCGCCGAGTTGCAGACGCTGGCGGACTCAGCCGACGACCTGCGGCGCGCCCGCGGCCGGCGGGGACTCGACCTGCTCGCCGCGCTCCGTACGGGAGAGCACGCCGTCGAGGTGTTCTCCGTCGACTACCCGGAAGTGCCTGACGTGGACGGCAAGCTGGTGCAGCTCGCGCGCGATTCAGGGGGCACCATCATCACGGTCGACTACAACCTCACGCAGGTCGCCCGGGTCCAGGGCGTCGGGGTGCTCAACATCAACGACCTCGCCGCCTCGCTCAAGCCCGCGCACCTTCCCGGCGAGACCGTCCGGATCAACGTCGCGCGCGAGGGCAAGGAGGCCGACCAAGGGGTCGGCTACCTGTCGGACGGGACGATGGTCGTCGTTCACAACGGCAAGCCGTTCCTCGGCGAGGACACCGATGTCATCGTCACCTCCGTGCTGCAGACCGCCGGCGGGCGCATGGTGTTCGCGCGTCCGAAGGTGGGATCGTGAACGGGGCCGTCATCGTCGCGGGGGGCTCGGGCGAACGCTTCGGACGTGCCGACGGGAAGCAGCTCGCCCTGGTGGCGGGACTGCCCGTACTCGCGCACGCCATAGTGGCGTTCGAACGGTGTGACGCCGTCGACGTGATCGTCGTCGTCACGCATCCCGATCGCGTCGACGCCTACCGCGCCGAGGCGGTCGAGGCCGTCGGCGCTCGCAAGGTCGTCGCCGTCGTCGCGGGCGGAGCCACGCGCGCGGCTTCCGTCACCGCGGGACTCGCCGCTCTGCCTGACGGCTGCACGACGGTCTCCGTGCACGACGGGGCTCGCGCGGCGGTTCGATCCGCGACGATCGCCGCCACCTTCGACACCCTTGAAGCGGACGCGGGCCTGGATGGCGTGGTCGTCGGGCATCCCGCCTTCGACACCGTGAAGGAGACGGACTCCGGTGGTGTCGTCACCCGAACGCCCGATCGCTCGCGTCTCTGGATCGCGCAGACCCCCCAGACGTTCCGGCTGCCCGCACTTCGCCGGGCGTACGCACATGCCGCGGGCGACGGGTTCGAAGGGACGGACGACGCGACCCTCGTCGAGCACAACGGCGGACGGATCGAGATGATCGAGGGCTCCCGGTGGAACATCAAGGTGACGGTCCCCGAGGACCTCGTCGTGCTCGCGGCGTTGCTCGAGGAGCGGGAAGAGGCGGGGCACGATGTCTGAGACGCGGATCGGACTCGGATATGACGTTCACGCGTTCGCGCAGGGTCGCGCGCTCGTTCTGGGCGGAGTCGAGATCGAGAACGCGACGGGGCTCGCGGGCCACTCCGACGCCGACGTGCTCGTCCACGCGCTGATGGACGCGATCCTCGGAGCCATGCGCGCGGGCGACATCGGAGCGCACTTCCCCGACACGGACCCTGCATGGGCGGGCGCTTCGAGCCTCGGACTGCTCGCGCGCGTCGGGGACCTGATGCGCGCGGACGGATGGAGCCTCGTCGACGCCGACACCGTGCTGGTGCTCGAGTCACCCCGGATATCGCCGCACCGCGACACGATGCGGGCGAGAATGGCCGGATCGCTGGGGATCGACCCCTCACGCATCGGGTTGAAGGCGACCACGACGGAGGGTCTCGGCGCGATGGGCCGCGGCGAGGGTATCGCGGCACAGGCCGTCGTGCTGCTCGAGCGGTCCTGACCGTGCCCGAACGCGTCCGCTTCTCGCCTGCTCCCACGGGTGAGCTCCATCTCGGCGGCGCCCGGACCGCCCTGTTCAACCATCTGGTCGCGCGCTCCGGCGGGGGCGCCTTCATCCTGCGCATCGAAGACACCGACGCGGCCCGCTCGGACCTGAGCAGAGAGAAGGGTCTACTGCGAGACCTGGCCTGGCTGGGGCTCGCATGGGACGAGGGCCCTGACGTCGGAGGTCCGTCCGGCCCCTACCGCCAGTCCGAGCGCGCAGCGCACTATGCCGAGGCGCTCGCCCGGCTCGAGGCTTCCGGTCGCGTGTACCGCTGCTTCTGTGCGCCGTCGGTGCTCGAGGCCGGCCGGGCGATCGATGATGACCAGCGCAGACCACCGCGTTATCGCGGGGGCTGCCGATCGATCGACATCGCCGAATCCCGCGGGCGTGCGGCGACGGGGGAGTCCTTCGCTTGGCGGTTCGCGGTCGACTCGAAGCGGGACTGGGTCGTTCGCGATCTCATCCACGGCGACGTGCACTTCGCCGGGAGCGACATCGGGGACTTCCTGGTGGCCCGGTCGGACTCCACCCCTCTCTACGATCTGGCCTGCGCGGTCGACGACGCGGCCATGCGGATCACGCTCGTGGTCAGGGGGGACGACCACCTTCCGAACACACCGCGTCAGCTGATGATCCTGGAGGCGCTGGAGGAGACCGCCCCGGCCTACGCGCACGCGCCGCTGGTCCTCGGCGCCGACGGTCGGCCGCTGTCCAAGTCGCGCGGCGCCGAGTCCGTCGCCTCCCTGCGCGATCAGGGCTATCTCCCCGGAGCGGTCGTGAACCACCTGGCGCTCCTCGGCTGGTCCGACCCCGTGGGGCGCGAGGTCCTGACGTTGGACGAGATCGCCGAGGCGTTCGCGCTCGAGCGCGTCTCGTCGTCGGCGCCGGAACACGACCCGGCGCGGCTCCGCTGGCTGAACAAGCGCCACATGTCACTGCTCGCGACGGCCGAACGGATCGCGCTCGTGGCCGCGCACGCCCCCGCCCTTCCGGGCGCGAGCCCGCTGGTCGTGGCCGAGGCACTGGCCGACGAGGTCGAGGTCGCTGGCGACGTCCGCACTGGTCGAGGGTGTCGCCGAGCCGCTTGTTCCCGACGAGGAGGCCAGTGCCGCACTGGCCGCTCCCTCCGCGGCGCGGGCCCTGGCGGTCGCTCACGAAGCGCTTTCGGGGACCGCGGGCGTCGATCTGCGTGACGTACTGCGCGCGGCGGGTCTGCCGCTGCGTGAGGCGTTGCCGGCCGTCAGGGCGGCCCTCACGGGGCGCGCTCACGGTCTCCCGGCCACGACGTTGCTCTCCTTCCTCGGCAACGCCGAGGCGGTCTTCCGCCTGGAGCGCGCGCTGCGGGCGTGACGCGGGAGCGGACGGGTGGGTACACTGGCCCGTAAGGCCCGCCCGTCCCACGACTCTCGAGAATCGCAGGTGCGACCTCACGTGTTCGACCGTCTCCGGCGTGACATACAGGCGATCATGGAGCGCGATCCGGCGGCGACGTCCGCCTGGTCCGCGTACTTCAACTACCCAGGGCTCAAGGCCATCCGCCGGCATCGTGTGGCGCACCGCCTCTACCTGAGCGGGCACACGTTCCTGGCGCGCGCGCTGAGCCAAGGTGTCCGGCATCGCACCGGGATCGAGATCCACCCCGGGGCGACGATCGGCGAAGGCCTGTTCATCGATCACGGCATGGGCGTCGTCATCGGGGAGACGTGCATCATCGGAGACACGGTCACGATCTACCAGGGAGTCACACTGGGCGGCACCGGCAAGGAGCGCGGCAAGCGGCACCCGACCATCGAGGACTGCGTCGTGATTGGCGTGGGCGCCACCGTGCTGGGTGACATCACGGTCGGCCACGGCAGCAAGATCGGCGCGGGCGCCGTCGTCGTCAACAACGTACCCCCGAACTGCACCGTCGTCGGCGTCCCGGGACGCATCGTGGTCCGCGAGGGCGCACGTGTCGACGTTGTCGACCTGCACCACGAGGACCTTCCCGATCCGGTCGTCGAGATGTTCCGTTGCCTGCAACACCGTATCGACCGGATGGATGCGCGCATCGCGCGCGATGAGGCCGTCGCCAGCGCCACAGCACCGTCTCCCGAGGCGGACGACCCGCAGTCGGGATCGACGCCGACCGACTGAGCCCGGAAGGACCGCAGAGTGACTCTTCGCGTCTACAACACGATGGCACGCGCCAAACAGGAGTTCGTCCCCCGCGAGGAGGGTCGGGTCTCCATCTACACGTGCGGCCCCACCGTGTACAACCACATCCACATCGGCAACGCGCGCACGTTCCTGTCCTTCGACGTCATCCGTCGTTACCTCGAGTACCGCGGCTTCGACGTGAAGTTCGTCCAGAACGTCACCGATGTCGACGACAAGATCATCAATCGTGCCAACGAAGAAGGGCGCCGCGCTTCCGAGGTGGCCGCGGAGTACACCGAGGCGTTCATCGCGGCGATGCGGGCGCTCGGCGTCGAGGACCCCACGGTACGGCCGAAGGCGACCGAGACGATCCCTGAGATGATCGCGCTCATCGAGCGGCTCATCTCAGGCGGGCACGCCTACGAGTCGGGCGGCGACGTCTACTTCAGCGTCCGGAGCTTCCCTGGGTACGGCAAGCTCTCCGGCCGCGACGTCGACGAGATGGAGAACCAGGCGCGCATCGAGCCCGACAGCAGGAAGCGCGATCCGCTCGACTTCGCGCTGTGGAAGTCGGCGAAGCCGGGTGAGCCGCATTGGCCGAGCCCGTGGGGCGAGGGGCGTCCGGGGTGGCACATCGAGTGCTCGGCCATGTCGGAGATGGAGTTCGGGCTGCCGTTCGACATCCACGGCGGCGGGTCGGATCTCATCTTCCCGCACCACGAGAACGAGATCGCGCAATCGGAGGCCGCCACGGGCGTCACCTTCGCCAACTACTGGCTGCATGGGGGCATGCTCCAGGTCGACTCCGAGAAGATGTCGAAGTCGCTGGGCAACTTCCTGCTGCTGAAGGACGTCCTCGAGGCCTACCCCGTCCCGGTCATCCGGCTGTTGATGCTGCAGACGCACTACCGCAGCTCGCTCGACTACTCCACGGACCGCCTCGACGAGGCCGCGACGGCCTACGAACGCATCTCGAACATGGTGCGGCTGGCACGGTGGGCGCAGAGCCGGCCGCCGGCGGTGGAGGGAGCCCCCGAGGTCGAGCGTCAGGCGCTGGAGCGTGCGCGCACCTCCACGCAGGAGCGTTTCGCCGCGGAGATGGACGACGACTTCAACACGGCCGGCGCGCTCGGGGCGGTATTCGACCTGGTCCGGCAGGCGAACGGGTTCATGTCGGAACACGAAGCCGCCCTGTCCGCGGCCGATCTGGCCGTCCTCGGCACCGCCGCCGACCTTGTGACAGAGCTGGTCGGCGTGCTCGGCGTCCCGTTGGATACGTCGGCTCAGGGCCCCGCGCTGCCTGCCGGGGTCGTCACGCTCGCGGTCGAGCTGGCAGGCTACGATGGCACGGACGCCGCCGAAGCCGCCGAAGCTCTGCTCACGCTCCGGGCCTCCGCGCGCGCTGAACGCGATTGGACCCGCGCTGACGCGGTCCGTGACGGTCTCGCCGCCCTCGGCGTGACGGTCGCCGATACCGCGACGGGCGCCCGGGTCACCATCGGGGGGGTCTGAGCATGCCGGAGGACACGGTAGAGGGCCGCAACGCGGTCGGTGAACTGCTCGCGTCGGGGCGCCGGATCACACGGATGCTCGTGCTCGAGGGAGCCAGGAACGGCGACCCGCTCGATCTCATCCGGCAGACCGCGCGCGCCAAGGGCGTCCGCGTCGAGGCCGTCTCCCGCAAGGAACTCGACCGCATGAGCGAGCGCGGCGCGCATCAGGGCGTCATCGCACTGGTCGAGGCGTTCCACTACGCGAAGCTCGAGGATGTGATCGACGATGCGGCAGGGGAGACCTCCAGCCTCGTCGTCGTCCTCGACCACGTGAACGACCCGGGCAACCTGGGTGCCGTGGTCCGCACCGCTGAGGTGGTCGGAGCCGCCGCGGTCATCATCCCGAAGGACCGCGCAGCGGCCATGACGCCATCCGCGCTCAAGGCCGCCGCCGGCGCGGCGGAGTACCTGCCGATCTGCCGCGAGTCGAACATCGCCCAGAGTCTGTCGCTGCTGAAGCAGGCCGGTTACTGGGTGATCGGAGCCTCGGAGAAGGCGGACACCGAGGCGTGGAACGCTCCGATGGAGGGGCGGATCGTCTTGGTCATGGGTGCGGAGGGCAGCGGACTCGCGCGCCTCACGGAGCGTGAGTGCGACCTGCTCGTGCGCCTGCCGGTGCGTGGCCGCATCTCATCGCTCAACGTCTCTGCGGCCACCGCGGTGCTCGCGTACGAATGGCTTCGCCGCTCCGCCTCATCCTAGCGGCACCTGCATGCGCCGCCTGATCATCGATGGTCACAACCTGCTCCTGGGCGCGCCTCGCTATGCGGCGATCACCGGGCGCGACATGGACGCCGCTCGCGAGTGCCTCATCGCCGACCTTGGGGCCAGGGCGGCCGACGGGGTGGACGTCACGGTCGTGTTCGACGGGGGAGGGAACCCTTCGTCCGAGGGGGAGCCCGGGCGCGTCGGCGGCGTCACCGTGATCTTCTCCCCGGCCGGCACCGAGGCCGACGCCGTGATCGAGCAACTCGCTTCCGCCGCGAGGGAGGCGGGGGAGCAGGTCGAGGTCGTCACGTCCGACGGGGCCACGCGCTGGACGGCGATGGGCGGCTCGGTGACGGTGAAGCGCGCCGGCGCCTTCGCCCGGGAACTCGAGGACGACGAGGCCTCGTGGCGCCGGGTCTCGGGAGCCTCACGCAGCCGCGCGACAGTGGCCGACTCGATCCCTCCCGACGTGCGCGCTGTCCTCGACCGCTTGGCCGGACGCAAGGCTCCCGAAGGGCGCTGACACGCGCGGATGCATCGGGCGACTTTGCAGGAATCGGAACCTCTGCGTTGACAAGGCGCGATATGCGCGATAGCGTCCGCAGTGGTCGCCAGCGCCGGGGAGGGCGCGCGCCATGCGTTTTGAGAACCCTGCCGGGTGGTTCCAATGGGGAGGTCAAAGCAGTGGTTGTACACGGGGGAACTGTCCGTCGCGCTCAGGGCGAATCCGAGATGGATCTGATCGCAGCAGCGCAAGCGGGGGACGAGGGCGCGTCGTCAGCGCTCTTGATGAAGTATCGCAGCTTCGTGCGCTGCAAGGCCCGTTCGTATTTTCTCGCGGGCGCCGATCGTGACGATGTCATCCAGGAAGGCATGATCGGGCTGTACAAGGCGATCCGCGACTTCCGGCCCGAGCGCCAGGCGTCCTTCCGCTCCTTCGCCGAGTTGTGCGTGACGCGCCAGCTCATCACAGCCATCAAGACGGCGACGCGTCAGAAGCACACGCCCCTCAACACCTACGTCTCGCTGCACCGCCCCGCCGCTTCCGAGGACGAAGGCGATCGCGTGCTCTCCGACATCCTGGCCGCGCGCGAGGTCTGCGATCCCGCGGAGGTCGTCATCGCCGCGTGGGAGACCGCAAGCATCAAGGAGGGCTTCACGGGCGCCCTCTCCGGCTTCGAGACCGACGTCCTGCGCCTCTACGTGGCGGGGAGCTCCTACTGCGAGATCGCCGACGAACTCGGCCGCCATTCCAAGGCCGTTGACAACGCGCTGCAGCGGGTCAAGCGCAAGGTCGAGATCCAGATCCAGAGGTGCCGCGCCTGCTAGATGACCGCAGCCGGCTTTCGCATAGAATGGTGCGCGCGCCGGCGTAGCTCAGATGGCAGAGCAATCGCCTTGTAAGCGATAGGTCGGGGGTTCGAGTCCCCCCGCCGGCTCCAGTTCGATGTATCCTACGGAGGTTCGTCGCATCACCCGGATGCGCCTTCGTCTCGGCACCATCCGTGCACTGTGGAGACCGCGCCGACACGCCGGCGCAGGGCCGTGTCCTATGGGCACGCCCGGTGGCGTTGCCGTCATTGACAGCGGTTGCGGCGCGCCTGTAGTATTTCCACGCCTTTTCGCAGGGTGGCGACCGACCTTGACATCGCGAATACGGCTTTTTGTTTGTATGGGGGTGTGCCCGAGTGGCTAAAGGGGACGGGCTGTAAACCCGTTGGCTACGCCTACCCAGGTTCGAATCCTGGCGCCCCCACCACACGCCCACATAGCTCAGTTGGCAGAGCACTTCCTTGGTAAGGAAGAGGTCACCGGTTCGAGTCCGGTTGTGGGCTCCACATCGACTCACCGGTTCGATGCGGTCCTGTGCGGAGGGTTCGCTCTCCGTGCCGCACGCCGGTCAAGCCCTACGGCGGTGTAGCTCAGTTGGTCTAGAGCACGCGGTTCATACCCGCGGAGTCGCTGGTTCGAGTCCAGCCACCGCTACCACGGTCACCCACGCCCGAGCCCGACGGCCGGACGTAGCTAGGCTTCACGGTTCGAGCACGAGAGAACAAGCGCCGGCCGTCGCCCGGCAACGAGCGTCGACCCGCTTCGACAAGCCGGTCCGCGCCGCGTCTTTTCACGAAGGAGGAGACTCATGGCGAAGAAGAAGTTCGAGCGCACCAAGCCGCATGTCAACGTCGGCACCATCGGTCACGTCGACCATGGCAAGACCACGCTGACCGCTGCCATCACCAAGCGTCAGGCGTCGAAGGGCCTTGCCGACTTCACGCCGTTCGACCAGATCGACAAGGCCCCCGAGGAGCGCGAGCGCGGCATCACCATCGCCATCGCCCACGTCGAGTACGAGACGGATGCGCGTCACTACGCCCACGTCGACTGCCCGGGCCACGCCGACTACGTCAAGAACATGATCACCGGTGCCGCGCAGATGGACGGCGCCATCCTGGTCATCGCCGCCACCGACGGCCCCATGGCCCAGACCCGCGAGCACATCCTGCTCGCGAGCCAGGTCGGCGTCGAGCACATCGTCGTGTACCTGAACAAGTGCGACATGGTCGACGACGAGGAGCTCATCGAGCTCGTCGAGATGGAAGTCCGCGAGCTGCTCTCCGAGTACGACTTCCCGGGCGACGACCTTCCCGTCATCCGCGGCTCGGCTCTCAAGGCCCTCGAGGGCGACGAGGCGTGGGTCGGCTCGATCGACGAGCTGCTCAATGCCGTCGACACCTTCATCCCCACCCCCGACCGTGAGATCGACAAGCCCTTCTTGATGGCCGTCGAAGACGTCTTCACGATCACCGGCCGCGGCACCGTCGCCACCGGCCGTGTCGAGCGCGGCGTCGTCAAGGTCGGCGACGAGGTCGAGCTCGTGGGCATCCACCCCGAGACCCGCAAGACCGTCGTCACCGGCGTCGAGATGTTCCGCAAGCTGCTCGACCAGGCGCAGGCCGGCGACAACATCGGCGTGCTGCTGCGTGGCGTGGGCCGTACCGAGATCGAGCGCGGCCAGGTCATCTGCAAGCCGGGCTCCATCACCCCGCACACCGAGTTCATCGGCCAGGTCTACATCCTGACCAAGGAGGAAGGCGGCCGTCACACGCCGTTCTTCGATGGCTACCGCCCGCAGTTCTACTTCCGCACCACCGACGTCACCGGCGTCGCGCACCTGCCCGAGGGCACCGAGATGGTCATGCCCGGCGACAACGTCGAGGTCACCGGCCAGCTCATCAACCCGATCGCGATGGAAGAGGGCCTGCGCTTCGCCATCCGCGAGGGCGGCCGCACCGTCGGCTCGGGCCGCGTCATCAAGATCATCAAGTAGTCACGGCTTCACAGACACACATGCGGTAGCGGGGTCCGGCCCGTCAAAAGCGGCCGGACTCCGCTCGCCTGCAATCGAAGTGGTTTGACACCCTTCGAGAGCGGGTGGTAGATTACCCTACCGTCCCCGGCCCGCCCCGTATGCGCGCTCGCGGGAGTTCCAGAGGGCCCATCCGGAGGAAGCGATACCATGAGGACGCTCGTCACGCTCGCCTGCACCGAGTGCAAGCGCCGCAACTACACCACCAAGAAGAACAAGCAGAACAACCCGGAGCGCATCGAGTACAAGAAGTACTGCAAGTGGTGCCGTACTCACACGCTCCACAAGGAAACCAGGTAGCAGTCCGTCAGAGCGTTGTCTGACGGCGCACGGTGTATAGGCCAGTAGCTCCAATGGTAGAGCGCCGGTCTCCAAAACCGGATGTTGGGGGTTCGAATCCCTCCTGGCCTGCCACACGACACCACCCGGGTCACGCCTCAGGCGTGGACCCGGTCGCATCGAGCACCTACCCCGCGCGCGGATGGCGGGGACCCGAGAGGACGGTCCGACGAGATGGCCCAGACAAGCGTCAAGGCGGTCAAGCCCAATGTGTGGCAGCGCCTCGTTCGCTACACCAACGACGTCAAGGCCGAGATGCGCCGCGTGGTCTGGCCGACGCGCGCCGAGATCATCAACTCGTCCTGGATCGTCGTCATCACCCTGGCGATCTTCATCGTCCTGATCTTCGCGCTCGACGAGGCTTCCACCGTCGTCGTCAAGTTCCTCGCGTCCGTGAGGCCGTAACCATGGCGAAGCGCTGGTACGTCATCCACACCTACTCGGGCTACGAGAACAAGGTCAAGGCCAACCTGGAGCACCGCATCGAGTCGATGCAGATGTCCGAGAAGATCTTCGACGTGTTCATTCCGAAGGAGACCGTCACTGAGATCAAGCAGGGCGGCAAGAAGGTCACCTCCGACAAGAAGGTCTTCCCAGGCTACATCCTCGTTGAGATGCAGCTGGACGACGACTCCTGGTACGTCGTACGCAACACTCCCGGCGTCACCGGCTTCGTGGGCAGTCAGGGCAAGCCTGTCGGGCTGTCCAAGGACGAGGTCAAGCGCATCAAGGGCACGACGGGCGTCCTTGGCGTCAAGCCGAAGTCGTTCACCGAGTTCCACGAGGGCATGGCCGTCAAGGTCACGAACGGGCCGCTCGCGGAGTTCGACGGGACCATCGCAGAGGTGAACGCCGACCAGGGCAAGCTCAAGGTCATGGTCTCCATCTTCGGGCGCGACACATCCGTCGAGCTCGGGTTCGACCAGGTCGCAAAGTTGTAGATTCCGCATCGCGCGGACCCGCCGGCGGAAGTGATGCCTCGCCGGGCTTCTCAGGTCCGATGTGCGTGTGATCGAGCAGGCAGGAACGGCGCCCGCATCGCGGCGCCAACGAGAAGGATCGGACGTACACACATCATGGCGAAGAAGATCGTAGGCTTCATCAAGCTGCAGATCCCCGCCGGCCAGGCGAACCCGGCCCCGCCGGTCGGACCTGCGCTCGGACAGCATCAGGTCAACATCATGGCCTTCTGCCAGGCGTTCAACGCCCAGACGCAGGCCAATCTCGGCACCATCACCCCGGTCGAGATCACTGTCTACGAGGACCGCTCGATCACGTTCATCACCAAGACCCCTCCGGCGGCCGTCCTGCTCAAGCAGGCCGCGGGCGTCGACAAGGGCTCGGGCACTCCGAACCGCGTCAAGGTCGCCACGGTGACCCGCGACCAGGTCCGCGAGATCGCCGAGACCAAGCTGGTCGACCTGAACGCGAACGACGTCGAGGCCGGCATGAGGATCATCGAGGGAACCGCCCGATCCATGGGCATCACCGTCGAGGGCTAGCACGGCATCACCGCCGCGTCGCTCTCGCGGCGCGGCGAACACAGAAGTAGTGGGAGGGCCGCCAAAGGCCCGTCGACCACAGGAGGTCATGAGATGCACGTAGGTAAGAGGCTCGCCGCGGTGCGCGCGAAGGTGGACAAGGACATCATCTACACGCCGCTCGCCGCCATCAAGCTCAGCCAGGAGCTGTCGACCGCGAAGTTCGACGAGACCGTCGAGGCCCACTTCCGCCTCGGCATCGACACCCGCCAGGCCGACCAGCAGGTCCGCGGATCCGTCTCGCTCCCCAACGGGACCGGCAAGACCGTCCGCGTCGCCGTGTTCGCATCGGGCGAGAAGGCCCGCGAGGCCGAAGCCGCAGGCGCCGACGTCGTCGGTGACGACGACCTGATCGAGAAGATCACGGCCGGGTTCCTCGACTTCGACGCGACCGTCGCGACGCCCGACATGATGGCCAAGGTCGGGCGCCTCGGCAAGATCCTGGGCACGCGCGGCCTGATGCCGAACCCGAAGCTCGGGACCGTGACCATGGATGTCGGTCGCGTCGTCAAGGAGCTCAAGGCCGGCAAGGTCGAGTACCGCGCCGACAAGTTCGGCATCGCGCACGTGGGTATCGGCCGGGTGTCCTTCGACACCGTCAAGCTGGTCGAGAACTACCGCGCCGTCCTCGACGAGATCCTGCGCGCCAAGCCTGCGTCGTCGAAGGGCAAGTACGTCAGGACGATCACCATCTGCTCCACGATGGGCCCGGGCATCAAGGTCGATCCGGCCAAGGTCCGCAACCTCATCGAGGAGTAGGCAACAACCTCGCGGCGTGACGGGCGCTTGCCCCGAGCGACGCGCGGGTGGTAGGGTACGCACCGCACCATTTGACATCGCGCGATACCGACCGACGCTGCCGAAGACAGCCGGTGCCCTCCGAATCACCGGGAGGGCCTAAAAGGACGCACGAGCGTCCTGCCTGCCGAGGTGGATGTCCATGAGCGCTCCGGCCCCTCGGGCCGAGCAGCGCA
>JANYKZ010000059.1 GCA_025361505.1 Coriobacteriia bacterium
TTGCCCCACGATGCGAACAGAGGGGCGCGCCCCCCCAGGGGGGGGGGCCCCGCCCCTCTGCCGTCCTGCGAAGCGGAGCCGTCAGCTCCAAGGCCCCCCGGCCCAAGGGCGACGACCCGCTCTAGGCGGCTCCCTGTGCGATCTTCTTCTTAGCCTCGATCTTCTTCTTGACCTTCTTCAGACGGAACAGGTCCTCGCGGGCGCGCTCGTCGAGCGTCTGGCGGATGTAGGCGACCTGCTCCTTCAGCCCGGGAACCGTGATCTGCTCGAGGGCGTTCACGCGGCGGTTCGTCTTCTGGATCTCTTCGCCGAGCCGCTTCAGGCGGGTCTCGATGTCCGCGTACTCGATGATGACGTCGAGGATGTTCTCGAACCGGTCGGCTGCCTCGTCGATGCGGCTCGAGACGCCGGTGATCGAGTAGCCTCGCGTGAACGAGCTGCGGACCGGGCTCTTGCCCTTCGTGACCACCGGGACCGACACACCCATGATCTTGGTACCGGTCATGTCGATGGTCACCTCGCCCTTGGTCGCCATGGCGACCGAGCGGACCGACACGTTCCCGTCGACGGACTTCGCCACGGCGAGAGAGTACTGGGCCTCGGAGACGGCCTTCTGCAGCGAACCGGAGAGGCGCAGGGTCTCGTCCATGACCGACATGAACTCGATGAGCAGCGCGTCACGCTTCTGCTTCAGCAGGTCCATGCCCTGAACGGCGAGCCCGATCTGGGCACGTCTCTCGAGCAGCTCTGATCGTGTTGGCCGGACCTCTTCCATGGCCTAGAGATCCCCGCCCTTCGCTGCTGCGGGGGCGTTCGGGTGGTACTTCGGGATGAAGTCGCGGACGCGCTTCAGCTCGCCCATGGGAAGCCCGGCGAGCAGCTCCCACGAGACGGTCAGCGTGTCCTCGATCGAACGACCCTCTTCGCCCTGACCGATGATCGTCTTCTCGAAGTCGTCGGCGAACCGCAGGTAGCGACGGTCCGTGTCGGACAGCGCTTCCTCGCCGACGATGGCGACCAGACGACGGAGGTCGCGGCCCTGCGCGTACGCAGCGTAGAGCTGGTTCGCGACGGCGCGGTGGTCCTCACGCGTCTTGCCCTCGCCGATGCCCAGGTTCATCAGGCGGCTCAGGCACGGCAGCACGTCGATCGGCGGGTAGACGCCGCGACGGTGGAGCTGGCGCGAGAGCACGATCTGACCCTCGGTGATGTACCCGGTGAGGTCGGGGATCGGGTGCGTGATGTCGTCGTCCGGCATCGTCAGGATCGGGAGCTGCGTGACGGAGCCCTTGTTGCCCTTGATGCGGCCCGCGCGCTCGTAGATCATCGAAAGGTTGGTGTACATGTAGCCCGGGTAGCCGCGGCGTCCCGGCACCTCTTCGCGTGCCGTCGAGACCTCGCGCAGCGCCTCGCAGTAGTTCGTCATGTCCGAGAGGACGACGAGGACCTGCATCCCCTTCTCGAAGGCGAGGTACTCGGCCACGGTGAGGGCCACCTTCGGGGTGAGCAGACGCTCGACGGTCGGGTCGTCGGCCAGGTTGAGGAAGAACACGACGCGCTCGAGCGCTCCGGTGTCCTCGAACTGCTGCATGAAGTAGGCGGCCTCACGGTGTGTGATGCCCATGGCGCCGAAGACGATGGCGAACTCCTCGCCGGAACCGACGCGCGCCTGACGGATGATCTGCGCCGCCAGCTCGTTGGCCGGAAGGCCTGAGCCCGAGAAGATCGGGAGCTTCTGGCCGCGGACGAGCGTGTTCAGGCCGTCGATGGCCGAAACGCCGGTCTCGATGAAGTCGGCCGGCTGGTCGCGGCGGTACGGGTTGATCGGCGAGCCGGTGATCTCGAGGCGCTTCTCCGGGATGACCGGGGCGCCCCCGTCGATCGGCTTGCCGGTGCCGTTGAGGATGCGGCCGAGCAGCTCGGGCGCGACCTCGACCTTGGCGACCTCTTCGAGGAAGCGGACCGTGGTCTTGTCGGTGTCGATGCCGCGCGTGCCCTCGAACACCTGGATGACGGCGATGTCGCCGCTGATCTCGAGGACCTGCCCGGTGCGGATGCTGTCATCCGGCATCGAGATGGAGACCATCTCGTTGTAGGCGACACCGTGTGCGTTGTGCACGAAGATCAGCGGTCCCGTGACGTACTCGAGGGTCCGGTAGTCGGTCGACAGGAGTGAGCGGCGGGGAGCCGCCTCAGCGGTCGGCGTCATCTAGAGCACCTCGATTCCGGCGATGTCCTCGGCGAGTGTGGAGGTGAAGGCCTGCATGGACTTGATGGCCTCCTCGTGCGGGGTGGTCTTGAACCCTGCGATCGAGTCGCGGATCGGCAGCTCGAGCACCTGCCGGAGCGAGACGCCCCTGTTCAGCGCCGCGACGGCGGCGTCCGAGAACGCCAGGATGACCTTGAGGATCCAATACGCCTTGAGCGGTGGGCAGTACGCGTCGACGTCGTCGAACGCGAACTGCTGCAGGAAGTCCTCGCGCAGCATGCGCGCGACCTCCAGGATGATCTTCTCCGACTCCGGCAGAGCATCCGGGCCGACCAGCTGCACGATCTCCTGAAGCTCGGTCTCCTTCTGGAGGATGAACATCGCGCGATCGCGGTAGGACACCCAGTCGGATGCGACGTTCGTCTCGTACCAGCCGCGGACCTGACCCAGGAACAGGGTGTAGCTCTTGGTCCACGAGATGGCCGGGAAGTGGCGGCGGTGGGCCAGGCTGGTGTCGAGTGCCCAGAACGCGCCTGTGACGCGCAGGGAGTTCTGCGTCATCGGCTCGGACATGTCGCCGCCTGCCGGCGAGACTGCGCCGACCATCGTGACGGAGCCGATGCGGTCGTCGGCGCCCAGAGTCTCGACGCGGCCGGACCGCTCGTAGAACGAGGCGAGACGCGTGGCCAGGTAGGCGGGATAGCCTTCCTCACCCGGCATCTCTTCGAGTCGGCCGGACACCTCGCGGAGCGCTTCGCCCCAGCGAGAGGTCGAGTCGGCCATCATGGCCACGTCGTAGCCCATGTCTCGGTAGTACTCGGCGAGCGTCGCGCCCACGTAGATGGACGCCTCGCGGGCCGCGACCGGCATGTTCGACGTGTTGGCCACGAGCACGGTGCGGTCCATGAGAGGAGCGCCGGTGCGCGGGTCGTCGAGCTGCGGGAACTCCGTGAGGACCTCGGTCATCTCGTTGCCGCGCTCGCCGCAGCCGATGTAGACGATGATGTCCACGTCGGCCCACTTGGCCAGCGACTGCTGGGTGACCGTCTTCCCCGTTCCGAAACCGCCCGGGATGATGGCGTTGCCGCCGAGGGCGATCGGGAAGAACGTGTCGAGGATCCGCATGCCGGTGGTGAACGGCGTCGTCGGGTCCAGCTTCTTCGTGTAGGGACGGCCCTCGCGGACCGGCCAGCGCTGGGTCATCGTCATCTCGGTGCCGTCTTCGAACTTCGCGACGACGGTATCGATGTTGTACTCGCCCGAGGGGGCGACCCAACTCAGACGGCCCTTCTTGCGCGGAGCGACCATGATCTTGTGAACGATCGTCTGGCCCTCCTTGACGGTGCCGATCGCGTCGCCGCCGATGACATCCGTGCCGGCAGTAGCCACGGCCACGAACGGCCACAGCTTGTCCCGGTCGAGCGCGGACGCCACGGTGCCGCGCTCGATGAAGTCACCGCTCTGTTCGGCGATGACCGGGAGCGGGCGCTGGACGCCGTCGTAGATCGACGTGAGCAGACCCGGGCCCAGTTCAACGGTCAGCGGTGCGTCCGTCGACTCGACGTGGTCGCCGACCATCAGGCCGGAGGTGTCCTCGTAGACCTGGATCGTCGCGCGGTCGGCCTCGAGCCGGATGACCTCACCCATGAGGCCTTGGGCACCGACGCGCACGACGTCGTACATCTTGGCGCCGGTCATTCCGGCCGCGACTACGACCGGTCCGGTGATCTTGGAGATGCTTCCTGCGATCATCTATCCTCGCCTCAGTGTGATGTCGAATCCGATCGCCCGACGGATCAGGCGTGACAGGTAGGCTCTGTGGTCCCCGCCGACGTGCAGCGTCTCCTTTATGGGGAGTGAGACCACGATCGGCCGGTAGATCGAGTCGATCTTGTGCTGCAGACGCTCGTCGACGCCGGCCATCAGGGCCTCGTTGACGGCGATGATCCCGCTCGTGTCATCGTCGACGAGAGCGGAGAGAAGCCGCCTCGCCTCCTCGGGAGACTCGGCGGTGACCACGTCGCACCCGGACAGCCTGAAGCCGTCCGCGTGCTCGGGGTCGGTCAGGACGACGAGCTTATACAATGATCAGTTCCTTCCGCATGCGGTCCGAGGGCATGCCGACGGCGGTGCCCTTCACGATGATCCGCAGGTTGGTGACCTCGTTCTGCTTGGCCCACAGGTACGCGATCGTGATGCCCACGCCCAGCGGGTCGCCACGACCCGCATCGAGTGCCTTGCGCATCACGTAGTCCTCGAGAGCGCGCTCGAACACCGACAGAGAACCCTCTTCGACGTAGGTAGCGATGACAGCTTCGAGCTGCCGCGCATACGGGGTCGTCTTCAGAGCGTCGAGGACCTCGTCGACGTCCGACAGGCCGCTCATGGTGTTGAACAGGTCCTCGCTCACGTACGCTCCGCCAGCCAGGAAGAAGATCCTGGGGCTGATGCCGCCGAGGTCGTTCTTCAGCAACCGGAAGGTCGTGAGCAGGTTGATGGAGTCGACCTGCAGACCGAGGATGCGTCGAGCGAGCACGACGTTGGCGCGGCGACCCGAAAGACGCTCGGCTGCCCAGCCGGAGTAGTACTTGTCGAGCGCGAGCTCGAGGCTGGCAAGGTTGCCGCCCTCCCCGTAGGCCGCAAGGGCGCCGCGAAGCGGCACGGCGTACGGAGAACCCCACGTAACGAGCGTGTCGACCACGGCGCGGATGTCCTCGAGCTGGACGAGCACGTGCAGTTCGGCCGGAGAGAGGGCGCCCACAGCGTACAGGCCGTCCTCGATCTCCTCCGGCATCAGATGCATGTGCTTACCGCGGATGATCGACTTGATGTTGAACAGGTCCCAGCGCCCCAGGAGCGTTCCGACCAGGTCATGGGCCTCCGCGTTCAGGAACCCCATCACCTTCTGGAACGTCCCCACCATGTTGGCCCGGAAGGCCTCGTCGACCGCGGCCGGAGTGCGGCCGTGGATGATCGCGGTCTCGATGTCGGGACCGTACTCGGTGTCGATGAGCTGCTGGATGATCTTGTTGACGTCGGATGACGTCATCAGCTCGTCGAACGTACGGGCGCTGAGCAGCCTCGAGCGCATCCCGCGCACGCGCGCGTTTCCGTAACCGTAGTCACGGCCCGGCGTCGGAGCTTTCGTGGCCGTCTGCGCACTCATGCGGACAGGACCTCCGCGATCTCGGACTGTCCGCGAGTGCGGAACTTCTCGAGTCGGTCCTCGAGTGTGTTGCGGCGAAGCATGTTGCCCTCGTGCGCCACGACGGTTATCCCGCCGCGTGTCGAAGCGGTCGCGTCGACGGTGCCGACGAGACCCGAAGACCTCAGGAACTCGGTGGCGAGCCCTTCGTCCGCAGGGTCGACCCGCAGCACAACCTCGCCATCGAGGCCGGCGACGGCCTCTTCGGCCAAGGCGCGGAAGAGCGCCGGGTAGTCCTCGCCCTTCCGTGCGGACGCCATGAGGTCGAGCGCCTCATCGAACGACGTGACGATCGCGCGCTCCTTGACGCCGGCCACGGAGCGCCGGCCTTCAAGGCGTGCCGAGTTCACGGCACGCGCCGACGTCAGCGTCGCATGAGCGCGCGCCGCCTCCACCTTGTTCGCACGAATGAGCTTGCCCTGCTCCTCGGCGTCTTCCTTGATGCCTCGGGCCTGCTCTCGGGCAGCTTCGATCGCCTCGCGGCTCTCCTGCTCACCCTGCTCTTCGAGCGCTATGAAGATGTCTTCTATCGCCATTCAGGACTCCCCCTGTTGCTTGTAAGAGTTCGAGAGTCCTTAGCCGTTGATCATGATCGCTGAGACGAATCCCAGCAGAACGATGACCTCGGGAAGCGCCTGGAGCGTGATGACCCAGATGGCGACCTCAGGACGCTCTGCGAGCGTGCCGGCGCCGGCAGAGCCGATCTTGGCCTGTGCGTAGGCAGCGCCCAGCGCAGAGAGACCCATGGCCAGTCCAGCAGCGATAGCCTTAGCTGCAGAGACCTGCCACGCTACCGCCACAACGGCGGTTCCAGCATCCTGCGCGAGCGCGATCGCGGGGAGAACCAACGCGATCAGGAACACTCCTGCGGACAGTACCTTCGTGAGCCGCTTGTCCATCATGCCTGCCCTTCACCTCCGGTCTTACGGAACGGACTGTACTCGGTGTTGCCGGCCTCGAAAAACTTCCCGAAGAACTCGAGGAAGTTGAGACGCAAAGCGTGGATCGACGGGCTGAACGCCGCGATCACGAAGTTGAGCGTGTGCAGGACGATGCCCAGCAACACACCCATGAGAAGGCCCACCGGCTTGATGGGGCTGCCCGCCAGCTTGACGACGATGCCGTTGATGGCGCTCGCAAAGATCGCGCCCGCAAGGCCGACGGCCATGATTCGGATGTAGCTCGCGATGTGGGACGCCGTCTCGATCGTCTCGACGACACCCATGATGCCGCCGCCGCGGATGGCGAACACGAACCCGCCGAGCGCCACCGCCGCGAAGATCCACATGCCCACGGTGCTCATGGTGCCGAGCGTGGCCGCAGCCATGCCGAGAGCGACGGAGATGAACAGGGCGATGAGCAGGACGAGGATGCCGCCGCGCTCCTGGAGGTGATGTTTGTTGCCGGTGCGAACGGCGTTGATCACGCCGAGGCTCAGGCCCAGGACGATCTGGATCACACCGACGGAGAGTGCGATCAGCATGAACGGCATGACCAGCTCTTCGCGGTTGAACGGCAGCGTCACGCCCAGCACGCTGATCTTGTGGATCAGGTTGAGGCTGGCCGGGCCCTCTCCGAGGAGGTTGCCGAAGAACTCGCCGTAGAAGATGCCGAAGACGATGCACATCGTCGCCGCGGGTCCGAGGACCGATGTGGCGGTCTGGATGCCCTCGTTGTCCTTGAATCGCGAACGCAGGAACAGCACGATGCCCATCATGATCAGGCCGTAGCCGATGTCGCCGACGATCATCCCGAAGAAGATCGGGAAGAACAGGAACAGCGTCCAGGTCGGGTCGAGGGTGCCGTACCGCGGCGTGCCGTAGACACCCAGCAGGGTCTCGAACGGCTTGAGGGCCTTGGTGTTCGAGAGGGCGACCGGCGTCTCGGCCATGTCCTTCTCTGTGATCTCCTTGCGGGAGATGATGACGTCCATGCCGAAGGCCGCCTTCATCTCCGCCTCGAGCTCAGCCAGATCGGCGGCGGGGATCCATCCGGTGATGACGAAGGCGTACTCCGTCTGTCCGAACTTCGGGATGGTCGCGATCTCGTCGATCTTGTCGGTCAGCACGTCGCGGACCGTGGCCAGGCGCAGGTACCACTTCGCCGACATGGACTCCAGCTCGAGCCGCACGGCCTTCAGGTCGTCCGGGAGCGTCTTGCGGCGCTCGCGGATCGAATCGTAGGCCTGGTCGAACGGGAGGCCCTGCATGTCGGAGGGAAGGCGGATCTGGTTGACGTTCTCCATCGCCAGGAACTTGTGGACCGGCTCGGAGTACGTGCGGCTGAACACCACGATCGCCGCGGTCGTATCCTCGTCGACATCCGTCGAGACGATGTCGCACTGCTTGTGCGTGATGGTGTCGAGCTCTTCCTTCAGCTGCTCGAGCAGCCCCTTGTAGCGGCGCTCGATGAGCAGCGCGACCGAGTCGAACGCACCGGTCGTGACGATCTGCCGCGCGAGCGGCTGGATCTTGTGCAGGATCGGCTCGTACCGGCCGAGCAGGGAGATCTCGTTCTCGATCTCGGACTGCGACTGGGCGAGCGAAGCGGTGCGCTCCTCGACCTCATCGATGATCTTGACGACCTCGTCCGACAGTTCGCCGGACTCGAGCTTCCACAGCTTCAGGTACTCCTTCTGCCGTGCGACCTCGTCGACGTGCGAGCCCGGAAGCTGCAGCGCCTTGATGATGGCGCGTACGCGGATGAGGAGGTCCTCCATCCGCTCGCGCTCACTTGCCTGACCGAGAGCCACGTCCATCTGGTCGATGGGCATGTCCCCGGAGCCGATCTTCTTGGTGAGATCCTCGATGTGGAGCTTGCCCTGCTCGTGCAGCAAGCTCACCGCTTCAAAGAAGCGGTTCTTCGGTCCGATGATCTCGACCCGTGCCATCGGGACGAGCACGACCATCACCCCCTCGGTAGGACCAAACCCCCAGCGTGGCGGGCGGTCAGACCTCCGTTACGGCCTTCACGATGGCATCCGCCGCAAGAGCGCGGCGTCCCGCCAGTGACTCCTCCAGTGCGGCAGCGTCAGCAGCCGCCTTCGCGCGTATCGCCGACGCGTCCTTGTCTGCCTGTGCCAGCGCAGCCGCCTCAGCCTCGCGAGCGAGCCGATCCCCCTCGGCCTCCGCCTTCGCGATGATCTCCGCCGCCTTGCGGCGGGCGTCCGCGACGATCTCGTCCGCTTCCTTCTTCGCCTTCATCACGCGTCCGGAGATCTCCATCTCCTTCTCGCGGATGCGGTGAAGCGGCGAGGCGCTGTCGTGCCCCACGACGTCCTGGTGGAATTTGATCTCCTCCAGCACCTTGTCGTCGACCACGGCGTCTCCTCTCGGTCACTGAAGGCGCGCCCTGTTGGGTCGCGCCTCGACTCTCTACAGCCGAACGCGGGCGGCGTAATGCCCGCCTCAGGGGTAAGTGTTCTGCGCGACGCCGTCGATTCCTGCAAGGTCCGTCCGGATTTCAGAGGACCTTCGCGGGGAGATGCGCGCGGGACAACCGGGCGCCGTAGCCGCAGACGAGCTCGTAGTTGATCGTCCCGAGGCATTCGGCCTGCTCATCGATGGTGAGCGTGCGGTCTCCCTGCACCCCGACCAGGACAGCCTCGTCGCCCTCAGAGACGTCGAGACCGCGCGGCACCTCGACCATGAGCTGGTCCATACACACGCGGCCGACCTGCCGGCACTCGACCCCGCCGAGCAGCACCCGCATGACGCCCGAGAGCCCGCGACGCACGCCGTCGGCGTAGCCGAGGGGCAGGGTGGCGACCGTCGTCGGGGAGGCGGCGCGCCACGTCAGTCCGTACGAGACGCCCTCCCCCATCGGCACGCGGCGGACCTGGCTCACGCGCGCCTTGACCGCCATCGCGGGGTGCAGGTCGATCACGCCTCGGGTCGCTTCGCAGGGGTGCAGCCCGTAGAGCGCGATGCCGCACCGCACCATGTCCAGATGGGTCGCGGGGTGCAGGATCGTGGCCGGGGAGTTCGCGGCGTGCACGATCCCGGGATCGATGCCGCGCTCCCTCATCCCGGCGACGGCCGTCGCGAACCGCTCGACCTGACGCTCGAAGTCCCAGTCCCCGGGGACGTCGGCGGTCGCGAAGTGCGTGAAGACGCCTTCGAGCGCGATGCCGGGAAGGTCGCGCAGCGTCTCGGCGAACGCGGCGGCGTCGGTCCAATCGACCCCGATCCGGTTCATGCCGGTGTTCACCTTCAGGTGGAACGGGACCGCGGATCCGGCGGCGACCCCCGCGTGCGAGAGCGCTCCGGCGAACTCGGCCGAGTAGAGCGAAGGCCTGAGGCCGTAGCGCACGAGTGAGCCCACCGAGGAGACCGGCGGCTCGGAGAGCAGGTGCACCGGCGCGGTGATGCCCGCCCTGCGCAGCCTGATGCCCTCGTCGACGGTCGCCACGCCCAACCGGTCGGCGCCCGCCGCAAGGGCGGCCTGAGCCACCTCCGACGCTCCGTGGCCGTACCCGTCCGCCTTCACGACGGCCATGAACAGCGTTCCGGGACGAGTGAGCGCCTTGAGCGTGACGACGTTGTGCGCGACCGCCTCGAGGTCGACCTCGGTCCAGGCCCAGCGCCGGTCTGCGGGGCCCGTCACGATCAGCCGGCCAGCGAGCGGACGATGTCGGACTTGCTGATGATCCCGATGAGCTTGTCGCCCTCGATGACGGGGATCCGGGCTACGTCGCGCTCCATGATCAGCGTGGCCACATCGGAGACGAGCGCCTCCGGCGAGACGGTCACCGGATCGGGCGTCATGACGTCCGCGACGCTGGCGGCCACCGCCTTGCGCAGGGCGGACTCGTAGCGGTCTGTCGACCCGGGAGCGAAGACGTAGCCGCCGAGCAGGCTCAGGTACGTGGGGAAGTGGACCTTCACGTCCTGCATGATCAGATCGCTCTCGGTCACGAGCCCGACCAGCCTGTCTCCCTCGACCACCGGCAGCGAGCCGATGTGCTTCTCGGTCATGAGGTGCGCGGCGTCGGTGACCGTCATATCCGTCCCGACAGTGACGGGATCGGGGGTCATGATGTCGCGCGCGGTGAGTTCGGTCATCGGGCGTCCCTCCATCGTGGGTCGGGCCCCGGCCGCGAGCAGCGGGCGGAAGGCCTCGGGAAGATATGCAACCACATCCTCGGCGGTACAACAAACCGCGGTGAGCGCGTCGGCCGCGGCGGCGCCCGCGGAGCCGTGCAGATATGCGCCCAGTGCCGCGGCCTCGAGGGCGGGGGTTCCCTGGGCAAGCAGCGTCCCGATGATGCCGGACAGGACGTCGCCGGTCCCCAGAGTCGCCAGCTCCGGCCCGCCGGTCGGGTTCACGACGATGCGGCCGCCCCCCGCCACGAGCGTCCCGGGACCCTTGAGCACGACGGTAGCGCGACCGACCGCGAGCGAGCGCGCGGCGCCGTCGCGGTCCGCGTCGACCTCGGCACGGCTGATGCCGAGAAGGCGCGCGGCTTCGCCAGCGTGCGGCGTGAGCACCGTGGGGGCGGAACGGGCTGCGACGAGGGACAGGTCCGATCCCAGCGCGTGGAGCGCGTCGGCGTCGATGAGCAGCGGGAGCGTCACGCGGGCGACCAGCTCTCGGACGGCTTCCGCGGTCGCTCGGCCGCGCCCCAGGCCCGGCCCGAGCACGACCGCGTCGGCCGATCCGGCGGCCGTGAGCACGGCCTCGACGGCGTCGGATGCGAAGACACCGGACGCGTCCGCCCGCACGGCCAGCTTCACGGGAGCGGTGAGTTTGATCTCCACGACCGACAGCGACGGTTCGGGGACCGCGACCGTGACGTACCCCGCGCCCGCACGAAGCGCGGCGGTGGCGGCGAGGCACACCGCTCCGGTCAGCCCCGGGGCTCCTCCCACGATCAACACGCGGCCTCGGGTCGCCTTGTGGTCCGACTCGCGGGGCGGCCGGACGAGCCGCGCGTACTCGGACGCGTTCCAGGACTCGCGCTGTCCGCTCACCCGTCCCCCTCCTTCGCGCCTCTCGCCCGCATCCTAGGAGGACGCCGGCGGCTCCAGATCGTCGAGCAGGGACTTCGCGTCCCTGAACACCCCGGCTCGCCGTTTCGCCGCTTCGCGCGCCTCGTCGGGCTCGGGCTCCCGCGTGATCGCGACCGCCGAGGCGACCGCCGTGGTGTGCGTGTAGGAGAGCGACAGGTGCAACTCCCGGACGCCGATCTCCTCGGCCACCTCCGCGGCCCGTCCGCTCAGGCGCGGGGTCGGACGTCCGCCGGCGTCGCGCACGACCTCGACGTCTGTGAACTTCATGCCCGCAAAGCCCGTTCCCAGCGCCTTGAGCACCGCCTCCTTGGCGGCGAACCGCAGCGCATAGTGGATCTCCGGGCGATTGCGCTTGTCACAGTAGGCGCGCTCGGCCTCCGAGAACAGGCGCTCCTTCATCCGCGGATGGCGCGCCAGCGCCGTCGCCATCCGGTCGATCTCGACGATGTCGACCCCGAGCCCGGTGATCATCTACTCGACCGTCACGGACTTGGCGAGGTTCCGCGGCTGGTCCACGTCACACCCACGGAGCTTGGCGATGTGGTACGCGAGCAGCTGAAGCGGGATCGTCGCCGGTATCGCCGACAGGGCCTCGCTGGTGCGCGGGACGTGCAGGACGTGCTCGGCGTGCCTCTGGATGTCGTCATCGCCGGCGGTGGCGACGCAGATGACCTGTGCTCCCCGTGCGCGCACCTCCTGGATGTTGCTCACGACCTTCTCGTAGGTATGGCCCTGTGTGGCGACGGCGACGACGGGGACCTGTGGCGTGATCAGAGCGATCGGACCGTGCTTCATCTCCCCGGAGGCGTAGGCCTCGGCGTGGATGTAGCTGATCTCCTTGAGCTTGAGCGCGCCCTCCATGGCGATCGGCACTCCGATGCCGCGCCCGATGAACAGCGACGACACCACGTCCTGGTATTCCGCTGCGCACTCCTCGATGGCGGTGAGGTCCTGAAGCTCGGCCTCGACGACGTCCGGGATGGTGAGGAGCTCGTCCCACAGCGCCCGCACCCGATCGTCGCTGAGCGCGCCGCGGGCCTGAGCGAGCTTGAGCGCCAGGACGGTGAGCGCGGCGATCTGCGCCGTGAAGGTCTTCGTCGCCGCGACCCCGATCTCGGGCCCGGCGTGCGTGTAGATGACGCCGTCGCTCTCGCGCGTCACGCGCGAGCCGACCACGTTGGTGATCGCGATCACCTTCGCCCCGCGCTCGCGCGCCTCGCGCACCCCGGCGAGCGTGTCGGCGGTCTCCCCCGACTGCGTGATCGCCACCACCATCGTCTCGTCGTCGACGATCGGGTCGCGATAGCGGAACTCGCTGGAGAAGTCGACCTCGACGGGGATCCGCGCCCAGCCCTCGATGAGGTGCTTGGCGACGAGGCCGGCGTGATAGGAGGTACCGCACGCGATGATGTAGACGCGCTGGACCGCGGCGACCTGCGCGGGCGTCATCATGAGCTCGGAGAGCTGGATGGTGCCGTCATCGCCCATACGGCCGCGGAGCGTCTCACGCAGGGCCCGCGGCTGCTCGTGGATCTCCTTCAGCATGAAGTCCTCGTAGCCGCCCTTCTCAGCGGCGTCGAGGTCCCATTCGACCTCCATCAGCTCGGGCGCGTCGACGACGGATCCGTCCTTGTCGTAGACGGTCACGGCGCCGGCGCTCACGACGGCGATCTCGTCGTCGTGCAGGACCATCACCGTGCGGGTGTGCTCGAGCACGGCGGGGATGTCGCTTGCGACGATGTTCTCGCCGTCGCCCAGACCGATGATCAGCGGCGAGTCCTTGCGCACGGCCACGATCGAAGACGGGTCATCGCGCAGCGCGACCACCAGTGCGTAGCTTCCTTCGAGGCGGTTCACGGCCTTGCGGACCGCCGACGCCAGGTCGCCTTCCAAGTAGCTCTCGATGAGGTGCGCCATGGTCTCGGTATCGGTCTCGCTGCGCAGGATGTGACCGTTGCTCGCCAGCTCGTCTCGCAGTGCGGTGTAGTTCTCGATGATCCCGTTGTGCACCACGGCGACGCGTCCGGTGCAGTCCGTATGCGGGTGGGCGTTCTCCTCGCTGGGGCGGCCGTGGGTCGCCCAGCGGGTGTGGCCGATGCCCGTCGTGCCGTTCAGCGGGTGTTCCTTGAGCGCGTCGCGCAGGTTGCTCAGGCGCCCCACGCGGCGGACCACCTTCAGCTCGTCGCCCTCGACGACGGCGACGCCCGCCGAGTCATAGCCCCGGTATTCCAACCGTGCCAGGCCGCCCAACAGGATGTCGGTGGCGCGACGCGGCCCGACGTATCCGACGATTCCACACATGTTCTCGACCTCCGGGTCGCTGGGTTGTGGTCAGGAGGACCCTCTACGACTGTGCGCGGGCGCAGCAGCCGCCGGCGCATCGAGGGTGCGTGCGCATCGCGCACAGGGTCCTTCAGGGTCCGCACCGTTTTGTCTCCGTGGTCGCCCGCGGGCTTTGTCGGTGCGGTCACGACACCTCGATGAGATGCCGGGGAGCCATCCGCCGAATTTTTCGATGAGCTCCCGCCTCGTCGACTGCCATGTTCAGGTGCAGGCAGTCCCGGCGCTTCGGTGGTGCGGTGTCAGATGCCGACGGCCCCTCCCTCCCGCCACCGGTGAGCGGTCCTCGGACCCGGTGACTACGTGGAGAATCGTAGCACCCGTCGGGTGTCGTGTTCGGTCACGGTTCGTTGACGGCTCGCGCAAGCGGACGGTGGCTCAGCCGAGTTCGTGTTCGACGACCGCGACGAGCCTGTCGACGCTGGCCTGCGCGACGTCCGGGTCGGAAGCCTCGACCATGACCCGGACGAGCGGCTCGGTGCCGCTCGAGCGCACGAGCACGCGCCCGCTCACTCCGAGGAGCTCCTCCTCGGCCGCGATCGCGGACGCGAGGGCGGCGCTGGTCGCGACGCGGCCCTTGTCGGCCACCCGCACGTTCACCAGGACCTGCGGATAGCGCTTCATGATCGATGCCAGCTCCGAGAGGGACTTGCCCATGACACGCATCACGCGGGCCAGCTGCAAGGCTGTCAGAAGACCGTCGCCCGTCGTGGTGTGCTCCATGAAGATCACGTGGCCCGACTGCTCTCCTCCCAGCATGGCTCCCATCGAGCGCATCTGGTCGAGCACGTAGCGGTCCCCGACCTTGGTCTTGATCACGCGGATGCCGATACCGCGCATCGCGACGTCGAAGCCCAGGTTGGTCATCACCGTTCCGACGACGGTGTCGTAGGGAAGCCGGGACTCGCGCTTCAGTTGCGCCGCGACGATGGCCATCATCTGATCCCCGTCGATCTCGGCGCCCGCCTCGTCGACCGCGAGCACGCGGTCCGCGTCGCCGTCGTGCGCGATGCCGAGGTCGGCCCCCGACGAGCGGACCAGCTCGACGAGCGGATCGAGGTGCGTCGACCCGCAGGCCGCGTTGATGTCCATGCCGTTCCAGTCGCAGTTGATCGCGACCACCTTGGCTCCCAGACGCTCGAGGGCGATCTGACTCGTCCGCGCGGCCGCCCCATGCCCGCAGTCGAGAGCGATCTTCAGACCGTCCAGCCGCTCGGGGACCGTCGCGACCGCGTGCGCGACGTAGCGTTCGATCGCGTCCTCGATCGGGTGCGCCACGCCGACGCGCGCGCCGGTCGGGCGAACGGGGCGGTCGCCGGAGGTCACGTGCGACTCGATCCGGTCCTCGAGCTCGTCGGGGAGCTTGAACCCATCGCGGCTGAAGAACTTGATGCCGTTGTACTCGGCGGGGTTGTGCGAAGCGGAGATGACGACCCCGCCGTCGGCGCCCAGTTCGCGTGTCAGGAACGCGACCGCGGGCGTCGGGACGATCCCGGCGAGCAGCGCGTCACAGCCCGCGGAACAGATTCCGGCGACCAGCGCCGCCTCGAGCATGTCGCCGCTGATCCTGGTGTCCTTGCCCACGACGATGGAGCCGCGACGGCCGTCCGCAAGGAAGGCGCCGGCGGCCTCGCCGAGACGGAATGCGAGTTCGGGAGTGAGCTCGGAGTTCGCGATGCCGCGGACCCCGTCGGTTCCGAAGAGACGGGACATGGATGCGTCCTTGTCGTCCAAGGGCGCTCGCCTCGTGCGGCGCGCCCGGCTGGTCCCCTATGGGCAGATGATACCGCTCACACAGAGACCCGCCGCTTCGGTCGACGAAGGCGGCGGGTCTCGTAAGGTGCGTGCGGAGCGATCGGCTAGCGCTTGCTGAACTGCGGCTTCTTGCGCGCCTTCTTCAGTCCGTACTTCTTGCGCTCGACCATGCGCGGGTCGCGGCGCAGAAGGCCTTCCTTCTTGAGGTCGGCGCGGTAGTCGTCGCCGGCCTCCAGCAGCGCACGGGAGATGCCGTGGCGCAGCGCGCCGGCCTGGCCCGAGAGGCCGCCGCCGTGGAGCTTGGCGATGACGTCGAACTTGCCGACGGTGTCGGTCACCTTGAACGGCGACTCGATGAGGGTCATGAGTACGGCGCGGCCGAAGTAGCCCGCGGCCTCACGGCCATTGACGGTGATGGTTCCGGTGCCGGGCATCAGGCGCACGCGCGCGACCGAGGTCTTGCGGCGTCCGGTGCCGAGGTAGACAGCCTTATCGGTCATCGGTGCCTAACCTTCCAGCGTGATCTGACGGGGCTTCTGAGCCTGGTTCTTGTGCTCCGGACCTGCGTACACCTTGAGCTTCATGCCCATGGCGCGGCCGAGCGTGTTCTTCGGAAGCATGCCCTTCACGGCGTGCTCCAAGACGCGCTCCGGATGCTTCGCCAACTGGTCTCCGAGGGAGATCTCCTTGAGACCTCCGGGGAAGCCGGTGTGGCGGAAGTACTTCTTGTCCGTGAGCTTCTTGCCGGTGACCTTGATCTTCGAGGCGTTCACGACGATCACGAAGTCACCGACGTCCACATGCGCGGTGTACTGCGGCTTGCGCTTGCCCTTGAGGATCTGGGCGATCTCGCTTGCGAGCCGGCCGAGCGTCATGTCGGTGGCGTCGACCAGCAACCATTCGCGCTCGACTTCACCGACCTTGGCGTGGTACGTCTTCACTCGTTCTCCTCAACACTTGCGCGTGATTCGCGATTGGTGCGTTCCATGAGTTTACGGGGCTCTGCGGAACGAACCCTCACAGTCTGCCACGCGGGACCGTGCTCGTCAACGAAACAAACGCTACCGGGCGTGTCCACTCATCTCCGGCCGCGCGTCACAGCCAGCAGTCATCGGGGTACGTCACGTTCCAGAGCGTGAGCCCATGGGGCGGCGCCGTGATCCCCGCGGCGCCGCGGTGCCGGGCCGCGAGCGCCTCCGCCATCCACTCCGGGGTGCGCTTGCCCTTCCCCACCTCGACCAGCGACCCGACGACGATGCGCACCATGGAGTGCAGGAAGCTGCGCCCGGTGATCCGCACGACCACGCAGTGTTCCCCGAGTTCGCACGCGGGGCTGATCTCGATCGTCTCGATCGCGCGCACCGTCCTCTGCCCCTCCGCGCTCGGACCCACGCAGAAGGAGCGAAAATCGTGCTCGCCCACCAGATACGCGGCGCCCTCTCTCATCGCGTGGAGGTCGAGCGTCTTCTTCGTCCACCACGCCCGGTCGCGCAGGGCGAGGGGCGGAGTCGGCCCGGGAACGAGGAAGTAGCGGTACTCGCGCAGCACCGCGTCGTGGCGGGCCGAGAACCGCTCGCCGGCCGAGCTCACGCCGGTGACGACGATCTCCGGACCGGCGAGCGCGCTCAACGCGCGGTGCAGGTACGCCGCGTTGGGATCGCCGGGGGCGGAGGGGAAGCTCACGACCTGCCCGAGCGCGTGGACCCCGGCATCGGTCCTCCCGGCGACCACGGTCAGGATCTCGCGCCCTGTCACCCGGCGAAGGGCGGCTTCCAGCGTGCCCTGCACGGTGGCGAGCCCCGGCTGTCGCGCGAAACCGTGGAACGCCGCCCCGTCGTACGAGACGATCAAGACGGTGGTCCGCCACGCGCTCACAGGAGCACCCCCACGGCGATGACCACTCCGCCCGAGACGAGCATGGCGACCCAATCGGCGGTCCCCATCCGCGACTCCACGAGGCGCGTCCGGCCCTCGCTGCCGCGATAGCAGCGCGCTTCCATCGCGGTGGCGAGCGCGTCGGCCCTGCGGAAGAGTTGAAAGAACAGCGGGACGAGGACCGGCGCGTAGGCGCGCGCCCTCGCGATCGGGCCTCCGGCATCGAACGAGGCTCCGCGGGCCTGCTGCGCGGTCATGATCTGTTCCGCCTCCTCCGCCGTGGTCGGTATGAACCTGAGGGCTATCGTCAGCGTCATCGCGAGGTCGCCCACCGGGACCCGTACCCGCTTCAAAGGCGCGAGGACCCGCTCTATCCCGCCGGCGAGTTGTACCGGACTCGTGGTCAGCGTCAACAGCGACGTCCCGGTCACGAGGAGCAGTATCCGCGCGGCGAAGAACAGTCCCATCCGCAGCCCCGCACCGTCGATGGCCAGCGGCCCGAGGCGCACGAGCGCCTCCGTCGGCTGCCAGCGCACCATGTTGAACACGATCGTGACGACCATGATGAAGCCGACCGCCCTCAGGCCGCGAGCGACCGCTCGAACCGGCACGCGCGAGATGGCGATCGCCGCGGCCACCACGGCGCCGAGTGCGGCGAGTCCCGCGAACCCGCGGACAACGAAAAGCGCCACGGTGAACGCCGCCACGACGCCGATCTTGGCGGCGGCGTCGAGCCGGTGCACGGACGAGTCGCCCGGCACGTACTGCCCGATCCCGCTCATGCGGCTCACGAGCGGGCACCTCCCGACGAGAGCCCCTCCGCGATGAGAGCAGCCGCACGGTCGATGTCGAGGGTCAGCGTCCCCGGGGCCAGCAGCCCTCGCTCGCGGGCGAGCATGAGCGCCCGAGGCACCTCGGGCGGGTCGACATCCCCCGCCTCGCTGAGGCGCGGCAGCGCCTCCAGGAGTGCGGGCACGTCGCCGTCGAACACGGGGCGCCCCGCGCGAAGCACGAGGACGCGGTCGGCGCTGTCCAGGAACATTTCCGCGTCGTGGGTCACGACCAGCACGCCCGCTCCCGCGCGGGCGGACTCGATGGCCTCGCACACGGACCGGCGTCCCTCCGCGTCGAGGCCCGCCGTCGGCTCGTCGAGCAACAGGTAGCGCGGATGCATGGCCAGCACGCCGGCGAACGCCGCGCGGCGCGCCTCTCCTCCGGACAGCGACCACGGCTCGCGGGGACCGAACGTCACCGGGTCCAGCCCCACGGCGCTGAGCGCGTCCCGAGCGTCCTCAAGCGCCTCGTCCGGTGTGCGGCCGAGGTTGCGCGGCCCGAAGGCGCAGTCCTCCGCGACGCTGAGCGAGAAGAACTGCGACTCGGGGCGCTGGAACAGGAGGCCCACGGCTCCCCTCGCCGATCCCCGTCCGCTCGCGGGGAGTCCGTCGATCTCGACGCGTCCACGGGAGACGGACAGCAGACCGGCGGCGGCGCGCAGAAGGGTCGTCTTGCCCGAGCCCGTGGGCCCGAGGACGACGACGAGGTCCCCCCGCGAGAGGGTGAGCGACACGGCGTCCAGAGCCACGGCAGCCAGTGCCGTGCCTGTCGCGTACTCGCAGACGATGTCGTCCAGGATCAGCGCCACAGCGACGCCACCAGGCTCTCAGCGTCGGCCGCGGACAAGGGGACGTCGAGCCCGCGTTCCCTGAGTGCTGCGGCCAATCGGGCGGCGGGCGAGAGCGCCAGCCCGAGCAGTGCCATCATTCCCGCATCGCCCAGGAGGCCGTCCGGCCCGCCGTCGAACACGACCCGACCGGAGTCGAGGCCGATCACGCGGTCGGCGCGAGCGATGCCCGTGATGTCGTGCGAGACGACCAGGACGCCATGGCCCTCCGCGCGAGCGAGCCGCTCGGTGATCTCCAGGACCGCCCGGCGCCCGGCGGGGTCCAGCATCGCGGTCGGCTCGTCGAACACGAGGTATCGCGGGCGCATCGCGAGCGCACCCGCAACGGCCAGGCGCTGCTTCTGGCCCTCGGACAACAGGTGAGGCTCCCTGCGCTCGAGGCCTTGGAGGCCGACGGCCGCGAGCGACGAATCGACCCGGACCCTGATCTCGGCGCTCGGCACCCCGATGTTCTCGGGACCGAACGCGCAGTCCTCCTCGACGACCGTCCCAACGATCTGGTCGTCCGGGTCCTGGAAGACCATGCCCACCATCGACCGGACGTCCCACAGGGACTCAGGAGCGGCGGTATCGATGCCGTCGACCAGCACGCGGCCGGACGTCGGTTCGAGCAACCCGTCACACAACCGGGCGAGCGTGGACTTGCCGGACCCGTTCGCGCCGACGACCGCCACCACCTCGCCTGCCTCGAGCGTCACGCAGACGTCGTCAAGCGCCAACGGCGCGTCGGCGCGGTAGCGGAAGCTGACGGACTCGAAGCGAATCACGGGCGGGCGGGTCCTTTCAATGCAGCGGGAGGGCCGGCGCCTTGCGCGCGGCCCTCCCGAGATAGTACCGAAGCCTGGCGCGTCGAGTGACACGCCGCTCGCCGTGACCTACTCCACGAGCTCCATGATGACCATCGACGCGTTGTCGCCCTTGCGGGGACCGAGCTTCAGGATGCGGGTGTAGCCGCCCGGACGCTCGGCGAAACGCGGTGCGATGTCGTGGATCACGCGGTAGGAGACCTCGAGGTCCTGCTTGCCGGTCGTCGGATTGACCAGCTTCTTCTCGCCACCGAGCGCCGCGATGATCAGCCTGCGGGAGTGGACATCTCCGCGCTTGCCCCAGGTGATGATGCGGTCCACAAGAGCGCGGACCTCCTTGGCGCGCAGCTCGGTCGTCTTGATGCGCTCGTGCGTGAGCAGCGCCAGAGCGAGACTGCGCAGGATGGCCTTGCCGTGAGCGGCGTTCGCGCCGATCTGGTGGCCCTTCTTCAGGTGTCGCATGTGCTTTGAGTCTCCCTCTAGCCCTTGAGCCCCAGGCCCATCTGCTGAAGCTTGTCTTTCACTTCTTCGATGGACTTGGCGCCGAAGTTACGGATGTTGAGAAGATCGGCCTCCGTGCACTCTGCCAGCTGGCCGATGGTGTTGACACCCTGGCGCTTGAGGCAGTTGAACGAGCGGACCGTGAGGTCGAGGTCCTCGATCGGTGTGTCGAGCGGACCGGCGCCATCTGCGGGCTTGTCGACGAACGTGACGTCGAGCTCCGCCTCGGACTGGTCCTCGAACAGCATCATATGGTCGTTGATGATCTTGGCGGAGCGGGCCACGGCGTCAGCCGGGTCGACCGCGCCGTTGGTCTCGATCTCGACCGTGAGCTTGTCGTAGTCGGTGCGCTGCCCCACGCGGGTGTTCTCCACGAGGTAGGTGCAGCGGACCACCGGGCTGAACAGCGAATCCACGGTGATGACACCCAGCGGATCGTCGCTGCGCTTGTTGCGGTCAGCGGAAACGTAGCCGCGACCGACTTCGATACGCATGGACATCTCGAGCTTGGAACCCTTGTCGAGGGTCGCGATGACCGCCTCGGGGTTGACCAGCTCGAACTCGGACGGCACCACGAGATCGGCGCCCGTCACGGTCTTGGGACCGGACACGGACAGCGTCGCGACTGCGTCGTCACCGATGCCGGTCGAGCGGAACACCAGCTGCTTGACGTTCAACACGACGTCCGTGACGTCCTCGCGGACTCCCGGGATCGCGGTGAACTCGTGCTGGACGCCCTCGATGCGGATCGACGTCGCGGCTGCTCCCTGGAGCGACGAGAGCAGCACCCGGCGCATGCAGTTGCCCAGGGTGTACCCGAAACCGCGCTCGAGCGGCTCCACGACATAGCGAGCGGTACGCGTGTCGATCGGCACGACCGAGACAGACGGCCTCATGAACTCTGTCATCTACCTAGCCTCCTTGGCGGGATACCTACGAACACCGGTTACTTGGAGTAGAGCTCGACGATGAGCTGCTCGCGAACCGGCAGGTCGATCTGGTCGCGGGTCGGAAGTGCCAGGACCTTGCCCTGGAGCTTCTCGACGTCCACCTGCAGCCACGCGGGAACTTCGATGCGGGCGGACGAGATGATTGCCGCCTTCACCACGGTGAGGTCCTTGGCCTTCGGCGCCACGGAGACGACGTCCCCGGGACGGACGCGGTACGAGGGGATGTTGACCCTCGCGTCGTTGACCATGATGTGGTTGTGACGGACCGTCTGCCGCGCCTCGTCGCGCGATGCGGCGAAACCGAGGCGGTAGACCACGTTGTCAAGACGGCTCTCGAGCAGGCGGAGAAGGTTCTCGCCCGACTTGCCCTGCTGCCGGCTTGCGATCGTGTAGTACGTGCGGAACTGCTTCTCCAAGACGCCGTATGAGCGCTTGGCCTTCTGCTTCTCGCGGAGCTGCACCCGATACTCGCTGTCGCGCGGACGCTTCTTACCGGCCTGGCCAGGCGGGAACGGGCGGCGTTCGACGCCGCACTTGTCGCTGTAGCAGCGATCGCCCTTCAGGAACAGTTTGATGCCCTCACGACGGCAGAGGCGGCAGTCCGCGCCTGTGTAACGTGCCATCTTTCGAATTCCTCCTAAAGGAAGAGCTAAACGCGGCGGCGCTTGCGCGGCCGGCAGCCGTTGTGCGGGACGGGCGTGCAGTCCTGGATGCTGGCGATCTCAAGGCCGGTGGCCTGCAGAGACCTGATCGCCGTCTCGCGACCGGAACCGGGACCCTTCACGAACACGGACACCTTGCGCATGCCGTGCTCCATCGCGTCCTTCGCGCACTGCTCAGCAGCGAGCTGTGCGGCGAACGGCGTCGACTTGCGGGAACCCTTGAAGCCCACCTGGCCCGCGCTGCGCCACGTGATGACGTTGCCCGCGGGATCCGTGATGGAGATGATCGTGTTGTTGAACGTGCTCTTGATGTGCGCCTGACCCACAGCGATGTTCTTGCGCTCGCTGCGCTTAACGCGGGTCTTGACGGTCTTCTTCTTCGGAGCCGCCATCGCTACTTACCTACCTTCTTCTTCGCGCCGATCTGACGACGCGGGCCCTTACGGGTACGCGCGTTCGTGTGGGTCCGCTGTCCGCGGACCGGCAAACCCTTGCGATGGCGAAGGCCGCGGTAGCAGCCGATCTCCATGAGACGCTTGATGTTCTGGCTGACCTCGCGACGCAGGTCACCCTCGACCTTGATGTTGCGGTCGATGAACTCACGGAGGCGGACGACTTCCTCCTCGGTGAGGTTACGTACACGCGTGTCCGGGCTGATGCCCGTCTCGCGCAGGATCTTCTGGCTGGTCGTGAGACCGATCCCGAAGATGTAGGTGAGGCCAATCTCCACACGCTTCTCGCGGGGAAGGTCGACACCGGTTATACGTGCCAACGTATTTCTCCTCCGGGTAGGACTAGCCCTGCCGCTGCTTGTGACGCGGGTTCTCGCAGATCACGAGGACGCGCCCATGGCGGCGGATGACCTTGCACTTCTCGCAGATCCTCTTCACAGAGGGTCGTACTTTCATCTGCCGTTCCCTTCACACGTAGTTCTCTCTATGTACACACCCAGCCGCAGGTGTAGGTTGTCGCGCCCATGACAAACGCCCCCGGGTGTGTCCCTCGGTTCCCGGTGGCGGGCCGTGCCGTGCGTGTTACTTGTAGCGATAGGTGATGCGACCACGCGTGAGGTCGTAGGGAGAGAGCTCGACGACCACCTTGTCGCCCGGGAGGATCCGGATGTAGTGCATCCTCATCTTGCCCGAGATGTGCGCAAGCACCTTGTGGCCGTTCTCCAACTCGACGCGGAACATCGCGTTGGGGAGAGGCTCCACTACGGTGCCTTCCATCTCTATGGCGTCGCCGTTCTTTGCCAAACAGAGCTCCTTCTACAGGCGGGTCGTGAAGCCGCAAACGGGAAGTATACCGCCACGCACCCGCATCGTCCAGTATCGGACGTCGTTCACTCCAGCGTCAGGACCAGAGGCCCGTCGTGCGTCACCGCGACCGTGTGTTCGAAGTGCGCCGACAGCGATCCATCGGCGGTCACCACGGTCCAACCGTCACCAAGCTGGCGGACGTCCGCGCCGCCGGCGTTGACCATCGGCTCGATCGCGATGACCATACCCGCCAGCAGCACCGTGCCTTTGCCGGCGGTGCCATAGTTCGGCACCTGCGGCTCCTCGTGCATCGCACGCCCGATCCCGTGCCCGACGTACTCCCGGACGACGGAGAAGCCCGCGCCCTCGGCCACGCCCTGGACCGCGTAGCCGATGTCCCCCAGGCGCATGCCCGGCCAGCAGCGCGCGATCCCCGCCTCGAGGCTCTCCCGCGTCGCGACCAGCAGGCGCTTCGCTTCGTCCGAGACCGTTCCCACAGCGAAGGTCCGGGCCGAGTCTCCGAAGTAGCCGTCGATCACCGCACCGACATCCACGGAGATGATGTCGCCGTCGGAGAGCTTGCGGCGACCGGGGATACCGTGTACGACCTCGCTGTTGAGCGACGCACAGATCGTGGCCGGGTAGCCCTGGTAGCCCTTGAACGCGGCCCGGGCGCCTGCTGCTCGGATGACGTCAACGGCGACCTCGTCGAGGTCGGCCGTCGTGACGCCGACCGCGACCGCATCGCCGACCGCGCGCAGGGCACGGGCCGTGATGCGCCCCGCCTCACGCATGAGGGCGATCTCCGAAGCGGACTTGCAGGCGATCATCGATGCACTTCCCTAGGCGATGCTGCGGAGCAGGGACGCGATGTCTGCGTAGACATCGTCCACGTCACGGTCACCATCGACCGCACGGAGCAGGCCCTTGTCGCGGTAGTACTCGATCAGGGGCCGGGTGTTGGCTTCGTAGACCGTGAGGCGGTTGGTGACCGTCTCGACGGAGTCGTCAGCACGCTGGTAGACCTCGCCGCCGCAGGAATCGCAGACGCCCTCGGCGTCCGGCATGTCGCCCATGACGTTGTAGATGCGCCCGCAGGCTCGGCACTGGCGCCGGGAAGTCAGCCGAGCCACAAGGGCACTCGACGGAACGTCCACGAGCACGACTGCGTCGAGCGCGCGGCCCATGGAGGCGAGAGCGGCCCCCAGCGCGTCTGCCTGCGGAACGGTGCGGGGAAACCCGTCGAGGATGAAGCCCGCTTCGCAGTCGGGCTGCGTCAACCGCTCCTTGACGATGCCGATGGTGACCTCGTCGGGCACGAGTTCCCCGGCGTCCATGTAGCGCTTCGCCTCGAGTCCCAGCGGGGTACCGTCCGCGACCGCCTTGCGGAAGATGTCCCCCGTCGAGATGTGCGGGAGAGAGAACTCCTCGACCATGCGGGCGGCCTGCGTGCCCTTGCCCGCCCCGGGCGCTCCCAGCAGCACGATGTTCATCTCGACCGCCTCCCCACTCCGCCGACAGATGGTGCGCCGGGCGGGACCCGGTTCGACCGGGCCCCGCCCCGCAGTGATACCGGTATCGCGACTCCCCTACTTGAAGAAGCCGTCGTAGTGCCGCATCTTCAGCTGGCTCTCCAGCTGGGTCATCGTCTCGAGCGCGACGCCGACCATGATCAGGATCGACGTGCCGCCGAACATGCGCAGCAGCGACATGGAGTCTCCCGACGCCTGGAACAGCAGCGTCGGCACCGTCGCGATGGCCGCGAGGAACAGCGCGCCGGGAAGCGTGATCCGGTTGAGGACGTGCTCGATGTGCTGCGACGTGGCCTTGCCCGGACGGACGCCCGGGATGAACCCGCCCTGCTTGCGCAGGTTATCGGCAAGGTCGATCGGGTTGAAGATCAGGGCCGTGTAGAAGTACGAGAAGAACACGATCAACAGTGCCATCAGAGACCAGTTGAGCCAGCCTGATGCCAGTGCGTTTGCGACGTTCTTCAGCCAGGTCACGTTCGACAGACCCGCGAGCACGACCGGGAAGTTGAGCACCGAGCTCGCGAAGATGATCGGGACCACGTTCGCCGCGTTGAGCTTCAGCGGGATGTAGGTGCCGACGCCCCCGAAGACCTTGCGGCCGACGACCCGCTTCGCGTACTGCACGGGGATGCGGCGCTGCGCGCGCTCCATGGTGACGATCGCCACGATGATGCCGAACGCGGCGATAATGACCGCGACCGCCCAGTACCACTGGTTCAGCTGGAACGACTGGAGGAGCGTCTGCGGGAAGCGCGAGACGATGCTGGCGAAGATCAGCAGGGACATGCCGTTGCCGATGCCGCGCTGCGTGATGAGCTCGCCCATCCACATGATGAACGCCGTGCCGGCCACGAGGCTCATGACGATCAGGATCATCGTCACCGGGCTGAACCGCACTCCGAGCTGTCCCTGGAACGTGAACATCAGGGCGACGGACTCGACGAGGCCCAGGCCGAGGGTCATGTAGCGCGTGATCTGGGTGATCTTGCGCTGCCCGGTCTCGCCCTCCTTGGACCACTTCTCGAGCTGCGGGATGACCGCCTGCATCAGCTGCATGATGATCGACGAGGTGATGTACGGCATGATCCCGAGCGCGAAGATCGCGAAGTTCTGCATCGCGCCGCCGGAGAACAGGTTCAGCAGCCCCAGCGCGCCCGAGGACGTCGCCGTGGTCAGCTGGTCGATCATAGCGCGGCTGACCCCCGGGACCGGGATGTGCGAGCCGACGCGGTAGAGGGCGATGATCGCGAGAGTGAACAGGATCTTCTTGCGAAGGTCCGGCACGCGGAACGCGTTCGCGAGTGCCTCGAACATGGCTACTCGACCGTCCCGCCGGCTGCTTCGATCTTGATCTTCGCCGTGGCGGAGACCTTCTGGACCCTGATGATGAGCTTGCGAGTGATCTCGCCGTCACCCAGGACCTTGACCGCCGCGTCGGCGGACTTGATGACGCCCTTCGCCTTCAGGCTCGCGCCGTCGACGATGTCGCCGTCGACGAAGAGGCCCTCGAGGCGGGCGACGTTGACCACGTCGTACTCGGTGCGCCAGTGGTTCGTGAAGCCCGGAAGCTTCGGCAGACGCATCGCGAGCGGGTTCTGTCCGCCCTCGAAGCCCGGACCCTTGCCGCCACCGGCGCGAGAGTTCTGGCCCTTGTCGCCGCGACCGGCAGTGCTTCCGTGGCCGCTGCCGTTCCCGCGTCCTACGCGCTTGCGCTTCTTGGTCGACCCGGGGGCCGGTGAGAGGTCGTGCAGCTGCATGTTCGTTCTCCTTCTGTACGCCATCGGACCTCCGTCATGGAGACCCGATCGCCGGCCGCTCGCCGCCGGCGGACTGGACCGGAACGTGCTAGATCTCTTCGACCTTCACCAGGTGCTTGACCTTGAAGATCATCCCACGGATGACGGGCGTGTCAGCCTGCTCCACGGTGTGGTGCATGCGCAGGATCCCCAGAGCGCGGACGGTCCGTCGCTGATCGCGAGCGAGCCCGATGCCGCTGCGTACCTGGGTGATCCGGAGCGTCTTGGCAATCTCCTTCGCCATGGCTCCTACTCCTCCCAACCGTAGATCTGGCCGATGGTCTTGCCGCGGCGGCGCGCGATCGTCTGCGCACTCGCGACAGACTGCAGGCCCTGAGCCGCAGCCTTGACCATGTTCAGCGCGTTGTCAGAACCCAGCGACTTCGAGAGCACGTCGGTGATCCCGGCGAGCTCCAGCAGGGCGCGGACGGGTCCGCCCGCGATGATCCCGGTACCGGGAGCGGCCGGCTTGAGCATGACGCGCCCTGCGCCGAAGTGGCCCATCACCGCGTGCGGGATGGTCCCTTCGACGATCGGGAACTTGAACATGTTCTTCTTCGCGTCTTCGACGCCCTTCTTGATGGCCACGGGGACTTCGGCGGACTTTCCCATGCCGACGCCCACGTTGCCGTTGCCGTCCCCGACCACCACGAGCGCCGTCAGCGAGAAGCGACGGCCGCCCTTGACGACCTTGGACACGCGGTTGATGTAGACGACCTTTTCCTGCAGCTCCGAGACCGGAGCGAGATTACGCGCCATTTCGAGATCGTCCTTTCTAGAACGTGAGCCCGGCCTCGCGGGCGCCGTCGGCCAGGGCCTTGACGCGGCCGTGATACAGGCGGCCGCCGCGGTCGAAGACGACCTCGGTCACACCCTTCTCCAGTGCGCGCTTGCCGACCGCGACGCCGACAGCGGCGGCGGCGGCAACGTTGCTGCCGTTCTTGATGGAGCCCTTTACCTCGGCGTCCAACGTGGATGCCGACGCGATTGTCAGACCGGTCACGTCATCGATGATCTGTGCGTAGATCTGCGCGTTGCTTCGCGTCACCCTCAAGCGCGGACGAGCGGTGGTCCCTGAGACCTTGCCGCGAACCCTACGCTGACGGCGAGCGAGCTTGAACGCCTTTGCCTTCAGGTTGTCCATGTGCTCTTCAGCCCTTCCTACTTCGCCGTCTTGCCGAGCTTGCGACGGACATGCTCACCCTCGTACCGAACACCCTTGCCCTTGTACGGCTCGGGCTTGCGCCAGCTGCGGATCTCGGCGGCCACCTGGCCGACGCGCTGCTTGTCGATGCCGCGCACCGTGATCTTGGTCGGCGCCGGCACTTCGAACGTGATGCCGTCAGGCGCCTTCACGAGCACGGGATGGCTGAACCCCAGCGCGAGCTGGATGTCCAAGCCCTTGAGCTCGGCGCGATAGCCGACGCCCACGATCTCGAGGTTCTTGTGGAACCCCTCCGACACACCGGCGACCATGTTGGCCACCAGCGTACGGGTCAGGCCATGCAGGGAGCGGTGTCCCCGCTCGTCGCTCGGACGGGTGACCGTCAGGACACCCTCCTCGAGCGTCACGGTCATGTCCGCGTTGAACGTCTGCGTCAGTGACCCCTTCGGTCCCTTGACGGTGACCGTCGATCCGTCGATCTGAACCTCGACCCCGGACGGGACCGGGATGGGCTGCTTGCCGATTCGAGACACGGCGGTGGCTCCTTTCCTTGTCCTGTCCGTCTACCAGATGTAGGCGATGACTTCGCCGCCGACGGCGGCCTTCTTTGCTTGCTTGTCGGTCATGACGCCCGAGGACGTCGAGATGACCGCTATTCCAAGGCCGCCGAGAACGCGCGGGAGCTCGTCCTTCTTCGCGTACACGCGCAGGCCCGGCTTGCTGATGCGCCGGATGCCGGTGATGACGCGCTCACGCTTCGGGCCGTACTTCAGGTCCAGCGTCAACGTCGCCTGGACATCGCCCGGAACGACCCTGTAGTCGGAGACGTAGCCCTCCTGCTTCAGGATGCGGGCGATCTCGACCAGCTTCTTCGACGACGGCATGGAGACCGAGCTCTGGAATGCGTTGTTCGCGTTCCTGATCCGGGTCAGCATGTCGGCGATCGGGTCGGTCATGCTCATGTTGGATACCTCCTATGGTCCTGTCGAACTCCTAGCGAGAGAGTGGTTCGCGCACTCCCGTGGAATGCACGCCTTCCCGCACGCTCGGCCGCGTCGGTCTGCGGCCTACCAGCTTGCCTTGCGAACGCCCGGAACCTCGCCCTTGTTGGCCAGTTCGCGCAGGCACACGCGGCACAGACCGAACTGACGATAGAACGCCCTCGGGCGGCCGCAGCGGTTGCAGCGGCTGACGCTGCGAGAGCTGAACTTCGGCACTCGATTGGCCTTCGCGATCATCGACTTCTTGGCCACTACCACTACCTCCTGGAACGTGGTGCCGAACGCGCCCGTCTGAGCGCCCCGGCGGTACCGGACTCTATTTCTTGAAGGGGAACCCGAAGCCGTCGAGCAGGGCGCGGCATTCCTCATCGGTGTTTGCAGTCGTGACGAACGTGATGTCCATGCCGCGCACGCGATCGACCTTGTCGTAGTCGACCTCAGGGAAGATGAGCTGCTCATCCACGCCCATGGAGTAGTTGCCGCGGCCGTCGAAGGACTCCGGGTTGATGCCGCGGAAGTCGCGGATGCGCGGGAGCGCAGTCGCGAGCAGGCGGTCCAGGAACTCCCACATGCGGTCGCCACGCAGCGTCACCTTGGCGCCGATCGGCATACCCTTGCGCAGCTTGAACGCCGCGATCGATTTCTTGGCGCGTGTGGTCATCGGCTGCTGGCCGGTGATCGTGCGCAGGTCGGCCACGGCCGCATCCAGGAGCTTCGCATCCTGGGAGGCGCCGCCGACGCCCATGTTGATGACGATCTTGCTGAAACGCGGCACCTGGTTGACGTTGCCGTACGCCAGCTCGGTCATGAGCTTCGATACGACCTCGTTCCGGTACTTCTCTTTGAGTCTCGGGGCCACTGTGTTCCTCCGGTCCTTCTTGTTCTCGCGGGCGTCAGATTCCTGACCCGACGTCACTTGGCTCACCGCCGCTTTCCGTGCGCGGCAGCTGCACAACGCCTCGTACGTACTACTTGTCGATGTCCTTGCCGCACTTCTTGCAGACGCGGATGCGCACGCCGGCCTCGCGACGACGGCTGACGCGGGTCGGCTGCGAGCAGCTCGGGCAGATCAGCATGACGTTGGACACGTGCATCGTGCCCTCGTGCTGCATGATCCCGCCCTGCGGGTTCTTCTGGCTCGGACGCGTCGCGCGCTTGATGATGTTCGCGCCCTCGACCGTCACGCGCTGCTTCTCGGGGAAGGCCTTGAGGATCTTCCCTTCCTTACCGTTGTCCTTGCCGGCGATGACACGGACCTTGTCGCCGCGCCGGACGTGCATGGAACTGGCCATGTATACAAGGCCTCCTTAGATGACTTCGGGCGCGAGCGACACGATCTTCATGTAGCGCTTGTCGCGCAGCTCGCGCGCGACAGGCCCGAAGATGCGCGTGCCGCGCGGGTTGCCCTGGTTGTCGATGATGACTGCGGCGTTGTCGTCGAACTTGATGTAGGACCCGTCAGCGCGACGGACCTCCTTCTTGCAGCGGACGACTACCGCCCTGACGACATCGCCCTTCTTGACCGCCCCGTTCGGGATGGCTTCCTTCACGGTGACGACGATGACGTCGCCGACGCGGGCGTAGCGGCGCTTGGAGCCGCCGAGCACCTTGATGCACAGCACCTGCCGTGCACCTGAGTTGTCCGCGACTTTGAGTCGGGTCTCTGCCTGGATCATGTCTTCCTCCGGGACTGGCCGGGCCATGCACGCACGTCATGTGCGCGAGCGGGCCCGAGGTGAACTACTTGGCCTTCTCCACGATCTCGACGAGACGCCAGCGCTTGAGCTTGGACAGCGGACGCGTCTCCATGATCGTGACGACGTCACCGACTCCGCACTCGTTGTTCTCGTCGTGGGCGTGGTACTTGGTGCTGTGGGTCATCATCTTGCCGTAGAGCGGGTGCGGCTTGCGGCTCTCGATCTTGACGACACAGGTCTTGTCGCCCGCGGTCGAAACCACGACGCCCTGCCGCGACTTGCGGCTGTTGCGATCCTCGGTCATCTGGACGATCCCTTCCTCACTCACTAGGACGCCGCGGCCTGGCGGGCCGCTTCGATCTCGCGGGAGCGGACCTCTGTGTGCAACCGCGCGATGTCACGCTTGACGTCCTTGATCTTGCCCGGGTTGTCGAGCTGACCGGTGGCCAGCTGGAACCTCAGGTTGAACAACTCCACGCGAGCGTCCTTGAGCTTCTGCTCAAGATCCGACGCTGACATATCCCTGATCTCGCTTGCCTTCATCTATGACTCACCGCCGCTGTCGGCTCGGGTGACGAACTTGCACTTGATCGGCAGCTTCTGAGCAGCCAGCCTCATTGCTTCCTTGGCGACCTCATCGGACACGCCCGCGATCTCGAACATGATGCGGCCGGGCTTGACGACGGCCACCCACTTCTCCGGGTTTCCCTTGCCGGAACCCATGCGGGTCTCGGCGGGCTTCTGGGTGACGGGCTTGTCCGGGAAGATCGTGATCCACACCTTGCCGCCACGCTTCATGTAGCGGGTCATCGCGACACGAGCGGCTTCGATCTGCCGGTTGGTGATCCATTCGGCTTCGAGCGCCTTCAGGCCGTAGTCGCCGAAGTTCAGCTCGGTCCCGCCCTTGGCGGTCCCGTGCCAGTTGCTTCCGCGCTGGACCTTGCGGTGCTTGACTCTGCGGGGCAGAAGCATCTCTAGCCTCGACCTCCCCCATCACGGCGAGGACGACGGTCGTCGCGATCGCGCTGCGGACGGGACGGACGCGCGTCGGCGGCCTCGTACAGCGAAGCGATGGTCTGGCCGGGCATCAGGTCGCCACGGTAGACCCAGACCTTCACGCCGCACGCACCGAACGTCGTGCGCGCCGAGGCGGTGCCGTAGTCGATCTTGGCACGCAGGGTGTGCAGCGGCACGCGACCTTCGCGATACCACTCCCGGCGTCCCATCTCGGCGCCGCCGAGACGGCCCGAGCACTGGATACGGATACCGAGCGCCCCGCCCTTCATGGCGGCGGTGACGGCCTTCTTCATCGCGCGGCGGAAACCGACGCGAGCCTCGAGCTGCTCGGCGATGCCCTGTGCGACGAGGACCGCATCCAGCTCGGCGCGCTTGATCTCGTTGATGTTCACCGAGATGTGGCCGCTGCTGATCTTCTCGAGGTCCTTGCGAAGGATGTCGACCTCCGTGCCCTTCTTGCCGATCACGATACCAGGACGCGCGCTGTACAGGGTCACCGTGACCTTGTCGCCCGTGCGCTCGATGTCGACGCGGGAGAGAGCGGCCCGCTTCAGGCGCTTGACGAGGTAGCGGCGCAGCTTGATGTCCTCGAACAAGGTCTTGTCGTAGCCCTTGCCCTGGAACCAGCGGGAACGCCACTCCTCGGTGATGCCGAGGCGGGGACCGACGGGATAGACTTTCTGGCCCATGAGATTAAGCCCCCTCTCGCTGCTTGACGACGATGGTGATATGGGCCGAGCGCTTCAGGATCTTGAACGCGCGACCCATGGCGCGCGGCTGGATCCGCTTCAGCGACGGGCCCTGGTTCACGAAGGCCTCGGAGACGTAGAGCGTCTCCGGGTTGACCTTCAGGTTGTGCTCGGCGTTGGCGACCGCGCTGGCGAGCACCTTTCCGACGATCTCCGCCGCACCCTTCTCGGTGAAGCGAAGGATGGTCGCGGCCTCGCTCGCGGACTTGCCGCGAACCAGATCCACGACGAGGCGCGCTTTGCGCGGACTGATCCGCACGTACCTCGCTATTGCTCTTGCTTCCATTTAGTTCACAAGACCTTTCGGCTCCTACGCGGCCGCCCGCATCTTAGCGGCCGTACCGGTGCGATCATCCGTGTCGGCTAGCGCCGGACCTTCTTGTTGTCCGCATGTCCCTTGAACGTGCGCGTCGGCGAGAACTCGCCGAGCTTGTGCCCGACCATGGACTCGGTGACGTACACCGGGACGTGCTTGCGACCGTCGTGCACCGCGATGGTGTGTCCCACCATCTCGGGGAAGATGGTCGAGGCGCGGGACCAGGTCTTGATGACCTTCTTCTCGCCAGCCTCGTTCATCTTGCGGATCCTCGCCAGCAGCCGAGGCTGGACGAAGGGCCCTTTCTTCAGGCTTCTGCTCATGTACTACTCCAGTTCCTGCTCGAAAGACTTCGTACCGACCGCTACTTCTTGCGGCGACGGATGATAAGACTGCTCGAGGCCTTCTTCTTGTTACGCGTGCGGTGGCCCTTGGTCGGGACGCCCCACGGGGTGACCGGGTGACGGCCGGCGGTCTTGTTCTTGCCCTCGCCGCCGCCGTGCGGATGGTCGACAGGGTTCATGGCGGTACCGCGGACGCTCGGGCGCTTGCCCAACCAGCGGTTACGGCCGGCCTTGCCGATCGAGATGCCCTCGTGCTCGGCGTTACCCACGACGCCGATGGTCGCCCTGCACGTGAGCGGGACCATGCGCATCTCCGAGGACGGCATACGCAGGATCGCGTATAGGCCTTCCTTGGCCATGAGCTGGATCGAGGTGCCGGCGGAACGGGCCATCGCGGCGCCGCGTCCCGGCTGAAGCTCGACCGCGTGGACGACAGTACCCGTCGGGATGTCGGCCAAGACGAGGCAGTTGCCCGGCTTGATGTCCGAACCCGGACCGGAGGTGACGGTGTCGCCGACGGCCAACTTGCCCGGGCACAGGATGTAGCGCTTCTCACCGTCCGCGTAGTGGAGCAGCGCGATACGGGCGGAGCGGTTGGGGTCGTATTCGATCGTGGCGACCTTCGCGGGTACGCCGTCCTTCTTCCGCTTGAAGTCGATCAAGCGGTACTGACGCTTGTGGCCGCCGCCCTGGTGGCGCGTGGTGATGCGGCCGTTGTTGTTCCGCCCGCCCGTCTTGTGCAGAGGGGCCAGCAGGGACTTCTCCGGATCCTTACGCGTGATCTCCGCAAAGTCGGAGACCGACTGGAACCGTCGACCCGGTGAGGTCGGCTTGTATTTCTTGAGTGCCATTCCTTCTCCTCTCTCAAAGCCCGATGGCCGAGTCCGCTGGGCACTCTCGTCACGTCCTCACGTGACTTACGAACTCGACGCCGGGCTTAACACGGTGCCGGGCGGCTCCATTCAGGATCGAACGAAGACCGGCACCGTCGGCCGTCTGGCGGGGCGGACCTACCTGCCGCCCTCGAAGAACTCGATCTTGTCGCCCTCCTTGAGGGTGACGACGGCCTTCTTCCACGTACGGGTCATGCCGGTCGACGCCCGAAGGCGGCGCTTCTTGCCCGGCACGTTCATCGTGTTGACGCTCACAACGGTCACCTTGAACACGGCGGCGATGGCGTCGGCGATCTCAGGCTTACGGGCGCTCTTGTGGACCTCGAACGTGTAGCGATTGTGCTCGATCCCAGCGTAGCTCTTCTCCGAGATGATGGGGCGGATGATCAGGCTGCGGGCATCCATGTTACGCAAGCACCCCCTCAAGGTACTCGAGCGCCGGCTTCGTGAGAACGAGCGCGACGTTGTCGACCAGGTCATAGGTGTTCGACTCGCTTGCGGTGATGACCCGCACGCGCTCGATGTTACGGAACGACTGGATCGCCACGATGTCGCCGTTGGGGACGACCACGGTGATGCGACCCTTGACGCCAAGGGCGTCGATCGCGGCGGCCGCGGACTTCGTCGACGGAGCCGTCCAGCTGAACGCGTCGATCACGTGGAGCGCGCCCTCGGCGGCCTTCGCCGACAGAACGCTGCGCATCGCGAGCTTCACGACCTTGTTCGGGACGCGGAACCCGTAGGTACGGGGGTGCGGTCCGAAGACGACACCACCGCCGGTCCACTGCGGCGAACGCGTCGAACCGGCACGCGCGCGACCGGTCCCCTTCTGGCGGAACGGCTTGGCGCCGCCGCCCGAAACCTGGCCGCGGGTCTTGGTTTGATGCGTACCGGCGCGCTTGCCGGCCATCTGGCTGCGCACCACGAAGTGCACCGCGTGGGTGTTCGGCACGACGCCGAAGACGGTAGCGGAAAGCTCCGCCGTCCCGACCTTCGCACCATTCATATCCTTGACTTCGACAGTAGCCATCTCTGTGTGTCTCCTCGATTCCTGCAGGCTAGCTCGCGCGAATGACAAGCAGGCCGTTCTTGCCGCCGGGGACTGCGCCCTTGACGACGAGCAGGTTCTGCTCCGCATCGACCTTGATGACTTCAAGCTTCTGTACCGTGACGGTGTCCACGCCCATGTGACCCGGCATCCGGGTCCCGCGAAGAACGCGGGAGGGAGACGCGCACATGCCGATCGAGCCGGGCGCGCGGTGGAAGTGCGAACCGTGGCCCCCGGGACCGCCCTTGAAGTTGTGACGCTTCATGACGCCGGCAAAGCCCTTGCCTTTGCTCGTGCCGGCGATGTCGACCTTGGCACCGACTTCGAAGATGTCGACCAGGATCTTCTGGCCGCGCTTGAAGCTCTCCCCCTCGTCGAGGCGCTCCTCGACGATGTGACGCTTGGGCTCGAGGTTCGCCTTAGCGAAGTGACCCTGGGTCGGCTTGTTGGCCTTGCCTTCCTTCATATCACCGAACGCGAGCTGCACGGCGTCGTAGCCGTCCTTCTTCATCGTCTTGACCTGCGAGACGAAGCAGGGACCGGCTTCGATCACGGTCACCGGGATCAGCCGGTCGTCATCGCTCCAGACCTGGCTCATGCCCAGCTTGCGGCCGAGTATCGTCTTACCCATCGTCTGTGACTCTCTTCCTTCTCGCGCGGTCGTGGGACCCGTTCGTGCCGCGCCCGCAATCGTTGCGGGTCACACCCCAGAGGACCGCTCCTCATGATTGACGCCGGTCGCGAAGCGACCGAGTAGCACCGTGTCGTGAGCTAGAGCTTGATCTCGATGTCGACCCCGGCCGGCAGCTCAAGACGCATGAGCGAGTCGACGGTCTTGGCGGTCGGATCGAGGATGTCGATCAGCCGCTTGTGGATCTTCATCTCGAAGTGCTCGCGGCTGTCCTTGTTGACGTGCGGCGAGCGGATGACGCAGTACAGGCTGCGCTGCGTCGGCAGCGGGATCGGCCCGGAAACGCGCGCGCCGGTCCGCTGAGCCGTCTCCACGATCTGCGCCGCCGACTGATCGAGCAGTCGGTGGTCGTAAGCCTTGAGGCGGATTCGAATCCGCTGCCTTGCCATATTGACTCCGGTTACTCAGTGATCGTGATGACAGCCCCGGCGCCGACGGTGCGTCCACCTTCGCGAATTGCGAAGCGCTGTCCGACTTCGAGAGCAATCGGGGTGATGAGCTCGACCGTCATGTCGACGTTATCGCCAGGCATGATCATCTCGGCTCCTTCGGGCAGTCCGATGGCTCCGGTGACGTCGGTCGTGCGCATGTAGA
>JANYKZ010000068.1 GCA_025361505.1 Coriobacteriia bacterium
GGGGGCACGCCGCGGTGACCGCGGCGTGCCCCCTACGATGCGTGGGGCGGGGCTCAGCCCTCGAGTTCGGCGAGCGCGGCCTCGTAGGCGGCGCGGTGCTCGCCCTCGAACGAGCCGACGCGGCGGAAGTAGAACGCGACCTCGGGGAAGCCTTCCGCCTCGGCCTGCTCGGCGAAGGACGGGTACATCTCGCGGAACTCGTAGCCCTCGCCTTCGACGGCTGCGCGCAGGTTCTCCGCGGTCGATCCCGCGCCTCCCATGTAGGCGAGATGCCCGAGCGCGTGCGCGGTCTCCTCGCCGGCGGCGTGATCGAAGGCCTCCACGGCGTTCGGCGCGCCCCCGAGGCCCGCGATGCGCGACCACAGCGTGTAGCGGCGGTTCGCCTGTGACTCGCCGGCGAAGGCGGCCTTCAGGTTCTCGAGGGTCTTCGAGCCGCTCAGGTCGCCCGGGCCCTCGTACTCCGTGAAGAACTGCTTCGGCACGCCGCACACCGGGCACGTCTCGGGCGCCGGGCCTACGTGCAGATAGCCACACCCCTTGCAGCGATACATGACGACCATGTCCGTTCTCCTCCTCTGTGATCCGAGTCGTTGCGACAGCGCCCCGTGGGAACGCGGTTGTCAGATGAGACGGCCCCGGCGGCCGGAGCGGCTCCGGGGCATCCCTACGTCAGCGTGGCGGGCTTGTCGCCGATGACCATCTTGATCGTGATCTCGGCGCGGTTGCGCCACACCGTCAGCGTGACGGTATCGCCGACCGAGGTCCTGCGGATCTGGAGGATGAGGTCGTCCATCGTGCGGATCGGCTGGTCGTTGACCGCCAGCACGACGTCATCGACCTTGAGGCCGGCCTTGGCCGCTCCCGTGTCCGGGATGACCCGCTTGACCTGCGCGCCCTCGGCCTTCGTGAGGCCCAGACGCTTCGCCTCGGCGTCACTCACGGTCAGGCCCTCGACGCCGAGGAACGGATGCGTCGCCTTGGTGCCGGAGATGAGCTCGTCGGCGATCCGCAGCGCGGTCTTCTCCGGTATCGCGAAGCCGATCCCCGCGTTGGATCCCGAATCGGTGTAGATGGCCGAGTCGATGCCGACCAGTCTGCCCTGCCGGTCGACGAGCGCCCCACCGGAGTTGCCGGGGTTGATCGCCGCGTCGGTCTGGATGACGTCGACGAGCGGATAGAGCGAACCCGTTGCGTCCGCGCTGCTGTTGGTGGTGATCGTACGGTGCAGTGCCGAGACGACGCCGCTCGACACCGAGTGCTGCAGCCCGAAGGGCGAGCCGATGGCGACGACCATCTGACCGACGATCAGCTTCTCGGAGTCACCGACGGCTATCACCGGTACCGCCTGTGAGATCCGCACGACCGCGATGTCGGTCTCGGGGTCGGTTCCCACGAGGGTGGCGTCGTAGTGGTTGCCGTCAGCCGGCGTGACGACGATGGACTTGGCGCCCGCGACGACGTGATCGTTGGTGACGATGTAGGTGCCGCCGTCACTCGTCGACTTGTAGGCGACGCCCGAACCGGTTCCTCCGGTCGGGACGTCGGGGTGCCCGCCCGGAAGGCCGCTCGCCGTGCCGGACCCGGTGACGTCGATGTTGACCACGGACGGGAGCGCGAGGGCCGCGGCCGCGGCGACCGGCTCGTCCGTGGAGGAGATCACGCTCGTCGTGACGCCGCCGGGCTGTCCGTACCAGCGGGAGGCGGCGACGCCTGCGACGCCGCCGACGACGGTCGCGACGAGCACGCACGCTACCGCCAGAGTGACGCCGAGCATGACGGGGAAGCGCGCCCGGGGCGCCTGGGGGACCGGTACCGGTGCGGGGAGGGCTGCCGGCAGGGGTTCGTGCGCCGCCGGGACGCTGTCGTCGACGCGGACCTCTGGCGCGACAGGAAGCGCCTCGTCGGGCGCGGCGGGGGGGACCTGGTCGTAGCTGTGGTCGCTCACTTCAGCACTCCATCCTTGGTCGGATGGCAAGAGTCTACCCATCGCGCCCCCGCGAGGTGTGGGGAACCGATGGAGTCAGACGCGTCGCGACCAGTTCAGAAGGGTAGATGGCGTTTGTGGGGGCGGCGGCGCTCGCGTAGACTTGCGGGCAGTGGCCATCAATCGGGAGGGACCAATGAGCGACGAGGAAATGCCCCGTGACGAGGAAGCCCCGGAGCAGCGCGCTGCTGCGGAGGAGCCGACCGGCGAGGACATGGGCTTGCTGATCATTCCCGGCGGCGTCGATCCCGAGGATGCCGACGACGGTATCGCCTCGGGCGGCCCCGATGCGTCCGCTTCCGATGAGACACCCGAGATCGTCGAGCCGGACCTTTACGTGCCCGCCGCCGGCGAGCCGATCGACGACGTCGAGCTGCGGGTGGCGGAGCCCGACGCCGCACCGGCGGACCGCCCCCAGTTCACTCTCGATGAGCTCGTCGCCGAGATGGCCGGAGTGTCGGCGGCTTCCGCCGTGGCGCCCGCTCCCGGAGAGGCGGCGCCCGTCGTCCCCGAGCGGGTAGACGTGCTCACGGCCGCGATGTCCGACACCTTCGCGGAGGCGCCGGCCGTCGAGGACGAGGTGTGGACGCGGGCTCCGTTCTGGGGCATCGCCGCAGCGTGGGCTCTCTTCGCGGGCGTGCTCGCTTACCTCCTGTGGCCGACCGCGACCCAGGGTTTCGACGCGCTCATGGGTTCGTCCCTCTACAGCGTGCTGGTCTGGGGCGGGGTCGCCCTCGTCGTCGTCGGTTTGGTGATCGGCACGGGCGTCCGTTCCCGGGCACAGGCGCGTGGCAGCGTCGTGGACCGTGGCGTCGTCGGCCGCGCGATCCTGCTGCGCACACTGGGATGGACCGCCGCCGGCGTCGCCATCTGGGTCGTTGCGATGATCGTCGTGAGCTTCCACGCCGTCGGCGTCATCCGCTGATCGGCCGCCGGACAATCCTCTGGAGTGCCCCATGAGCGATCCCAAGCGCGTGGTCGTCCTGCTGGGTGGCCGGTCCGCAGAGCGCGAGGTCTCGCTCAACACCGGAGCCCAGGTGGCCGCCGCGCTCGAAGGGCGCGGTTTCCGGGTGGTGAAGGTTGACACCGGCGCGCCGGGCTTCGTCTCGGAGATCGAGTCGGCCGCGGCCGACGTCGCGTTCATCTGCCTGCACGGCCGGTTCGGCGAGGATGGCACCGTCCAGGGACTCCTCGAACTCCTGGACCTCCCGTACGTCGGATCCGGGGTCCTGGCGAGCGCGCTGGCCATGAACAAGGTGATGAGCAAGCACTTCTACGCCACAGCCGGTCTGAAGTCGCCGGACTACGTCGTCGTGAGACGCGGCGTCCCGTACGACGTCGCCGGGATCACCGCACGGCTTGGCGACAAGACGGTCGTGAAGCCGGCGGACGAGGGCTCTTCGGTCGGCATGACGATCGTCAGCGATCCGGCCGAGCTACCCGATGCCATCGGGTTCGCCTTCGGATTCGACCCGCTGGTGCTCGTCGAGCGCTTCGAATCGGGCGCGGAGGTGACCGTCGGTGTCATCGGCAACGACGACCCCTTCGCGCTACCCACGCTCGAGATCGTCCCTGAGAACGCCTTCTACGACTACGAATCGAAGTACGTCCCCGGCATGTCGCGGCACATCATCCCGGCGCGCGTGAGCGAAGCGGCTCGCATGGAGTGCCAGAGGCTCGCGGTCGAGGCGCACCGCCTGCTCGGCTGCGCGGGCATGTCGCGCTCGGACACGATCGTCACGCAGGAGGGCGAGGTCTTCCTGCTCGAGACGAACACCATCCCCGGCATGACCAAGACGAGTCTCCTGCCCGACGCCGCCGCCGCGGCGGGGATCCCGTTCCCGGAGCTGTGCGAGCGCCTCGTCGGCCTCGCGCTGGCGGACTGGTCCGACCGCAGGGGCTGACGCCGACGGCGTCAGAGCACGAACTCGCCGTCGATCATCGTCCCGACGAGCGGCAACGTGATCACGAACGTCGCCCCGCCCCCCGGCGTCTCCTCGACATGAGCGGTGCCGCCGTGGTTGTGGGCGATGATGCTGACGATGTACAGCCCCAGCCCGACGCCGGTGCGGCCTCCGCCGACGTGCAGACGCGCGAACCTCTCGAACACGTGCTCGCGCTCGTCGGGCGGTATGCCCGGCCCATGATCGACGACCTCGAGGAACGCGTTCCTGTCGTCGCACCGGATCCTCACCACGATCGGATCCGGGTCGGGCGAGTACTTGTAGGCGTTGGTCACGAGGTTGACCAGGACCTGGCGGAGCCGCTTCTCCTCGCCCAGAACGATCGGATCGCACTGCTGATCGAGCAGGAGCGGTCGCTCGCTGTGAGTGGGCGCGAGTGAGGCGACGACTTCGTCGGCGAGGGTCGAGAGCGACGTCGGTACCAGGTCGGAGGGCGCCAGCAACTCCTCGGCTCGGGTGGCGGACAGGAGGTCCTCGAGCAGGTCCGCCATGCGGGCCGCGTTGCGACGGGCTGCGTCGATGGCGCGGGCCCGCTCCTCATCGGTCATCGGTCGCGTCATCAGGTCGAGGTAGCCCATCACGACGGTCAACGGCGACCGGAGGTCGTGACCGACGAGCGAGATGATCTCGGCGCGGATGGAGGCGATCCTTCGCTCCTCGGTCACGTCCCGCGCGGAGAACAACACGCGTTCGCGCCGGTCGTCGACGTGTCGGACGGCGTCGGCCGCGTACCAGCGCTGCGCGCCATCGGGGAGTGTGAGCGCGACGGTCGTCCGGTCTTCGAGCGCCCGCTCGACGAGCTCGGCTCCGGTGAGTTCGGTCCCATCCTCGGCTGAGATGGTCACCCCGGACATCGCGCCGGTCGCGCTGTGTCCGATGAGCGCGGACTCCTGCGCGCCGAGTGCCGCCGCCGCGACGGGGTTCGCGATGACGACAAGGTCGTCCTCGAGGACGACCTTGGCCTCGTGGGCCTCGTTGACCACGACGCCCAGGATCTCCTCGGCGGACTCCGTCTCGCGCGCGGCCTTCTCCAGCTCCGCCCGCCTCGCGTCGAGGCTGCGGATGAGGTCCTCGATGACCGATGCGAGCTCCTGGAACTCCGTCGGCAGGATCGGATCCGCAAGGGGGACGTCGGCAGCGCTGGTCTCGCCCTTGGCCGCCGACTCCGCGCGCCGGCGCATCTGCCGGATCATCCTGCCGATCGGACGCCTCATGACGCCGGCGAGCCACAGCCCGAGCCCGAGCCCGACGAGGGCCGCAGCCAGACCCGCGAGTACGGCCGATTCCGTGGCGACCGATGAGGCGCGCAGTCCGCGGGGGTCGAGGTCCCGCATCTCGACCGTACCGGCCGATCCACCGACCGCCGCCGGCAGGTCGTTCACGATGACCAGCACGGTGCCTGACATCCCGTAGGACACGATGCCGCTCCCGAACGGTGTATCGCGCAGCGTCACCCCCGCCGGACCGTAGCCGCCCGGATGGAGCGTGGTCCTGACGGTCCTCATCATCGTGTCGAACTGGGCGAGTTGCGCCGGGCCGATCGAGCGCGAGGCGATGAGATAGCCCACGCGTGTCGACCCGTCGGGCGAGAGGACGGGGGAGCCGTAGACGAGCGCGGTACCCTGCGACAGGTCCGCGAGTCCGGTGGTCTCTCGCGACACGCGCTCCGCGGCGAGGGCCCGCAGCGCGGCGATGTCGGCGTCGGGGCCGTTCGACAGCAGCACGCCGCCCGTGGCGTCGACGCACACCAGCGCGCTCGCCCCACTCTCAGTCAGCAGCCGCATCCCGAACTGGCTCGTGAGTGCGGTCGCATCGCGGGCTGCGAACAGCGAGCGGAAGGAGGGCGTCTCGACGATGTGAGCGAGCGGCTGGCTCAGCCCCTGGCCCTCGAGGTCGAGGAACGACCGGAATCCCTGCAGCGAGACGCCCACGTCACTGCGGGTCCATGCCTCGGCACGGGCGTTCACCAGCGCCGCGTTGATCCCCAGTGTGACGGCGGTGGTGACGAATGCGAGGAGGGCCGCGGTGAGGACAAGACGCGCGCCCATCGTGCGCGGGACGAGGCGCTGCCACAGTCGGCTCAGGGAACCGCGCACACGCTCCACCGCTCCTCCGCTCGACGTGGACAGCAGGACCGTGCGCAGGAGGCCACCCGCTCATCCTACGGAATAGTTGCCCATCGGTCGCCCGGAAGCGACGGACGGCCCGCGCGCGGCTACCGCGCCCTCCTCCTGGCCGAGAGCACCTTGATCGCGTCGATGACCACCAACGGAAGCACCGACGCGACGAGGACCGCGATCCAATCATGCAGGCCGAGAGGCTGGGTCTTGAACAGCCGCTGCAACGGCGGGACGTAGATGACGAGGGCCTGAAGCGCGACCGATCCGGTGAACGCGGCGACGAGCCACCGGTTCTTCAGGGTCTCGAGGCTGAAGACGGAGCGCGTCTCGGAGCGGAAGTTGAACGCGTGCAGCAGCTGCGAGAGCACGATCGTCGTGAACAGCATCGTCTGCGCGTGCGCGGCGCCGTCGCTCGCGATCAGCCCGCGCTCGACGCCGAGGTACATCGCGAGCGCTCCGAGCGTGATCAGCACGCCCTGCACGACGACCTGAAACTGCCGCCGGGGAGTCAGGATCGACTCGTCTGCGCCGCGTGGAGGACGGTCCATGACACGCGGCGAGCCCGGATCGACTCCCAGCGCCAGGGCGGGCAGCCCATCGGTGACCAGGTTGATCCAGAGCAGCTGAAGGGGGAGGAGCGCCGGCTGGGGTGACAGCAGCGCGGTGGTGAAGACGATCAGCACCTCGCTCGTGTTGCAGGACAGCAGGAACAGGATGAACTTGCGCAGGTTGTCGTAGACCGCGCGCCCTTGGCGCACGGCCTCGACGATGGTCGCGAAGTTGTCGTCGGAGAGCACCATGTCCGCGGCCTCGCGGCTGACGTCGGTGCCGATCCGGCCCATCGCGACGCCGATGTCCGCCTTCTTCAGCGCCGGCGCGTCGTTCACGCCGTCACCTGTCATCGCCACGATGTGGCCGCGGCGCTTCAGTGCGTCGACGATGCGGAGTTTGTGCTCGGGATCGACGCGCGCGTAGATGCGCGTGTCTTCCGCGGCGTCGTAGAGCTCCTGGTCGCTCATGAGCGAGATCTCGGCTCCGGTAAGCACGCACCGGCCTTCGAGCAGGCCGATCTCTGCACCGATCGCGGTCGCCGTGAGCGCATGGTCGCCCGTCACCATCGCCACCCGGATGCCGGCGCGATGGCACTCGGCGATCGCGGCGGCGACCTCGGCACGCGGGGGGTCGAGCAGACCCATGATGCCCACGTAGGTCATGTCGCGCTCGAGGACCTCGCCTTCGTCCGGCTCGCCCTCGTCGAGGTACCTGAGGGCGAAGGCGAGTGTCCGGTGGCCGCCCGACGCCAGTCCGGCGTTCAGTTCGTGGAGGCGCACGCGCAGCGCGTCGTCCATCGGCACGGTCCGGCCGCGCACCAACGCCTGTGTGCACAGGCCGACGACGACGTCGGCGCCGCCCTTCATGTACGCGACGCGGCGCTCGTCGAGCTCGTGCACCGTCGTCATGCGCTTGCGGTGCGAGTCGAACGGGACCTCGCCGATCCGGCGCGGCCGGATCGGGCCCGTCGACAGGCGCTCGGCAACCACGATGAGCGCGGTCTCCGTGGGGTCGCCGAGCAGCGTGCCGTCCGCGGAGAAGCGGGCGTCGTTGCACGAGGCGGCGATCTCGAGGAGCAGTTCGCGGTCGGCGGGGTGCGGCTGGGTCTCGTCCGGGCGCAGGGCGAAGTCGGTGAGTACCTCGGCGCCGTCGATCCCGACGACGAGTCGGCGGACCGTCATCTCGTTGCGGGTGAGCGTGCCGGTCTTGTCCGAGCAGATGAAGCTGGTCGAGCCGAGGGTCTCCACCGCGTGCAGCTTGCGGACGATGGCGTTGTGACCGGCCATCCGGCGGACCCCGAGAGAGAGAGCCACGGTCACGATCGCCGGCAGCCCCTCGGGGATGGCGGCGACCGCGAGCGAGATCGCCACCAGCAGGGATGTCGTGATCGAGGCCCGCGCGGCCGGGGATCGCAGCGCGTCGAGGAGCGTCAAGTCGCCGCCGGCGAGCGTCCTCCACACCTCGACGACGAACACCAGCACGGCGATGCCCAGCACCAGCAGCGCGATCGTCTTCCCGACGCGCTTCAGCTCCTCCTGCAGCGGGGTCCTGTGGTCCTCCTGCGCGGCGAGCAGGTCCGCGATCTTGCCCATCTCGGTCGCTTGACCTGTGGCGGTCACGACGGCGCGTCCGCGCCCGACGGCGACCGACGTGCCCGCGAACACGCTGTTGTGACGATCGCCGAGAACCGCGTTCAGGTCGTCGACCACATCGGTGACCTTGCTGACAGGAGCGCTCTCGCCTGTGAGCGACGCCTCCTCGACCCGCAAGGCGGCGGCGAGTACCAGGCGCGCGTCGGCGGGGACGCGATCCCCGGACTCGAGGAGGATCACGTCGCCCGGCACCAGCTCGGTCGACGGGACGTCGGTCTCGACGCCGTCTCTGATCACGGTCGCGGCCGGTGCGGACATCCGCTCGAGCGCAGCGAGGGCCTGCTCCGCGCGGTACTCCTGGACGAACCCGAGCACGCCGTTGAGCAACAGGATCGCGGTGATGGCTATCGCCTCGGGGACCTGCCCCTCGAACGCTGAGATCGCGACGGCGGCGAAGAGCACCCAGATCATGAAGTCGTTGAACTGAGCCAGAAACATCCGCCACGGCGGGGTCTTGTCTTCGGCGCGGAGCTTGTTCGGTCCGTGGAGCGCGGTGCGGCGCTCGACCTCATCGAGGCTCAGCCCGAGCTCCGCGTCCGTGCCGAAGGCCGCGACAACCTCGGCAGCGGACAGACCGTGATAGCGGTCGGCCGGCTCGATAGTGTTCGTGTCGGTCATGGTCGTGACGTTCCCCCTCCAAAGAAAGAGACCCTCGGCAGCGCGCCGTTCACGTTCGACGGCGGCAACCGAGAGTCTCGTGATCACCCATCGGTGACGGCAGGGCCGGGGCGCATGCGCCCGGGATTGTCGGCCTGCCCCCGCGACATACACGGGTACTACTCCCTCTCGCGCAGCGAGGATACCACCCGGAGGCGCAGCGTCCGCTCGGCGTCCGCTTCTGGCAACGCCTGGCGACAGCCAATACACTGTCACCCAGTCTGCGATCCATGGTCATCAAGAAGGAGAATCCATGAGGCGTTCCCTCGCCGCCTTCCTCGCCCTCTCCGTCGCGCTCTCGGTAGGTGGTTGTTCGCTCTTGCCGAACCCCTACACCGGACCCAACGGACCCATGGCGCCAGCCGCGCTCGGGAATGCTGACAATCCCTTCAAGATGGTCGCGAAGGACAAGGTCTACCTTCACGTGGCAAAGGTCTATGACCCGGCTCAGTTCCCGAAGACGGCCATGACGGGTGAGCCCTCGAACATCCCGTTCTTCAAGCCGGTGAAGGATGAGGGCATCGTCAACCGCGACTACCCGACGTTCGACGGCAAGACCTTCAAGTTCCTGGCGCTCCCGACCGCCGCGATCCCGCCGCAGGACTACTACCTGTTCCACAAGAACGGCGGCACGCTCAAAGCCGCGCTCGCCGGGACCGGCTACAAGGCCGCCGACATCCTCGACACCGGGCACATCAAGATCCTGCCGAACCTGTACTTGGGCTACTACGACTTCGCATGGGTTCCGCTGGCCGTGATGACGGAGTACTGGAGCGGGAACGAGTCGATGAACCAGGAGCTGTGGCGCGAGGGCAACGACTACGTCGTCATCGGCAGCTCCACGGACGGCGACTCGAGCCTCATCGCGCCGCCTGCGGTGACCGATCTCAAGCAACTCGGCGGCGCCACGGTCGGGATCATGAACGTCTCGCTCAACACCGAGGCGATCTTCAACAAGAAGCTTCAGTCGGTGGGCCTGGCGACCGAGTCGGCGGGCGGCACCGTGAAGATCGAGACCGGCACGCCCGGCTACGTCATGAACGACATCGTGGGCAACAAACTGAAGGCCGTCTTCGCGTGGTCCGCGTACTCGAAGATGCTCCTCAAGCAGCAGAACTACCACGAGCTGGTGAAGTGGCAGGACATGGGCTACGGCGACAAGGTGACGAACGTGGTCCTCGTCGTGCGCAAGGACATCCTCGCCAAGCATCCGGACATCGTGCAGAAGGTCGTCCAGCTCAACTACGACGCGACGCAGCAGGCGATCACCGTCGGGGACTACGCGGCGCCCGAGGCGAAGCGCTATCAGGCGTGGAACGACAAGTACCTCGGCACCCCCATGAAGGTCTCGACCCTCGGCGTGCCGAACCTGGACCCCGAGATCAACAAGCCGCTCCTGCAGGACATCTACGACTACATGGTGAAGTGCGGCTACTTCAAGACGCCGTACAAGTTCGCCGAGTTGGTCGACACGAGCTTCCAAGACAAGATCGCGCGATAGCAGGGGCATGTTCTCAACAGATGGAGGGGCAATGAAGCGCACTATCATCGCCGTCATGCTCGCCGCAGCGCTGGTGGCGCTCGCGGGTTGTTCGGCGGCGAAGCCCGCGACGACCGGCACGACAGGCGCGACGGGATCCAGCGAGACGACGCACTCGACGGCGAACCAGCCGCATCCGAGCAAGTTCGTCAACAAGACCGAGCTCTTCCTGCACGTCACGAAGGTCTACGACCCCGCCCAGTTCCCGAAGACGGCCATGACGGGCGAGCCCTCCAACATCCCGTTCTTCAAGCCGGAGAAGGACGAAGGCGTCGTCAACCGCGACTACCCGACCTTCGACAGCAAGACGTTCAAGTTCCTCTCCCTGCCGACGACGATCATCGCGCCGCAGGACTACTACATGTTCCAGAAGAACGGCGGCACGCTGAACGCGGCGCTCAAGGGCACGGGCTACAAGGCAGCGGAGATCCTGGACAGCGGCCACATCAAGATCCTGCCGAACCTCTACCTGGGCTACTACGACTTCGCCTGGGTGCCCCTCAACGTGCTCACCGAGTACTGGAGCGGCAACGAGTCGATGAACCAGGAGCTGTGGCGCGACGGCAACGACTACGTCGTCATCGGCGCTTCCTACAACGGCGGCATCTCCCTGATCGCCCCGACGACCCTCACGGACGTCAAGCAGCTCGACGGCAAGAAGATCGGCATCATGAACCCCTCGTTCAACATCGAGGCGCTGTTCAACAAGAAGCTCCAGTCAGTGGGCCTCTCGACCCAGTCGGCCGGCGGCACCGTCGGAGTCGAGATGGGTATGCCCGGGTTCGTGATGAACGACCTTCTCGACAAGAAGATCGATGCGGTCTTCGCCTGGTCCATCTACGAGGCCCAGCTCCGCAAGAACCAGGCCTACCACGAGGTCGTGAAGTGGCAGGACATGGGCTACGGGTCCAAGGTCCCGTACGTTGTCCTGGTCGTCCGCAAGGACATCCTCGCCAAGCACCCCGACATCGTGCAGAAGGTCGTCCAGCTCAACTACGACGGCACCCAGCAGGCCCTCAAGGTCGGCGACTTCAAGAAGACCGAGTTCGCGCGCATCGAGCACTACTGGGCCTACTACATGGGCCTTCCGAAGAAGGTGGACGAGCTGCGCGAGCCCGCGCTGGTCAACCTCGACGCCGAGGCGAGCCCCGTCTTCATGAAGGACGTCTACGACTACATGATCAAGTGCGGCTACTTCAAGACGCCGTACAAGTACAGCGAGCTCGTGAACCACACGCTCTTCGAGAAGGTCAAGAAGTAGCACTTCGAGCACGCGCTCCACGGCATGAAGAAGGGCCCCCGGGAGCCGGGGGCCCTTCTGTTCGTCTGCGGACCGCTCCGCCGCCTCAGGAGCCGAGCTTCCTGCCGGTCGGCGTGACGGCCAGCCCGCCGAGGGCGGTCTCACGCAGCGACGGCGGAAGGCTGCGGCCGACCGCGCCCATCGCGGCTGCCACCTCGTCGAACGGGATCGGGAACTCGACGCCGGCGAGGGCCATCTCGGCGCCCGCGAGGGCCACTGCTGCGCCGGTGCCGTTGCGCACGACGCACGGGACCTCGACGAGCCCTCCGATGGGGTCGCACACCAGCCCGAGAAGGCCCTGAAGGGCGAGAGAGGCCGCATGTCCCGCCTGGACGGGTGTGCCCCCGCACAACTGGATGGCGGCCGCTGCGGCCATCGCGGCAGCCGAGCCGATCTCCGCCTGGCAGCCGCTCGCGGCGCCCGACAGCGAGGCCTTCGCGGCGATGATCGCGCCGATGCCGCCCGCCGCGGCCAGCGCCAGCGCCAGTTGCTCGCGGGTGGCCGCGGTCCGATGGCCTACCGTGCGCAGGACCGCCGGCAGGACGCCGGAGGCTCCTCCGGTCGGCGCCGCGACGACGCGGCCCATCGCGGCGTTGACCTCGCCGACGGCCAGCGCCGCGGCGATGGTCTCCGCGAACGCCTCACCGACGACGTGCTCGCTGTTCGATGAGACGCGACGCGCGTCGCCGCCGGTCAGTCCCGAGCGCGAGCGCGCCTCTCCGGTCAGCCCGGTGTCGATCGCGGCCTCCATCACGTCGAGAGACTCGATCAGCCGTGCGAGCACGACGTCACGGGAGTCGCCCGTCTCCTCGCACTCGCGCGCCACTACGGCCTCGCCCAGCGAGCCGGCCGTGTGCGCGGCCGCGAGCAGGTCGGTCAGATTGGCATATCCCATGGTGTGTCCTCCGTGGATCAGCGGGCCGCGGTCGATGGTAGCACCGCCGTCCGCCGTCGGTCCTTGTCCCGGAGGGCAGACCGTGTTAGTGTATGCCATGCGAGGTACTTAGTAGAGGCTAAGTACACACCACGACCCGACCGGAGTCCCATGACGGAGCAGACGCAGCAGACAGGGCCGATCGCCGCACCGGCGGTCCCGGACCTGTGCGCGGTGTGCACCTTGGCCGACGCCCGCGCCGGCCAGCGTTTCGTCGTGACCGGCGTCGAGGACGAGGGCGCCCGCGTGACCGCGCTGCGGTTCGGCATGGCAGAGGGAGCGTGCGTGCACTGCACGGCGCGCATCCCCGCCGGCCCCATCGTGCTGCGGAGCGGCAGGCAGGAGATCGCGGTCGGGCGGCAGCTGGCCAAGTCCATCACCGTGCGGCTCCTGCCCGAGGCGGGCTAGAGGACATGGCCCACTGCGCTCCGGCCTTCGACGCCCTCGGCATCCGCGAGGGCGCTGTCGTTCTGGTCGGCAATCCGAACGTGGGGAAGTCGGTCGTGTTCGGCGCGTTGACCGGCGTCTACGTCGACGTGTCGAACTTCCCGGGCACCACCGTCGAGATCACCAAGGGGCGGTGGGGCGAGGTCGACGTCGTCGATACGCCGGGCATCTACGGAGTGTCTTCGTTCAACGAGGAGGAGACCGTCGCCCGTGACGTCGTCCTCGGCGCCGACCGCATTGTCAACGTCGTGGACGCTGTGCACCTCGAGCGGGACCTGTTCCTGACGCTGCAGCTGGCCGACATGGGCATCCCGATGGTCGTCGCACTCAACATGGCCGATGAGGCGCGCCGCGAAGGCGTCGCCGTCGACCGTGATCTGCTCGAGGACCTGCTCGGCGTCCCGGTCGTGGAGACTGTGGCCACGAAGGGCCTCGGCATCGATGACCTGAAGGCGGCCGTCGGCCGCGCGCGCCCCGGCCACGCCGACCCCGAGCTGTACGACGCGCTCGAGAAGGCGTCCGCTCACGCCGAGACCCGCGCCGAGGCGCTGCTCGTGCTCGAGGGTGACGAGGCGGTCGCGCGGCGCAACGGCGTGAGGCCTCAGGGCATGCGTGACGAGATCTACACCCGCCGGCGCATCCGTGTGAACGACCTCGTCGGCCATGTCGTGCGCGCGGAGACGCGCGGCGCGTCGTTCAAGGGCAAGCTCTCCGTGTGGATGATGCAGCCGCTCACCGGGGTCCCGATGCTGGCGGCGCTCCTGTTCGTGATGTACGAGGTGCTCGGCGTCCTGATCGCCGGCAAGGTCGTCGGCTTCACCGAGGGCGCCATGAACGCCTACTGGGTGCCGTTCGTGCGCGGCCTGGTCGGGCACGTCGGCGCCCCGAGCACCGTCGTCTACAAGTTCCTCGCGGGAGAGTTCGGCGTGCTCACGATGACGCCGACTTACCTCATCGGCGTGATCCTGCCCCTGGTGACCGGGTTCTACCTGCTGCTCTCGCTCCTGGAGGACTCGGGCTACCTGCCCCGCATCGCCGCGCTCGCCGACCGGTCGTTGACCTCTCTGGGCCTCAACGGCCGCGCGGTCATCCCGCTGATCCTCGGCTTCGGGTGCGTCACGATGGGCACCCTGACCACGCGCATCCTGGGCAGCAAGCGCGAGCGCTTCATCGCGACGGCGCTCATGGCGATCGCCGTGCCCTGCTCCGCGCAGATCGCGGTCATCGCGGCGCTCATGACACGGGTGGCCTGGTACTACTCGTTCGCGTACTTCGCGATCCTGATCGCCATCTTCGTCGCCGTGGGAACCGTGCTGCAGAGGATCACGCCCGGGGAGTCGACGGCGCTGCTGATCGACCTGCCGACGCTGCGGTTGCCGCGGCCCGGCAACGTCGCTCGCAAGTCGGGGCTGAAGGTCTGGAACTTCATGAAGGAGGTCGCCGGCTTCTTCCTCATCGGCGCCCTGTTGATCTCGACGCTGCAGGTCACCGGCGCGCTGGATTGGATCCAGGTCGTCGCGCGCCCGCTGACAGTCGGGTGGCTCGGTCTGCCTCCCCAGGCGGCGACGGCCTTCGTGATGGGCTTCGTGCGCCGGGACTTCGGAGCCGCGGGGTTCTTCACGATGCACCTGAGCGACGCGCAGCTGCTGGTCGCGATGGTCACGATCACACTCTTCGTTCCGTGCATCGCCAGCGTGATGGTCATCCTCAAGGAGCGCGGCTGGCGTTTCCTCGTCGGGCTGGTGGTCGGTTCGGTCGGTCTGGCGTTCCTGCTGGGCGGCATCGTCGCCCGCGTGATCTGGCTGTTCGGAGGCCGATGATGGAGAAGCCGAACCCGGACGAGCGCTACGAGGGCGTCGACCGCTCCGTGCTGGATGAGGACGTGTGGGCCGAGACACCGGCCAAGGACGTCTGCCCGAAGTGCGGGCTCACGATCGAGCCGGGGACGTTGCGCTGCCCGCGCTGCAACGCGCTGGTGCTCATGGGGTGCGGCGGGTCGTGCGCGTCGTGCGGGTCGCGCAGCTGCGTCAAGCGCGACGAACGCGGCTAGACGCGCGGGATCCCGCGGGTCCCGGTGACGCCGTCGCCGGCCGCGACCGCGGCGATCGCCTCCGCCGCGACGGGTTCGTCCGTCTCGATGACCATGAGCGCCCGCGCGCCGCGCCGCTCGCGCGAGACCTCCATGCTGGCGATGTTGACGCCATAGCGGGCGAGCACGGCCGAGACCGAGGCGATCACGCCCGGCTGGTCCTGGTGCTCGACGATCAGCACCGGCAGCTCACCGGTGATCGCCACGTCGAAGTCGTCGATCGCGGTCAGCACCACGTCGGCGCCTCCGACGGACGAGCCCTGCACGGTGACGGTGCGGCCGTCGGCTGATGAGAGCTCGAGGCGCGCCGTGTTCGGGTGGACTTCGCCGAGGTCGCCCTCGGTGAAGGTGACGTCCATGCACGCCGCCCGTGCCTCGGCGTCGGCGGTGCGGATCCGGACGTCGTCGGGAGCGTAGCCCAGCAGCCCGGCGACGAGCGCGAGGTCGGTCCCGTGGCCGCGACCGGTGGAGGCGAAGGAGCCGTGCAGAGTGATACGCGCCGCGGCCGGCTGCTCCCCGAAGACCGCGCGGGCCAGTCGTCCAAGGCGGACGGCGCCCGCGGTGTGCGACGAGCTCGGACCGATCATGACCGGGCCGATGACGTCGAACACGCTCCGGACGTGTGCCATCGAATACTCCTCTGAATCTCCACAACGGCACGGGGGTCGCTTGGGCGTCCGAACCGTATAGTCTTCGTGTGCGTCAAATGAGGAGTGTAGCGCGACCGTGTGGTTGTGGACGGACGGTACCGCCTATATCCTTACACGGGCGCAAGGGCGCCCCGTTCAGGCAAGCAACATGAAGGGACCGTACTGACTATGGCGGAGAACAACACCAACAAGATCGTGATGTACCTCTCGATCGTGGTGGTCGTACTGCTCGTGGCCTTCGTGGCCGTGGTGATCGTCTTCAGCGGCGGGTCGAAGACCGCATCCGTTGCCACAACCCCCGGGACCGGCACCTCAGCGACCACATCGACGGGCACCAGCCAGCCCGGCCTCGCACCGTCCACCGCGACGGCATTCGACCCGGCGACGGCCACGAAGGTGCCGGCGAGTTCGGATCCGGCGAAGTTCGTGACCACCTACTACCAGTCGATCCTCGACAAGAAGTGGGATGTCGCCTTCAAGATGCAGCCGGCGGCCAGCCAGGTCGGCCAGACGGTCGCGGCCTTCCAGCAGACGCAGGAGCAGATGTACGGCATGACGTCGTTCAAGATCTTCTCCAGCAAGGCCGGCGATACCACCGCCACCGTCACGGTCCAGCAGGAGCTCGGCAAGAACGGGACGTGGACGGCGATCTGGTCGTTCGTGAAGGACAAGGGCACCTGGCTCGTCCAGGCGCGCAAGGTCAACATGGGCGCCCCGGCGGCCGGCCAGTAGCCACACTCTCCGACCCTTCGGGGGCGGATGCGACGGAGCCCCGGCACCCTTTGGGTGTCGGGGCTCCGTGCTATCGTCGGACCATGGCACACGCGATCGATACCCACGTCCCTGAGGCGCTCCTGCGCAACCTCGCACCCGGCACCGACGCGGAGGTGGCCGCGCGCTACGCGATGCTGGCGGCCACGGCCGCGGAGGCAGCGTGGGGCTTCGAGGACGAGGTCGCGTTCCTCGACATCGAGACGACGGGCTTCGACCAGAAGAACGACCGGATCATCGAGGTCGCGGTCCTCGTCGCACGCGGGCCCGAGGTGCTCGAGCGCTACAGCTCGCTCGTCGACCCCCGTCGTGACATCCCTCGGGACACCACGCTGCTGACCGGTATCGACGCCGAGAGCCTCGCCGGCGCGCCGACGGTAGAGACGGTCGTGCGAGAGGTTCTCGCGTTGGTCGGGGGCCGCGACATCGTGGCCCACAACTCCTCGTTCGACCGGGCGTTCATGACAGCGGCCGCCTCGGCCTCGGGCCTCGTGATGTCGAACCGGTGGCTCGACTCGCTGGAGCTGGCCCGGATCGCCCTCCCGCGCCTGCGGACGCACCGGCTGCGCGACCTGGCGGAGGCGTTCGGGATCGAGGCGCCCTTCCACCGTGCCGCGGGGGACACGGAGGCGATGTTCCTGGTGTGGAGGATCGGTCTCGCGGGACTCGCCGACCTGCCGCTCGAGGTGCTCTCCGCCGCCGCGCACCTGTCTCCCTCGACCGAGTGGCCGCTGCGCGACACATTGAGCAGGATGGCCGCCCGCGCGAAGGCCGGCTCGCTCGACCTCAAGACCCTCCGGGCCGACTCCACCCGCGGCCACCACCTCCCGGGTCTCGCCGACGCTGACGAGCGCGAGCTCACCTGTCCCGACCCCGACACGGTGCTCGCCGAGTTCGACGCGGACGGGGCGGTCGGCCGCATGTACTCGGGCTTCGAGTCACGCGAGGAACAGCGCCGGATGGCCGAGGCGGTGCTCCAGGCGTTCGCCCAGCGTCGCCACCTTGCGATCGAGGCGGGGACCGGGGTGGGCAAGTCGGTCGCCTACCTCGTGCCGGCGGCCTCCTTCGCCTTGACCAACGGTCTCGGCGTCGGCGTCGCCACGAAGACCAACACCCTGATGGACCAGCTCGTCCACGGAGAGCTGCCCAAGTTGGCCGCCGCGATGGGAGGGAAGCTCCGCTACGTGGCGCTCAAGGGCTACGAGCACTACCCCTGCCTTCGCAAGATCGACCGGCGGATGGGCGAGGACGAGCTCGCTCCCGAGGACGTGGCGCATCTGGCGGCGCTGGTCGCCTGGACCGCGCAATCGTCGTGGGGCGATCTGGACTCCGTGAACCTGCACTGGACTCCCGAGTCGAGGCGCCGCGTCGGCTGCTCGGTGGCGGACTGCACGCACAAGCGGTGCCGCTTCTACCCCAACCTGTGCTATCTCCACGGAGTGAGGCGCCGCGCGGGCGGGGCCCACGTCGTGGTCACGAACCACGCCCTGCTCTTCCGCGACAGGGCCGCGTCCGGCGGGATCCTGCCTCCCTTGAGGTACTGGATCGTCGATGAGGCGCACGCGGCGGAGTCGGAAGCGCGCAAGCAGCTGTCCGTGACCGCCGACCACCGCGCGATCGCATCCCTGCTCGGCGCGCTGCACACCGAGGGCCGCGGCGGCTCCATCGACGCCGTGCGCTCGCGCGTGCGGTCGCGCGCCACGGCGCAAGGCCGAGAGCACCTGGTGGACCGTGTCGAGGCGCTGGCGTCGCGGCTCCGCGGCGAGGTGACCACGGCAGCCACCATCGCCGAGTCGTTCTTCGACTTCCTGAAGGACCTCCGCACCGCGGACGACGGATACGACAGCGCCGAGCTGCGCCTGACGCCGGAGGTGCGCGACTGCACCGAGTGGAGCATCGCCGGGGGTGTGGGGCACTCGCTGGGCCGCCACCTCGAGACCATCATCGCCGCGGGACGCGACCTGCTCACGGCTCTCGAGGAGGCGGGCGACGACTTCGTCGACGCGCGCGCCGACCTCGCGGGCGTGCTCTCGCGCATCCGCGACCAGCTCGACGGTCTCGAGTCGGTGCTGGACGGCTCGGACGACTCGTTCGTCTACAGCGTTCGGGTCGGCAAGCGCCGCGACCGGCGCGACAGCGTCGAGGCCTCGATGCTGGACGTGGGAAGCGCGCTCCTGGATCGCTTCTACCCCGACATCCACTCGGTCGTCTACACATCGGCGACCATGGCGACCGGCGACGACTTCGGCCACTTCGCGCGCACGATCGGCCTCGACCGTCTGCCGGCGTCCGCGTGGCGCAGCCTCAGACTGGACTCCAGCTACGACTTCGACCGCCAGATGTCGGTGTTCATCCCGACGGACCTGCCCGAGCCGCGCGGCACCGCGCACTACGGCGCTCTCGAGCGGCTGCTGCTCGGAGTCCACGAGGCGATGGGGGGCAGCGTCCTCACGCTGTTCACGAGCAAGCGCGAGATGGACGAGCTCTACGACCGCCTCGTCGGCCCGCTGGCCGCGCTCGGCCAGAACCTGCTCCTGCAGGGGCGCGGCGTGTCCAACAAACGCGTGCGCGACGAGTTCCTGGCGGACGAGCGGCTGTCGCTCTTCGCGACCAAGTCGTTCTGGGAAGGTTTCGACGCCAAGGGCGACACGCTGAGGTGCGTCGTGATCGCGAGGCTGCCGTTCGGACGCGTCCGCGATCCGCTCTACGAGGAGCGCCAACAGCGGCTTGGGCGCCGCGCGTGGGACGACTTCTACCTGCCCGAGGCCGTGCTGGAGCTCAAGCAGGCCGCGGGCCGGCTGGTGCGCTCATCGAGTGACGAGGGCTGTGTCATCGTCGCCGATGGCCGTCTCTCGTCGGGCAAGGGCTACGCGCGCGCCTTCATCGGGGCGCTGCCCGTCAGCGATGTCGAGCTACTCTCGACTGAGAAGCTGATCGAGCAGGTCCGGGAGCGGTTCGGGCGCTGACCTGCTCGACCCCGGCGCTCATCCGTCAGCAGGGCTTCGCGCCGCCGTCGAGGCGCCGTTGGAGTTGCTCCGCGAACCACCGGCGGCCGCGATCACAGCCGAAACACGCGATCGAGAGATTCTCGACGGAGTCGTCCCCGTCGACACGGGTCGCAGCGATGGCGTACAGGCGCGTGTCCTCACCGAGCAGCACGCGCCGGCAGCACGTCTCGCACACCAATCCCTCGGCGGCCGGGCACCAGTCGTGGTCGGCGCCCGCATCCGACGACGAGCACAGCCGGCACGCCGCGAGGCCGTCGTGTCGCGGCGGCACACGCTCGAGAGGGACCCCGTCGAGATCGGCCACGGTCGCCCTAGTCCTTGGATCCGGCCGCGGACCCGCGGGCCGTCTCGTCCAGGATGCGCTGCGCTGCGCCGGCCACGGCCTCGCGCAGGTGCGCGGGCTCGATAACGCGGGCGCTGCCGAGACGGGACGCGACGGCGCCCGCGAGCCAGCCGCTCCCCGCATAGGGCACGGAGGCGACGACGCTGCCGTCGGGGCGGCGGTCGAAGGTCGTCCCGGGCCAGTCCCGGTCGTTGAGGTCGGGGCCGTCCTCTTCGAAGACGACGGTGGCCCGGGGGAGCGCGTCGAAGTCGGGGAGGGGCGACGCGTCCCGCAGGCCCTCGGGCCGGTCGAACGTGTCGTGGGTCAGCGCCACCGAGGTGATGCGGTCGACGCGGAAGGTGCGCTGCTCCTGAGCCGTCTCGCAGAACGCGACCAGGTACCAGCTGTCGCGCCAGCGATGGAGCGCCCACGGGTGCACGCGTCGCACGGACTCCTGCCCCGAGTGGGCGGACGCGTAGCCGATCACGGCGACGACGCCGTGTTCGGACGCGACATCGAGCGCGGCGATCACCGCGGCCTGCCCGTCCTGCCGGAACGCCGCCCTGACCGACCGGGCGACCGACTCGGGGTCGACGTCGCGCTGCGCGTGTACGGCGAGGCGGGCGAGCAGCGGAGAGCGCGGGTCGAGCCCGATCGTCTCGAGGGCCGCCGTCACGGCACGGGCCTCGACCGGAGTCAGGCGCACGGGACGCTCCAGGGCCGGCAGGTCGGCGAACACCTCGGCGGTGTCGCCGTCGACGCAGACCCCGATGAGCTGGCCGGGGTCGCGTTCGTCCCCACCGCACAGCGACAGGACGGTCAGGTCCTCGGCGACGGTCGCCTCGTCCGTGCCGACCGCCGCGGCGAGCTCGGATAGCGGCACGAGGCCCTTGCGGCGAAGGAAGGGGAGCAACGCAAGGAGCCGGCGGGCGCGCGCCGCGGCAGGGGACTCAGCCATGCTGCTCCACCACCTTCCGGAGGCCGGCGACCAAGGAGTCGCGCAGCGACCCCGGAGCGACGACCTCTATGCCCGGACCGCTCGCCGCGATCCAGCGTGCCATGAGGGTCTCGTCGGCGAACGGGACCCGCCACAGGTACGCGTCTCTCCCGTCCGCGGCGAGTGTGCCCTGGCCGGCCACGAGTGCCGTGGCCCGATGCGCCGCCGGCCCGGTCAGTCGCAGGGTCGCCTCGCGCGAGTGCGGGCCGTACTGGAACGGCATCAGCATCCACGTTCGGACGTCGAAGCCGGCCGGGGTGTCGAAGTCCGGGGTCTTGGGCCGGGAGGACTCGACCACGAGTTCCCCGACCCTTGAGACGGCGAACACCCTGACGCCGTCGGCCGCGGGGTCGTGAGCCACGAGGTACCAGCGGCCATCTCGGGCGAACAGTCCCCAGGGCTCGACGGTCCGCTGAGAGGACCGGCCCGCGGCCCCCGTGTACGCGAACGACGCGCGCTTGCGGGACCCGATCGCGCGGGTGAGTTCGGCGACCGCGGCCCCCTGCGCGACCGGATCCTCGTCGGCCGAAAGCGCGGGCATCACCGCGGCCGAGGCGCGGACGCGGACGTCCGAGGCGGCGGTGAGTTTGGCGAGAGCGATGCGCAGGTCCTCCGCGTAGGGGAACGAGGGGTCCCCAAGCATCGCGGCCGCCGCGGCGCGCAACTCGACGGCCTCGACCGGCTCGAGCTTCAGGTCCTCGGAGAAGGTCGCGTCGACATCGACGCGATAGCGCTCCACCGTGTCGGAGCGGTCGATCTCGATGACGAGGCCCGCATGCCGCAGGTCCTCCTTGTCGCGCTCGAACATGCGACCGAAGGCGGCGGCGTTCTGATCGGCCGGGTAGCCGGCGACGCCGGCGGCGATCTCCTGCGCGGAGACCGGGCGCCGGGCGGAGGCGAGGAACAGCGCGAGGTTCACGATGCGCTCGCTCGCGGTCACGCTCATGTGCGCCTTCCCGGTTCCGGTCGCGATGCAGGGTCTTCGACGGGACGGATTGTAGCCAATCGGGAGAGGCGTCGCGTGCCGGCGGCGCACGGGGACGCGAGGCGACCCGTGAAGTAGGTCTGGCCCGGCGGCGTCTCCGCTGCCGGGCCAGATCCTTTGTTTTGAACGAGTCGCGTTGGGGGGAACGCAACTCGTCTCATAGAGTGCGGCGATCCCTGTCCTGAGGGGGGGGGAGGAACAGGCCGCCACGCTCTGCTCGTGCAAAAAGCAACGTGCGTGCCAACTTCGCGTCGGCTCCGGCGCTTGCGGTACGGGCCCTGCTCGTCTACAAGTGAGACAGCGCAGCTGACGCGCATCGGGGCGGGGGAAGGGACCGATCGTGAGCATCTGGTCATCGTGGATCTGGCCGCTGGCGACAGCGGTCCTCGGCTTCGTGTACGTCGGCCTGCTCGTCGCGCAGTACGTCGAGCGCCGCAAGATGCATCAACTGATGTGGGCGATCGGCTTCTCGTTCTACGCGATCGCAGCGGTGATGGAGTTCGTGAGCGAGCTCACGCAGCACTGGGACCCGACGGTCTACCGCGTCTACATCGTGCTGGCGGCGTCGCTCGTCGGCTTCCTCGGTAACGGCACCCTCTACCTCGTGAGCAAGAAGCGGTTGTGGGGTGACCTGTACCTCGGGTTCAACACGATCTGCCTGGCCATCTTCCTCTACGGCACGTTCACCGCGAACCTGCTCATGGACAAGCTCGTCCCCGGGATCGTCGTGGGCGGCCAGGCCCTGGGCGCGAGCGGGACGTTCCCGCGCATCATGTCGCTTCCGTTCAATATCCCCGGCTCGCTGCTCCTGCTCGGCGGCGCGGTGCTGTCGATCGTGAAGTTCTGGCCCAGGAAGGCCTATCGGTACCGCGTGTGGGCGAACGTGCTGATCATCGCCGGCACCCTGATGATCGCCGGCGCCGGTGCGATGGCGCGCTTCGGAGCGTCCGGAGGCCTCTACGTGGGCGAGATGGTCGCCTCAGCGATCCTGCTCTGGGGCTTCATGATGGCGAGCACGCTCGAGAAGGGCGCGCAGGCGGTGCGGGCGACTCACTCCTCGGAGTAGCCGCTTCCGAGCCGTGCGAGCGCTCCCACGTCCTTGACGACCACGTCGCGGGCGCGCACGTCGAGCACGCGGTCGTCGCGCAGACGCGCCAGCGCGCGCGAGAGCGTCTCGGGGACCGTCCCGAGCGCCGAGGCGAGTTCGGTCTTGGTCATCCCCAGGTCGACCACGAGTCCTCCGGGCGTCGAGTTCCCGACCGCGAGCGCGCGCTGGAACAGGTAGCCGGCCAACCGCGACGGCACGTCGAGCGACAGGCTCGTGGCGACGGTGGTGAGATTCACCACGCGCGTCGCGAGGTCCGCCACGAGGGCACGCAGCAGCGTCGGCTGCGATTCGATGAGCTCGAAGAGCGCCTCTCGCGGAAGCCACGCTATCGTCGCGTCCGTCGCCGCCTCGATCGTGGCGGGGTAGCGGGTCCCGGCCAGCGCGGCGACAGCGGCGACGGGCTCGCCCTTGCCGGCCGTCTCGAAGGTCAGCGCACGGCCATCGGCACCCAGGTGGTAGACGCGCACCCTGCCCGCCACCACGACGCCGAACCGGTCCGGCTTGTCGCCCTCCTGCGCCAGGATGCGTCCGCGGGTCGCGTGCTCGACACGGGCTTTCGCCGCGAGCGAGGTGACGGCGGCGTCATCGGCCGCGCGCCACAGGCGGCATGCGCGCAGAGCGGCGAACACATCGGGTCCGGTCCCTGACACGTGCGACCTCCATTCGGGGCGTGGAGCGGGACGCCCCACACTCCGGCCGAGTTTGACACATGTCAATGTGTGCCCCGCCTTCCGCGGGGTACAACGCTTGAGGCATCCCGTTCCCCCTGCCCGCGAGAGGACCGACCAGCGTATGCAGGACCGCTTCGCCGACAAGATGTCCGACCCGCAGGCGCGTGCGGACACCCGTCTGCTCGGGGACTTCACCGGCATCTACTGTCGCGGGAAGCACCGGGATGTCGGGCGCGCACCGCTCGCGTCCGACGGCGCGGCCCTCGGGGTCTACGGACGCACGACCCCGGTCGTGTGCGCCGAGTGCGCGGAGCTGCTGTCCTACGCGGAGCAGCGCCGGGCCTTGTGCCCGAAGGATCCGAAGCCGTTCTGCAGCGCCTGCGACACGCACTGCTACAAGCCCGCGATGCGCGAGCTCATGCGCGACGTCATGCGCTACGCGGGCCCCCGATCGATCCTCCACGGCTACGCGATCCAGGGGTTCCGGCACCTGATCGAGAGCCGGAAGGCACGCAAGGCGGCAGGCGCGCAGAGCGCGGCCGACAACGAGGGATAGGAACCCGTCATGGCAACAACGGTCACCCGTCAGATCGTCCACATCGACCAGGAGCTGTGCACCGGTTGCGGCATCTGCGTCAGTCCGTGCGCCGAAGGCGCGATCGTCATCGTCGACGGCAAGGCGAAGGTGGTGCGCGAGGAACTGTGCGACGGCGCGGGCTTCTGCCTCGGAGTGTGTCCGACCGGCGCTCTGACGATCGAGGAGCGCGACGTGGTCCCGTTCGACCATCGCGCGGTCGAAGAGCAGGCCGCGGCCGCGCCGCGCACCTACATCCCGCAGGTCTGCTTCAACTGCGGCACCGACGAGGACCACGCGCCGCTGTTGCCGGTGCGCACCGAGGGCACGTCCACGTGGGTGTGCACCCGCTGCTTGCCGGCGCTCATCCACGGATAGTCCCGAATCCGACCGAAGACCGACACGAAGGAGCTGCGCATGTTCTGCAACCAGTGTGAGCAGACGCTCGGAGGGGTGGCCTGCACCACCGTCGGCGTTTGCGGCAAGAAGCCGGGTGTCTCGGCCCTGCAGGAACTGATCCTGCATGAGGTGGTCGCGATCTCGCTGTGGGCCGTCGCAGGTGCTCCGCTCGGCGTGACCGACACGCTCCTCGACGAGCTGGTCGACAAGGCGATCTTCCACACGGTCACCAACGTCGACTTCGACGACGAGTCACTGGCCGGCGTCGTGCGTGGCCTTCACGCCGCGCGCATGGCGCTTTCCGCCAAGGTGACGGCCGCCGGCGGCGCGCCGGCACACGATGACGCGTCGCTGGCCTTCGAGCCGGCAGCGGAGCTCGACGCGCTCACCGCGCAGGCCATCGCCGTCGGCCACTTCGCCGACCGCGCCGGCGATACCGACGTGCGCTCCCTCATGGAGGTCACGATCTACGGGGTCAAGGGCATCGCCGCCTACGCCGATCATGCGCGCATCCTCGGCCAGAGCGATCCCGCGGTCTCGACGTTCACCTACAAGGCGTTCGCGTCGCTCGCGGACCCGACCCTCGGGGTGGGCGAGTGGGTCGCCCTCGCGCTCGAGGCCGGCAAGGCCAACCTGCGCGTGATGGAGCTGCTCGACGCCGCCAACACCGGCGCGTACGGAAGCCCCGTTCCGACCGAGGTCCCGCTGGGCCACCGTCCGAACAAGGCGATCGTCGTCTCGGGCCACGACCTCAAGGACCTGGCCGACCTGCTGGAGGCGACGCAGGGCCTGGGCATCGACGTCTACACTCACGGCGAGATGCTCCCGGCGCACGGCTACCCCGGGCTCAAGAAGTATCCGCACTTCTTCGGGCACTACGGCACGGCGTGGCAGAACCAGCGCCGAGAGTTCGCCGCGTTCCCCGGCGCCATCCTGATGACCACCAACTGCATCCAGGCTCCCAAGGCCGAGTACCTCGGGAACATCTTCACGACCGGATGCGTCGAGTGGCCCGGAGCAGTCCACGTCGGGAGCGGCGACTTCGCCGCGGTGATCGAGCGCGCACTCGCCCTTCCGGGCTTCACCGACACGCTCGAGTCCGGCAGCGTCACGGTCGGTTTCGCGCGCGACGCGGTGCTGTCCGTCGCGCCCGCGATCATCGACGCCGTGAAGAGCGGGGCGATCCGCCACTTCTTCCTCGTTGGCGGCTGCGACGGCGCCAAGCCGGGTCGCTCGTACTACACGGACTTCGTCGACCAGTCTCCGTCGGACACCGTCATCCTGACACTGGCCTGCGGCAAGTTCCGCTTCTTCGACCACAAGATCGGTGAGATCGGCGGCATCCCGCGGCTGCTCGACGTCGGCCAGTGCAACGACGCCTATTCCGCCGTCAAGATCGCCATGGCTCTGGCGGACGCGTTCGGCGTCGGCGTCAACGAGCTGCCGCTGTCGATGATCCTGTCCTGGTACGAGCAGAAGGCCGTTGCGATCCTGCTGAGCCTCCTGTACCTGGGGATCACGGATATGCGTCTCGGGCCCACCCTTCCGGCGTTCATCACCCCGAACGTGCTGCAGGTGCTCGTGGACAACTTCGCGATAAGGCCCATCGGCGAGAGCGCCCAAGCGGACCTGGACACGATCCTGGGCGCAGCGTAGGTCATGAGGATGAACCGATGGTTGATCGGCCTCGGTATCACCGTGGTGGTGCTCGCGGCAGTTGCTGTGGTGCTCTTCCTCTTCGGAGGGATGCAGCCGCCCACCGCGGAGGCGAGGGCCGCGTACGCCGTCGAGGTGGCCGCCGGTCGGCAACCCGCGGTGGGCGCGCGCTTCGTGATCCCCATCCCCGGGTGCGTGTGCCACACGAGCGACCCCGTGCTGCAGGTGCAGCACTCGGTCCTCCGCATGAGCGAGTGCGGAGCGTGCCACTCGCGCGGCTAGCCGACGACACAGAAGGGCCGG
>JANYKZ010000069.1 GCA_025361505.1 Coriobacteriia bacterium
GCGTCGGACTGCTGGACGGTGCCGGTCACGGCGTCGCCCACGCGGTCCTGGTACTCGTCGAAGATCTGCTCACGCTCGGCGTCGCGGATCATCCCGATGATGACGCTCTTGGCGGCTTGGGCCGCCGTGCGCGACACGTCGGGAGGCGTGACGTCGCGCTCCTCGAAGACGGGCTCCTCCTCGGTGCCGCCCACGGGAACGAGCTCGAAGACGGTGATCCCGCCGGAGTCGCGGTCGAGGACGACCCGCGTCTCGTTCTCCAGGTCGAGGATCTTGCGATAGGTCGCGGCAAGCGACGACTCGAGCCTGTCGAGCATCGCGTACTCGTCGATGTTCTTCTCACGCGCGAGCGCTTTGAGCGCTTCCATAAGCTCAGAGGCCATCGTCAGCCGTCCCTTCCTTGCTGAAGTCGAACTGGACATGCAGTCGTGCTCTCTTGATGTCCCCATACGGGATCCGGACCGTTCCGCCGCCTTCGACGTCGAGCACGATCTCCTCGCCGTCGACCGCACGTATCGTGCCCGTGAAGTGCTTGTGTTCGTCGATCTCGTGTGATGTGGAGATCCTCGCGTCCGAGCCGGTGAAGCGCACGTAGTCGGCGAGCTTGACGAGCGGTCGCTCTATGCCGGGGGAAGACACCTCCAGCGAGTACCCGTCCTTCTGGTACTCGGGCAGCGGATCGAGAAGCTCCTTGATCCACTTGTTCGCCTGGGCGATGTGCTCGATCGTGATGCCGCCCTCGTGGTCGAGGTAGACACGCACGACCGCGTTGTTGCGGCTGCCGGCGACCTCGAGGAGCACGAGTTCGAACCCGTGCGCCGTCGCGGCCTCGTCGATGAGGACCTTCAGGCGGCGTCGGTTGTCATCGGCCATTCGGTGCCTCCTTCCACAACAAAAGAAGCGGGGGTGAGCCCACTTCTCGCACGACGATCGGTTCCCTTGCGAGTCGCTATTCTAGCACGCGTCGGGGCGTCACGGAAGCGTGCCGGGCGTGCGGCAGCCGCGCTCGGGTCCGCGCGGGGGACCGAGCTCTTCGGCGGTGGCGCCCGCGGGCGCTAGGGGTGGGTCGTCGTGGGAGCGAGAGCCGCCTTGGCGGCTGCCACCGCGGAGGTCACGTAGGCGACGACCTCCCCCACGGGCACGTTCTCGCGTTCGCCGGTGGCGCGGTCCTTCACCTCGACGACACCCTCCGCCAGGCCGCGTTTGCCCACGATGACCTGGAACGGCCATCCGATGAGGTCGGCGTCGTTGAACTTGATGCCCGCGCGCTCGTCCCGGTCGTCGAGCACGACCTCGATGCCGGCCGCGGCCAGGTCGGACCAGATGCGCTCGCCCGCGTCGAAGACCTCACCCTCGGTCATGAGCGGCAGCACCGCGACCTCGAGCGGAGCGACGGTGACGGGCCATGCGACGCCGGCCTCGTCGAAGCGCTGCTCGATCACGGCGGCCAGCGAGCGCGAGACGCCGACGCCGTAGCAGCCCATGAGGAACGGCCTCTCGGCACCGTCCTCGTCGGAGAAGGTCGCGCCCATGCTCTCGGAGTAGCGCGTCCCGAGCTGGAAGACCTGGCTCACCTCGATGCCGCGCGCGCCCTTGAGCACGCCGCCGCACACCGGGCACCCGTCGCCGGGCTGGGCGCCGACGAGGTCCGCCCACCGGGCGACCTCGAAGTCGCGTCCCGGGAGCGCGTCGACGATGTGGTAGTCGTTCTCGTTCGCGCCGACGCCCCACGCGACCTCGTGCTCCAGCGAGCGGTCGGCGATGACGAGGGTCCCCGCGGGCGGGTCCACCGGCCCGAGCGAGCCCCTCGGGATCTTGAGCGCGGCGAAGTCCTCCTCCTCGAGCAGGACGACTCCGGGAGCGGCCCAGTCCGCCTTGATCGGGTTCAGCTCGCGGTCGCCGGGCACGCAGAAGTAGACGAGCGTGCCGTCCGGCAGCTTGCCGGCCATGGTCTTGACCGTGTCGTGTTCCGGGATGTCGAGGAACCCGGCGAGCTCGGCGATCGTCCGCACGTCGGGCGTGTGGACCTTGTGCGACTCGCGGGGCTCCGTGGTCCGGGGATGGCGCGGGACGACGGTCGAGGCGGCGTCGACGTTCGCCGCATAGCCGCAGTCGCAGTAGACGAGCGCGGCCTCCCCGGACTCAGCCAGCGCCATGAACTCGGTGGTCACCTTGCCGCCGATCTGACCGGACTCCGCCTCGACGGGACGGTACTCGAGGCCGAGCCGCTCGCAGATACGCGAGTAGGCGCGGTACATAGCGTCGTAGTGCTCCTGGAGAGACTCCTGGGTGGCGTGGAAGGAGTAGGCGTCCTTCATGATGAACTCACGGCCGCGGAGCAGCCCGAACCGGGGGCGCACCTCGTCGCGGAACTTCACCTGGATCTGATAGACGGACAGAGGCAGCGCCCGGTACGTGCGCAGCTCGTGGCGCACGAGCGAGGTGACGAGCTCCTCGTGGGTGGGTCCGAGACAGAACTCGCGGCCGTGACGGTCCTGGAAGCGCATCAGCTCGGGTCCGTAGAGGTCCCAGCGCCCCGACTCCTCCCAGAGTTCGGAGGGCTGCATGGCGGGCATGAGCATCTCCTGCGAGCCGATGGCGTCCATCTCCTCGCGGACGATCTGCTCGATCTTGTGCAGGCTGCGCCACCCCAGCGGGAGGTACGAGTAGACGCCCGCGGCCGCCTTGCGGATCATCCCCGCGCGCAGAAGGATGCGATGGGACGGGAGCTCCGCCTCGGCGGGGACTTCCTTCAGCGTCGGCGCGTACAGGACGCTCATGCGGAGTGCGACGGCCATGGTGTCTGTCTCTCCTGTGATCGTGTGTTCGTACGTGAAGGCCGACCTCGCCGTGGCGACGGTCGGCCGTGGTGCTCGGGCCAGGGTGACGTCAGCCGACGCCGACGTCGTCCGGGTGGAGCGGCGGCACCAGTTCGTCGGATCCGGCGACCACCGTCATCACAAGTCGGGCGACGAGGTCGTGCACGATGATCGTGTGCCGGTTGCTGGCCTCGACGAACGCGTCCTTGAGCCGGCGCTTGAGGCCCGCGTCACCGGAGACCTCGAACAGCAGGTCGATCTCGCCGTCCATCTTCGCGAAGTCGAGAGCATCGACGGTGAAGAGCGCCCCGTTGTCCCGCGCGAGCTGCGCGCCCGCGCTGGCGGGGTCGACGTCGGCGACGCCCACGAGCTCGGCGTAGGGGCGCTTGAGGAACTCCTCGATCAGCGGCGTGCCCATGCGGCCGCCGCCGGCGACTGCGATCCTGACTTTGTCACCCATGACAGATCCCGCCCTTCCCCACGTGCTCCGTCACGACGCCTCGGCCGGTCGACCTGCCGCCTCGCCGGTACTCGGACTCGACGTCATGCAGGATACCGCATGGGTGCCTCCCCGCTCCCTCCACTGTGGCGCCTGGCGCGCGTCGGCCCCGCACTCACCGCTGCTGGGCGGGAGTGCGGGGCCGATGGTGCGCGTGCGCGGTCCTGGGCTAGGCGCCCACGTCGGCCGCTTCGGACATCGCGGACTCGTGCGAGGGGGTCTCGTGCGGCGCTTTGACGAAGGCCGCCAGGACGGTCGCCACCACGAGGAGCACGGCCGCCACCCAGAACGCATTGTTGAAGTTGCCGAAGATGTCCTTCACCAGGCCCGATCCGATCGAGCCCAGAACGCCACCGGCGCCCCATGCGGTGAAGACGAGGCCGTAGTTGACGCCGCCGTGCTTGGTGCCGAAGAAGTCGTAGCACATCGACGGGAACAGGGTCAGGTTGGCTCCGTACATCGCGCCGACGAGGGCACCGACAACGAGCAGGACCGTGTAGTCGGCCACGACACCGGTCGCCAGCAGCACCATGAGCACCGCTTGGAGCAGGAACACGCCCATCATGGTCCTGGTGCGGCCGATCCGGTCGGACACGATGCCGGTGATCGGGCGTCCGGCGCCGTTGCCGACGGCGAGCGCCATGACGAAGGTGAACGTCGCCCCGGCCTTGGCCACCCAGTCGAGGTTGCCTCCCTTGAAGCCGTCTGTGATCTTCGTGAGCTGGTCCAGCACGGCGGGGATGCCCTGGGCGTACTTGGCGATGATACCGACGACCATCAGCCCGGCTCCGGCGGCGATCGCATACATCGCCCACATCAGCCAGAACTGCGGCGTGCGGACCATCTCCTGCCAGGTGTAGTCGCGGCCCGGGCCTTTGGCGACCGCGGCAGCCTGATGTGGCCGGGTGTCGGCGGCGGGCATGTAGCCCGGCAGCGGGTTCCGCAGGAGCTGCGCGAACAGCAGGATGGCGATGAAGAAGCCGATGCCGAGGAACAGGAACGTGTCGTTGATGCCGGCCGTCGCGAGCAGGTTGCCCGTCAGGGGTGCGGTGTAGACCGACGCGAGTCCGAAGCCGGCGACGACCGTGCCCGAGATCAGGCCCTTCTTGGTCGGGGCGAACCACTTGACCGCCGCCGGGGTCGCCGCGGCGTAGGCGAAGCCGATGCCGGCGCCCGTCAGGACGCCGAATCCGACGGCGAGCCACGGGAGCGAGGCGCCGACGTTCGGCACCAGGATCGCCTTCGCGGCGAGGAACGCCGCCTTCGACGTGGTCTCGAAACTCGCCACGAGCGCAGGGCTCGCGCCGGCGGCCGCGGCCTTGTCGGCCAGCGGCTTCAGCGTGGCGAAGGTGGTCGACGCTGCGGCGTTCGCCTTCGGGGCGAAGCTTGCGATGACCATCCCCGCGCCGACGAGGACGCCGCCGATCGAAGCAGCCACGCGCGGGCCTATCTTGTCCTGAAGGCGGCCGGCGAAGACCATCGTCAGGCCGAACATCCCGAGTGCGATGGCATACGGGGTCAGTGCTTCAGCCGCCGAGAACGCGAGCTTGTTCGTGAGCGCGCTCGTGAACATGCTCCATGTGTACAGAACGCCGAGACACAGGTTG
>JANYKZ010000092.1 GCA_025361505.1 Coriobacteriia bacterium
CACGGAGATGACGTTCTCGTCGCCGACCACCCGCCTCAGCTCGTCGATGGCGCCGAGCGCGATGACCTTCCCGTGGTCGACGATGCCGACCCGGTCGCACAGGAACTCGACCTCCTCCATGTAGTGGGAGGTGTAGAGCACCGTCATGCCGCGCCGGTTGAGCTCCTTCACGGTCTCGAGGATGTGGTTGCGGCTCTGCGGGTCGATGCCGACGGTCGGCTCGTCCATGAGCAGCACGCGCGGGTGGTGCATGATGCCCGCCGCGATGTTGATGCGGCGCTTCATACCGCCGGAGTAGGTCTCGATGCGCTCCTTGGCGCGGTCCGCGAGACCGGCCGTCTCAAGCGCCTCGGAGACGCGCTGCTCGAGCAGCCGCCCGCCGAGCCCGTACATCCGTCCCCAGAACCTCAGGTTCTCGAGCGCCGTCAGCGTCGGGTACAGGGCGATCTCCTGCGGCACCACCCCGAGAGCGCACTTCACCGTTCCCGGGTCTCTTGCGACGTCCGCGCCGGCGACGACGACGGTCCCCGACGTGGGGGCCAGCAGGCAGCTGATCATGGAGATGATGGTGGTCTTGCCGGCGCCGTTCGGGCCGAGCAGCCCGAAGATCTCGCCCTCGAGGATGTCGAAAGAGACCCCGTCGACGGCCGCGTGGTCGCCGAACCGTTTCGCCAGGTCCGTGACGGTCACGATGGCCTGCGCGGCGTCGCTCACGCGAGGTCCTCCATCCGGTCGAGCATCCGGAACAGCAGCGCGCGGTTCGCTGTGAAACACCCGGGGTCGTCGAGGAGCGACTCGGCCGTCATGATCCACGGCCCCGGTCGGACCAGGTCCTCGGCGGACGACATCGTCAGAGCATGCAGCGCTTCCGCGGTCCACTCGAGGTGGAACTGCAGACCGACGGCGCGCCCGTTCGGCGTGACGAAGGCCTGGTTCGGGGTGGCCTCACTCGACGCGAGCGTCTCGACACCCTCGGGGAGATCGAACGTGTCTCCGTGCCAGTGGCCGGTGGTGAACGTCTCGGGCCAGCCCGCGAAGTACGGGACGCGGGAGGCTGCCGGGCGCAGGGTCAGCGGGTACCACCCGATCTCGGCCTCGCCCGCCCGGCGGACGCTGCCACCCGCGACCTCGGCGAGCAGCTGCGCGCCGAGGCAGATGCCCAGCGTCAGCGTGCCCCCATCGACGCAGCGACCGATGAACGCCTTCTCCTCGACCAGCCACCGGTGGCGCAGGGTGTCATCCGCCGACATCGGCCCCCCGAGAACCACCAGCAGCTCGAAATCCGCCGGATCCGGGAACTCGCCGCGCCACGCGTCGACCCGCGCGAGCGCGTGCCCGCGAGCCGCGGCCCACTCGGCGATCGCGCCGGGACCTTCGAACGGGACGTGCATCAGACACACGATCCGCATCGTTCGTTCCTCCCTCATACCGGACGCCCCGCCCGGTCTCCCATCGTCTCCCAGAGTGTAACCAACCCTACGGGTTGGGAGACACCGGTTCGTCGTTGGCGACGAGCAGGCCGACTGGGCGCGGCACGCGCAGTGCGGGCACCTTGTCCACAGCGGTCGCCTCGCCGAGAGTGAGCAGCGCGACGACGAAGAGCACGAGGCCGCCACTGACGAGCACCGCCTGGACGCCGAAGGCGGCGGCGAGCGTGGGCGCCACCGCCAGGGGCAGCAGTTCGCCGGCCTGCCGGTGCATCTGCGACGTCCCGGCGATCCTGCCCACGAGCTCGTCGGGGGACGACGCCTGGATGCGCACTCGAAGCAGCACGTCGGCGACTCCGATGATGACGCCCCACACGATCGATCCGATGGCGACCACGGGAAGCAGTCGGGTCCCTACGTAGGCCAACGCTCCGAGACCCACCGCCGAGCAGACATAGGCAAGGCCCCGCGCGGAGTTGAAACGTGACGGGAGCCGGGTGAAGAGCCACGCCCCGGCGACCATGCCGGCGCCGAAGAGCGTGTTCATCCACCCGATCGTCGCGACACCGGTGTGCAGCACATCACGGTAGAAGAGGGGCTCGAGCGCGCTGAACGCCCCGAAGGAGAGCCACGTTGCTGTCCCGAGGAGGATGGGATAGCGCAGCGCACGGTGCGCGTAGGTGTAGCGCAGCCCCTCGCGCAACTCCGCGAGGGGGTGTGAACTCGCCCGTGGCGCCCGCTCGACGGGACGCAGGGTGACGCGCCACACCAAGACCACCGCGACCAGAGAAGTGAGCCCGTCGAAGATCCAGACGGCGTTGAGACCGAGCGTCGAGACGAGGACGGCGCCGATGGCCGGGCCGATGACGAACGAACTCGAACTCGCGCCCTCTATCCACGCGTTGACCGTCTCGATGGGGGTCTCGTCGTCGGCGATGAAGGGCGCGAAGGACGCTGCCGCCGTCATGACGGGCGCGCCGAAGAAGCCGAGCAGGCCGGCGAGCACCGTGAGGGTTCCCATCCCCGACGAGAACAGGAACGCGAGCGTGATCGGCACGAAGAACGCCTCCGCGACCATGAGCACGCGGCGCGCATCGTAGCGGTCCACGAGCACGCCGGACAGCACGGTGCCGACGATCGACGCGATCGAGAGCGTCCCCATGAGCACGGCGATCTGGGCGGGTGTGCCGTGGAGCTCGAAGGCGGCCTTGCCCCAGATTCCGATGAAGAAGGCCGCCTCACCGCCGGCTCTCGATATGAAGCGCGCCGCAGCGACGCGCAGCAGGTTCCTGTTCTT
>JANYKZ010000106.1 GCA_025361505.1 Coriobacteriia bacterium
CGCGCTCGAACCCCGCGCTCGCGGGGTGCTTCATGAGGTGTCCGCCACGATACCCGCGCGCACGCGGGAGTGCGGGTGTGCGGACGGACGGCAGCCGCGAACGCGCTCGAAGCGTCGGTGAACGGCGCACAGGAACTGGAAGTAGTCTCCGAACCGGACGAGTCCCGAGCGGCCGATCACATCTCCCGGCGGGCCTCCAGGGCGCGGCCGAGCGTGACCTCGTCGGCGAACTCGAGGTCCCCGCCGACGGGCAGCCCCGACGCGATCCGGGTGACCTTGATGCCGAGCGGCTTGATGAGGCGGGACAGGTAGAGCGCGGTCGTCTCGCCCTCGATGTTGGGGTTGGTGGCGATGACGACCTCGGTCACGGACCCGTCGGCGAGCCGGTCGATCAGCTCGCGGGCGCGGATCTGCTCGGGCCCGATGCCGTCGATCGGCGAGATCGCGCCCTGCAGGACGTGGTAGAGGCCGTGGAACTCGCCCGTCCGCTCGATCGCGACGACGTCGCGCGGCTCCTCGACGACGCACAGGATCGAGGGGTCCCGGCGTGGCTCGGTGCAGAACTCGCACAGGTCGTCCGCCGCGAAGTTGAAGCACCGGGAGCAGAAGTGGATCTGGCGCTTGACCTCGACGATGGCGTCGGCCAGCCGCTGCGCGGTCGCGTCGTCGCCCTTGAGCATGTGGAAGGCGATGCGCTGCGCGGACTTGGGGCCCACGCCCGGCAGCCGCTCGAGTTCCTCGAGCAGTCGTGCGATGGGTTCGGCGTAGTACGACATCGGCGCTAGAACCCGAGGCCGCCGGGCAGGCCGAGGCCGCCCATGACGCGGGACATCTTGGTGTTGGCCAGCTCCTGCGCCTCGCGCAGCGCCTCGTTGACGGCGGCGACCACCATGTCCTGCAGCATCTCGACGTCCTCGGGATCGACCGCACGCGGGTCGATCACGACGTTGGTGACGGTCAGGCCGCCGGTGATGGAGACCTTCACCGCTCCCCCGCCCGCCGAGGCGGTGACGAGGTCGGAGTTGAGCTCCTCCTGGACGCGGGCCATCTCGGCCTGCGCCTTCTGGACCTGCTTCATGGCGTTGTTCATGTTGTTCGGCTTCACTGCGGGCCCTTCCGGTCGGCATCTGATGTGGTCGTGACTTCCTCGGCGCCGAGTCCTTCTATCAGCATGCGACCGAGCGCGTCGGCGTCCGTCTGGTCGGGAGCGTCCACGATGGGCGCGGGCGGCGAACCGGGGACGGGCGGATCGTCGTCGTCCTGCGGACGGACGGCGCCGCGGCCCAGCTGGTAGCGGATCGCGACGTGCCAGCCGAGAACGTCGCGGATGGCGTCGCGCAGCGCTGCGACGATGTCCTGCTCCTCGGCGCGTCGCACGAGGACCTTGCGGGACGGGTCGAACTCGACGACTACCGTGTCCCCGTCGATGTCGGCCTCGGTCTCCAGGAAGAGCTTGCTCGCCGCGGGTCGACTCCGCTTGACCTCGTTGATGACGTCCTTCCAGCGGCGCCGGAGCTCTCCGACGTCGAGCGACCCCGAGGGAGGGGCCACGCGGCGCGGGGCCGGGACGACGGGCGCTGCCGCGGGGACGACAGGCGCGTCCGGGACGGCGGGTCCCGGAGCGGGCGCGGCGGCCTTCGCCACGGGTGCGGACACGGCCGGGGCCTTGGCGGCCGGGGCGGTGGTCTTCGGTGCGGGTGCCGGCGCGAGCGCGGGTGCTGCGACGGCGGGAGCTCCCGCCTCGAGCGCTGCGACGCGCTCGGCGAGCGACCCGAGCGTGAGATCGGACGCGGGCCGCGCCAGGCGGGCGAGCGCGACCTCGAGTGCCAGGCGCGCGTCCGGCGCCCAGCGAAGCTCACCGGACAGGCGTCCCAGCTCGTCGAGAAGGCGCGCGAGCCGGTCGAGATCGAAGCGGGCGACCTGCGCGCGCAGCCTCTCGGCGTCGGCGGCGGTGTGATCGACGAGACCCACCGAGTCCCCCGCCGCGGCGGTCACGTACAGGTCCCGCACGTGCGTCGTCAGCGCGCGCACGAACTCGGTCACGTCGTGGCCCGACTCGACGAGGTCGGAGACGAAAGCGAACAGCCCGGCGACGTCGCGAGCCGCGATCAGGTCGACCGCGCGGAACAGCTGGGCGGTGTCGACCTCTCCGAGGAGCCCCTCGACGTCGGCGACCGTGATGGACTTGCCCGTGAACGCGGAGAGCTGGTCGAGGGTGCCGATGGCGTCGCGCATCCCGCCGGCGGCGTGCCGGGCGATCAGCGTGAGCGAGCCCGCCTCGACGCCGATGCCCTCCTCGCGCGCGATGTACTCGAGCCGGCCGACGATGTCCTCGGTGCTGATGCGCCGGAAGTCGAAGCGCTGGCACCGCGAGTGGATCGTCTCCGGGACCTTGTGAGGGTGCGTCGTGCACAGCACGAACACGGTCTTGGGCGGCGGCTCCTCGAGCGTCTTGAGCAGGGCGTTGAACGCCGAGGTCGAGAGCATGTGGACCTCGTCGATGATGTAGACCTTGTAGCCGCCGCGCGTGGCCGCGTAGTTGACCTTGCTGATGACCTCGTCGCGAAGCGCGTCGACGCCCGTGCGCGACGCCGCGTCGAGCTCGTAGACGTCCGGGTGGCGGCCCTCGGTGATCTCCCGGCACTGCTCGCAGGTGTTGTCGGGGTCCGGGGTGGGGCCCTTCTCGCAGTCGAGCGCCTTGGCGAGGATGCGGGCGGTGGTCGTCTTGCCGGTACCGCGCGGCCCGCAGAACAGGTAGGCGTGCGACACCGACCCCTCGGCGACCGCGTTGCGCAGCGTCCGCGTCACGTGGTCCTGGCCGACGACGTCCCCGAAGGACTGCGGACGGTAGCTGCGGTAGAGCGACTGGTACGCCATGGGTGGTTGCTCAGGCCTCCTGCTCGCGCGGGCGAACGCCCGCTCTGAGAAGTATACAGGGGCGCTGTGACGCGGGCCGCGGGCCCGGTCGCGAGACGCGCGACGCGAACGACGCCCCGTGCCGGACCCCGGACACCCGCCAGTGACCGCTTATGGCTGCTGCCTTCCGGCCCTGACCAGGTTCACGGTGTTGCGCCGTCCGAGGCCCGGCGCGAGGCGCCGGACGAGTGCGTAGTGTAGCACCAGGACCCGCGACTCCGTACACTCCGGGTGTGCCCGCGAGCGCGAGCGTACCGGGACACGGAGCCCCACCGGGAGGACCATCATCAGCGACGACAACCATCGCACCGCCGCCGCGGATCCAACGCGTCGGTTCGTGCGCGAGATCGCGCTCCTCGTGGCCGTCGCCGTCGTGGTCGCCATGGTGGCCGTCTACGCGCGCACCGCGACGCTCATCGGCGAGGGAGCCCTCGGCGAGGCGCGCTCCTACGCCGACCTCATCGTCGCCACCCGGTCGTGGAACGCCCAGCACGGCGGCGTTTGGGTAGTCAAGGGTCCGGGCGTCGAGACCAACCCCTACCTTGTCGCTATGGGCATATCCGCGGACGCGACGACGACCGACGGCCGCGTGCTCACCCTCCGCAATCCGGCGGTGATGACCCGTGAGATCTCGTCCCTCCTCCTGCGCTCCGACGGGGCCACCTTCCACCTCGTCAGCCTCAAGCCGGTCAATCCGGCGGCCACCCCGGACCTGTGGGAGCGCGCATCCCTCTTGGCGTTCGACACAGGCGTCACCGAGCGGTGGGTCAGCGCGAACACGACCACCGGCCCCGAACTGCGCTACATGCGGCCGCTCGTGACGGACGCCTCATGCCTGGTCTGCCACGCGCGGCAGGGCTACCGCGCGGGGGATATCCGGGGCGCGATCAGTGTGGTCATCCCGCTCGCCCGTCAGAACAGCCAGGCGGCGATCAACGCTCTGATCCTCGGGCTGCTCGGACTCGCGGTCACGGGGGTCCTGCTGACCATCACGCTCACTCTTGTGCGCCGGATGCGCGGCGAGCTGCGGAAGGCACAGGTCGCGCTGGTCGAGGCGGCGACGATCGACCATCTCACGAGGACCTCGAACCGCAGGCACACGCTCGAACGCCTCGCGGAGGAGATCGAGCGGGCGCGACGCACCAAGGAGCCCCTCGGCCTCCTGATGGTGGACATCGACCACTTCAAGGACGTCAACGACGAGCTCGGGCACGCGGCGGGCGACGGGGTGCTGTCCGCGGTCGCGCAACGCATCACCGGCGCGACGCGGCCCTACGACCTCGTCGGGAGGATCGGCGGCGAGGAGTTCCTGGTGGTCGCCCCGAACGCGGACCTCGAAGGTGCGACCTCCATGGCCGAGCGGGCGCGCTCACAGGTGTCGGGAGCGACGATCGAGGCCGGCGCGCACGAAGCGACCGTGACCATCAGCTTGGGCGTGACGCTCGTCGACCCCGACGAAGCAGAGGCGCTGGACCGTGCGCTCGCTCGCGTCGACGCAGCGCTCTACGCATCCAAGGGCGCGGGGCGCGACCGCGTGAGCGTCCGCCTGCGCGACGACACCCCGTAGAGGCTCGCGCAGTCGTCCGCTGGCGCGGGTATCAAGAGCACGTGTCCGGACCCTGAGCACAGGGAGGCGTGGCGATGTACCTTGAGAGCAGCGCGTACCGCAACGGGACCACGATGCCGGCCCGTTTCGCGACCGTCCAGGTGGCCGGCGGTGCAGGCCACTCGGTGCCGCTCGCCTGGGGAGACGCGCCCCTCGGGACGCGTTCGTTCGTCATCGCGATGATCGACCACCATCCGATCGCGCACGAGTGGCTGCACTGGCTCGTCGTGGACGTGCCCGCGAGCGCGAGCGAGATCCCGGAGGGCGCCTCGGGCACAGCGGCCATGCCGGCCGGAGCGCGCGAACTCCCGAACCGGGCGGGCAGGATCGGCTACGGGGGACCGCAGCCACCGGTGGGCAGCGGGGTCCACGACTACGAGGTCACGATCTCGGCCGTGGATGTCCCCGCTCTCGACGTCGGGGCCGACGGGACGCTGGAAGACGTGACCGCCGCGATGAGGGGACACGTCCTCGCCTCCGCGTCGATGGTCGGGCTCTTCGGCCGCTAGGACGGGCCGGTTTCGCGCGCCTCAGCCGATGCGCACGCATCGCATGGAGACGCTGCCCATGTCCACCCCGGTATGGGTGAACACCAGGCCGTCGCCGTCGCGCCTAAGCGCGGCCGCGTAGAGCAGCGGCAGGTAGTGCTCGTTGGTCGGCACGGCCAGCGACGCGACGTAGCCGAGTTGCTCGTAGTCGATGAGCGCCTCGTCGTCCCGCGCCTCCAGCCGGTCCCGGACGAACTCGTCGAACTCGATCGCCCACGAGTACGGCTCCGCACCCTCGTCCCACCGCACCGCACGCAGGTTGTGGACGACGTTGCCGCTGCCGACGATCAGTACTCCGCGGTCCCGCAGCGAAGCGATCCGCGCCCCGATCTCGAAGTGCTCCGGCGGAGAGAGCGCCGCGTCCAGCGACAGCTCGATCAGCGGAACGTCGGCGTCGGGGTACATGTGGCGCAGGATCGCCCAGGAGGCGTGGTCGAAGCCCCAGGTGTCATCGCAGACGCCCCCCGCCATCTCGGCGATCTCACGCGCGAGCGCCGGGGCGCCGGGCGCCGGGTAGTCCATGGCGTAGAGCTCGGGCGGGAAGCCCATGAAGTCGTGGATCGTGCGCGGGTTGGGGATGCAGGTCGTGCGCGTCCCGCGCGTCAGCCAGTGCGCCGAGACGACGAGGATCGCCTCCGGTCGAGGGAGGTCGCGACCCAGGGCCGCGAGGCTCCTCGTGAAGGGGTTGTCCTCGACCGCGTTCATCGGCGACCCGTGCCCCACGAACAGGACGGGCATCGGCGTCTCGGCGGCGCGCGGTGGTGTGGTTTCGCTCATGACCTGCCTAGAGCAACGGCCGTGCCGTGGAACCGGCCGCGCGTGATGGCGGCCGTCGCGCTACCCTTGGGACATGGACGCCTCCCACGCTCCCCTCCTCCAGCTTCGCGACTGCGTCGTCGTCCGCGACGGCCGCGCGATCCTGTCCGTCGACGAGCTCACGCTGTCGGCCGGCGAGCACGTGGCCGTCCTCGGTCCCAACGGCGCCGGCAAGTCGACGCTGATCCGCCTGCTGACCCGCGACGTCCGCCCCCTCGCGCACGACGACGGCTCGGCGGCGGTCCTGCTGCTGGGCCGCGAGCGCTGGGACCTGCTCGACGCGCGCCGGAACATGGGCATCGTCTCGGGCGCCCTGCAGGAGACCTACGCGGTCGGAGTGACCGTCCGCGACGCCGTCGTGAGCGGGTTCTTCGGCTCCGTCGGTCTCTACCGCCATCAGAACGTCACGCCGGCGATGCTGCGCCGAGCCGACGATCTCCTCGCGCTGCTGGGTATCGAGCGGCTGGCCGACCGCACGATGGACACCCTCTCGACCGGCGAGGCGCGCCGCGCGCTCATCGCCCGCGCGCTGGTGCACGACCCCGCGGTCCTCGTGCTCGACGAGCCCACGGACGGCCTCGACCCCAACGCCCAGTGGCACGTCCTGCACGCGGTCAGCGACATCGCCCGGGCGGGGCACGCCGTCGTGCTGGTGACGCACCATGTCTCCGACATCGTGCCCGAGGTGACCCGCATCGTGATGCTCAAGGACGGGCGCGTGCTGCACGACGGGACCAAGCGCGACCTCCTCACCGGCGAGGCGATCTCAGAGCTGTTCGGCATCACTGCGAGCATCGAGGAGCGCGACGGCTGGTACCGCCTCTGGTGAGCGTGCGCGACGCTCAGCGCGGGCACGCGCCGTCGGGCGCGATCATTGGAAACTTCCGCTAATCTCGCCGTCCCCGGCCTCCGATACACACAGATAAGGACACCGCCGTGGCGGTGTGCGGCTGCATCGGGCACTACGACCAGGGATCGGACATGGCGACTGCGGGGCAGGTCAGGCACTACTGCGAGCGGTGCGGCACGGAGCTCCTTCCGGCCGACCCGGCTCCGTTGTGCGCCACCTGCTGGCTCGCCGAGGGCGCCGTCATGGTCGTCCCGATGGTCGACTCGATCAACGGGGTCCGCGTCCGGGGAGCCGAGGGATCGGGACCGCGCCACTATCAGGCCCGTCACGTACCCCTGCACAACCAGGTCCGGCCGCCGTCGCACCCGCGCCGGCGCCTCGCGATCGCCGTGGCGATGTGCGTGCTGTCCCTGGTCGTCATGACGGCCTCCGCGCCGAGCACCTTCGCATCCTCGACCCCGTCCGAGCCCCTCTACGTGGGAGCCGTGAAGCTCAATCAGAGCGCCGACCCGTGTCTCGCCAATCTGTGGAAGCTCATCGCCGACGAGTCCGAGGGCCGTCCGAGCCAGACCGCCGTCGTCTGCCCGGCCTCCGGGAAGCCCTACATCTACACCCGGTACGAGGGAGTCACCACGATCTCCTGCCCCGACCCCGCGCGGCACGGCGCCGTGAGTCTCTCCGTGCGCTCCGACACCAAGGTGCCGGTGGCACGATGAAGCGGCGCAACGACTCGGGCATGAGCGCCCTCGACCTCGTGACGGTCATGCTGGTCATCAGCGCGCTGGCCAGCATCACGATCCCGGTCTTCCTGTCTTCGAACCAGCGGGTCCAGGCCGCGGTGTGCGCGTCCAACCGCGCACAGATCGAGGCCCGCGCGGTGACCTACCAGAAGCTGAAGGGCGTCTACCCGACGACCATGGCTGAGCTCGTGGACAAGGCGTACTTCGCGATGATCCCGTCGTGCCCGAGCCACGGCGTGTACGTGCTCAACTCGGTCAACACGGGCGGCGACGGCGAGGTCTACTGCTCCGTTCACAGCGCCGGCCGGTTCGCCGGAACGACCTCCCAGCCGCCGGTGGTATCAGCGGACCCGGCGCCCGTCGCGAGCGCTGCAGGGCAGTAGCGCCCGTCCGGACCCCGCCGCGGCGGATTCTCTCTCTCGCCGTGACGACTGCGAATCCCTAGACTTGGGAACAACGTTCTGGGACGGGGGCCCCGAGTGACGGCCCCGCCCCGGACTCCGGCATACCCGGCACGCCCCGGCAGGAGGTTCCCATGAGAGAGATCGTGTACGTCGACATGTCGACGCTCTCCATCGAGCGCAAGCCGCTCCCGGAGAAGTGGCGTCGCTACGGTGGTCGCGCGCTCACCGACGCGATCGTGTACGACATGGTCCCCCCGACCGCTGACCCCTTGGGCCAGGAGAACGTCCTGGTCTTCGCGCCGGGCCTGCTCGGCGGCACCACGGCGCCGAACGGCGGCCGTCTCTCCATCGGCGCCAAGAGCCCGCTCACGGGCGGTCTCAAGGAGTCGAACTCGGGCGGCCAGGCCGCTCACGGCCTCGGCAAGCTCAAGATCGCCGCGATCGTGGTCATGGGCAAGCCTGCGGACCCCGCAGCCCGCTTCATGCTCACCATCGAGGCCGACGGCTCCGCCAAGCTCGACCGCGTCGACGCGTGGGCCGGCATGGAGAACTACGCACTGGCAGACGCCATCAAGGCACTGCGCCCCGCAGACGACCGCTACTCCACGATCACCAACGGCCCCGCCGGCGAGGCGGGTATGAAGGCCTCAGGCATCGCGGTGTCCGACATGAAGGGCTACCCGAACCGGTTCGCCGGCCGCGGCGGCCTCGGCGCGGTGATGGGCTCGAAGGGTCTGAAGGCGATCGTCGTCTCCGACAAGGGCCTTCCCTACCTCGAGCATGCGGACAAGGAAGCGTTCAACGCCGCGATGAAGCGGTTCTCGCACGCGCTGACGACGCACCCCGTCTCCGGGACCGGCCTGCCCACCTACGGCACCAACGTCCTGATGAACATCCTCAACGAGGCGGGCGGCCTGCCCACACGCAACTTCTCGACGGGTCAGTTCGAGGACGTCGAAGGCGTGTCGGGCGAGAAGCAGCGCGAGGTCACGCTGGAGCGCGGCGGCAACGTCAAGCACGGCTGCCACACCGGATGCGTCATCCAGTGCTCGCGGTACTGGAGCGACCCGGAGGGCAACTACAAGACCAAGGGCCCCGAGTACGAGACCGCGTGGGCGTTCGGAACGGACTGCGGCATCTCGGACATGGACACGGTCGCCGAGCTCGACCGCATCTGCGCGGAGTACGGGCTCGACACCATCGAGATGGGCAACACCCTGGCCGTCTACATGGACTCCGGCGCGATCCCCTTCGGCGACGGCGCCGCGGCCATCAAGGCCCTGAAGGGCGTCTTCGGGGACGCCGAGCCCGGTAGGATCCTCGGGGACGGCGCCGAGGCTGTCGGCATCAAGTTCGGTGTCGAGCACATCCCGGTGGTCAAGCACCAAGCGATGCCGGCCTACGAGCCGCGCGCGGTCCAGGGCATCGGTGTGACGTACGCCACGTCGACTCAGGGTGCCGACCACACCGCCGGCTACACGATCACCGCCAACATCCTCGGCGTCGGCGGCACCGTCGACCCGCTGAAGACCGACGGCCAGTCCGACCTGTCCAAGAACCTGCAGATCGCGACCGCGATGCTCGATTCATTGGGGCTCTGCATCTTCGTCGCCTTCCCGGTGCTCGACATCCCGGACGCCTTCGTCGCGATCTTCGACATGGCCGCCGCACACACGGGTGACGCGTGGGACACCGACGAGCTGCTTCGCCTCGGCCGTGAGACGCTCACGTTCGAACGCCTCTTCAACGAGGGCGCGGGCTTCACGGCCGCAGACGATCGTCTGCCGGTGTGGATGAAGACCCAGCCGCTGGCTCCGCACAACACCGTCTTCGAGGTCACCGACGCCGATCTCGACGCGGTCTTCGACTTCGTGCCGGAGACCGCCAAGGCGATGGGGCTGCGCTAGCCCGTGGTCTCACCGTGAGCTTCG
>JANYKZ010000107.1 GCA_025361505.1 Coriobacteriia bacterium
CGCGCTCGAACCCCGCGCTCGCGGGGTGCTTCATGAGGTGTCCGCCACGATACCCGCGCGCACGCGGGAGTGCGGGTGTGCGGACGGACGGCAGCCGCGAACGCGCTCGAAGCGTCGGTGAACGGCGCACAGGAACTGGAAATCTGACGCCACGGAAGCGGCTCGGAGACGCGATCCCGGACGCGGCGGCGCCGCCCCTCGCGTCAGGGAGAGCACGCGGGAGGCGGCGTCGGAGGAAGGGCCGATCCGCTATCCGAACGAGCCGCTGATGTACTCGGCGGTCTCGGACCGCGCGGGCGCCTCGAAGACCTGGAGGGCGTCGCCCATCTCGACGAGCCGGCCCATCAGGAAGAAGGCCACCTTGTCCGAGATGCGCTTGGCCTGCGCCATGTTGTGAGTGACGATCACGATCGAGTAGTCGGTCGACAGCTCGAGCAGCAGCTCCTCGATCCGGGCCGTGGAGATCGGATCGAGCGACGCGCACGGCTCGTCCAGCATGATGACCGCGGGCTTCACCGCGAGGGCGCGGGCGATGCACAGCCGCTGCTGCTGCCCGCCCGAGAGCGCGAGCGCCGAGCCCTTCAGGCCGTCCTTCACCTCGTGCCACAGGCTGGCCTGCCGCAGCGCCTGCTCGACGATGCCGTCCATCGTCGAACGGGCGCTGCGCCCCTCGTGCTCCCCTACCGCGAGCGCGATGTTGTCGTAGACCGACATCGGGAACGGGTTCGGCTGCTGGAAGACCATGCCGACGGCCCGTCGCAGCGCGGTGATGTCGACGCCCTTGCCCCGGATGTCCTGCCCCGCGAGGATGATCTTGCCGCGCGAGCGGAACGACGGGATCTCGTCGTTCATCCGGTTGAGGCAGCGCAGCGCGGTCGACTTCCCGCAGCCCGAGGGGCCGATGAAGGCGGTGATGCGCTTCTCCGGCAGCTCGAGCGAGACGTCGTGCAGCACCCGCTTCGAGCCGTAGCTCACGTCGAGCGCGCGGATCTCGAAGACGGCCGGGGCTATGCCGGCCCGCACGCGGGGGGCGGACGACGAGAGCATCCCCTCCAGCAGCGAGAAGGTGTCGTGCGGGTCCGCTGTCATGAAGGTGTCGCTCACGGGGACGTCCTTTCGGATTGCAGAGACGGGCGGCCGCGTCCCGGACATCAGGAGCCGGCCTTCGAGCCGCGACGGAACAGCAGCTGCGCGGTGAGGTTGAGGACGAGCACGACCACGATCAGGACGAGTGCCGCGCCGAACGCCGCGCCCGGCGAGTTGCCGTCGCCGGCGGGCGAGTTGAAGTAGATGAAGGTGGTCAGCGTAGAGCCGGCGCCCCGCAGCACGGGGAGCCAGTTGCCGACCTGCCACCAGGCGTCCGAGGCCATGGTCATCGTGCCGCCGAGGGTCAGCCACACGATGGCGGTGTCGCCGGCTGCCAGGCCCATGCCGAGCACCACGGCCGTCGCGATCCCCGGGGCGGCGGCGGGCAGCACCACCTTGCGGATCGTGCGCCACTTCGTCATCCCGAGGGCGAGGGCGCCTTGGCGCAGCGACTTCGGGATGCTGCGGATCGCCTCCTCGGCGACCTTGATCACGAACGGCAGGATGTGCACGCCCATCACGATCGACGCGACCAGGAACGAGCGGCCGAACGCCATGGACCCGCCCTCGGTGCCGCTCGCGGACAGGAACTTGAAGAAGCCAAGGGTGAAGACCGCGAGACCGAACATCCCGAAGACGACGCTCGGGACGCTCGCGAGCGTCTCGAGGCCGATGCGGACGATGCGCGTGATCCACCAGCGCTCGTCCATGTACTCGGCCAGGTAGACCGCCGCGCCGATCGCCACCGGGAGGATGAGCACGATGCTGAAGATGACCAGGATCGCGGTGCCCACCATCGGGGTGCGGACGCCGCCGGCCGCGTTCTCGGAGAGACTCGCCACGGGGTCGGTGCTCAGGAAGCGCCAGTTGATGGCGTGCCATCCGTGGAACACCAGGTAGCCGATGATGAAGAGGCAGACCGCCGCGACCGCGATGGACGCGGCCCAGCACAGCGCGATCCCGATGCGCGAGCCGATGCGGCGGTTGCCCTGCTTGGTGATGGATCCCATGTCGCCGCTCCTAGAGGTTCCGGTCGCTGACCACGCCCATGCGACGGCTGAAGAGGCCGAACGCCCAGCGCGCGATCATGCTCAGGGTGATGCTGAAGACGAGGAGCAGCGTCGCGAGCCCGAACAGGGCCGCCGCGATCGCGGGGACGTCCATGGCCTCGCCGCCGTTCTCGACGATCGCCGAGGCCATGCTGCGGATGGGCTCCAGCAGCATGTAGAGCGGCCCGTGCGCGAGGTTGGGCACGAACGCGATCGCGCCGGCGACCATCGAGATCGCGATCGCCTCGCCGATGCCCCGGGCGGCGGCCAGGACGAGACCCGCGATCAGGCCGGGCGCCGCGGTCGGGAGCTGAATGCGCATGATCGTTCGCCAGCGGGTCATGCCGAGCGCGAGGCCGCCGTCGACGTACGACCGCGGGACGGCACGCAGCGAGTCGGTGGCCACGGTCACGAAGAACGGCAGGATCATGAAGGTGAGCACGACGATCGCCGCCAGGAGGCAGGCGCCGCCGATCGGTATCTCGGTGACGACGTCGCCGGAGTTGCCCGGGACCACGTGGTCGGCGATGAACGTGACGACCACCATGAGCCCGACCAGCCCGAAGACGACGGACGGGATGCCGGCGAGCAGCTGGACGACCGTCTCGAACGGTCGCTTCAGCCACGCCGGGGCGAGCTCGGCCAGGAAGATCGCGCAGCCGAGCCCGAGCACGAACGACACGAGCAGGGCGCCGAGCGTGGAGAAGGCCGAACCGGCGATGAGCGCCCGGACGCCGAAGAACGCGGAGCCGTTCCACGCGTCCTCGAGCTGGGTGTCCCAGCCGCTCGTCGTGATGAAGCGAAGGCCCTCGGAGTGGAACACCGGCCACGCCTTCTGGACGACGAAGAACACGATGAGCGTCACGATCAGGCCCGAGAAGATCGCCGCCGCGCCGAGCAGGTAGGGCATGAACCGGTCGCTGGCAGTGCTCCTCACGCGCTCCTTGAGGTCGATGGCCGTGGGGCCGCCGGGCACCGGAGCGAGAACCGCGGCTTCTGCGTGGGCTGGCATCGTGATCGTTGCTTCCTGGGATCGGCCGGTGTCTCAGCGGCACCGGCGGCCGAACGGGCAAGCACCGGAGGTGCTGCCGCCGTCCGTAGAGGACGAGGGCAGCACCTCCCGTGCGCGGTTGCTCCGTCGTGCCTAGTGGAGAGGGAGGTAGTCCGTGTGGGTGTACGCCTGACCGGTCGAGCTCAGGCACCACTTGATGAAGGTGCTGGCGTTGCCCGCGGGAGCGCCCTTGGTGATGAAGAAGAGGTCGCGGACGTAGGGGTAGCTGCCGTTGAGCGCGGTGGTCTTCGTCGGGACGATGAAGCCGGCGGTCGCGCCCGGGACGTGCGGCATGTTGAGCGCCTTGACCGAGGAGTTCTTGTACGCCATGGCCAGGTAGCCGATCGCGTAGCGGTCACCGGCGACGGCGGAGCGGACCATGCCGTTGCTGGCGAGGGTGCGCGTGCGGCCGGACTGCTTGGAGCCGCCCATCATGCTCGACTTGAAGTAGGAGTACGTGCCCGAGGAGCCCGTGCGGCCGATCAGGTCGATCGAGTGGCTCGGGTAGCTGGAGCTCAGCTGGTGCCAGTTCGTGATCTGGCCGCTGAAGATCGCCTTCACCTGCGCCTGCGTGATCTTGTAGAAGGAGTTCTTCGGGTTCACGACGATGATGAGGGCGTCACGTGCGACGGCCGTGTAGACGAGCGTGCCCTTGGTGCTGTCGGCCTGCGCGGCGGACGACATGCCTATGTCGACGACCCCGTTGGTGGCGTCAGTGACGCCCTTGCCCGAGCCGCCGCCGGCGACGGTGATGGCCCAGTGGTACTTCGCCTTGTAGACCGAGGCCCAGGTCTGGGCGAGCGGCTGGAGCGTGGTGGAACCGTCGATGTGGAGCGTGGTTGCGGCGAACGCCGGCGTGACGGCGGCGACCATTGCGATCGTCGCGACTGCGGCGATGATGCGGAGCTTCGCGGAGCGCAGCATGTGGACGTTCCTCCTTCTCTGGGGACGACTAGCGGTTGGCGTGAACGGACTTGGTGACGGTCTTCGAGGCCGCGCCGAACTGGTTGCCCATGAAGCGGGCGGTCACCTTGTAGGTGCCGTTCTTGGTGCCGAGCTTGAGCGTCTGGGTCGCGTTGCCGTCCTGGTCGGTCAGCACGTTGTAGGTCAGCGTCTTCGTGCCGGACTTGGAGACCGTGACCTTGACGGTGCCGATGCCGGAGTTCGGCGAGACGTGGAGCTTGAAGACGGTGCCCGCGTGCTTGATCGTGCCGCTCGTCGCGATCGTGACCTTGGTGACATCGTTCTTCACGACGTTGACGGTCTCGGTCTCGCTGTAGGTCGGGGTGGGAGTGGTCGAGGCGCTCTTGCCGGTGGCGGGATCGACCGGCTTGTACTCGCAGCGGATCTGGGCCGGGAAGGTCAGTGCGAGCGTGCTGAAGTCGGACAGGCTGACGGTGCCCTCGTAGCCGAGGCGGAAGCCGAACGGCTGCACGGTGTTGGTGTCCTCGAGCGTGATCGACTCGAAGTCCTGGAGCGGCAGCCACTTCTGGACGCCATCTGAGTCCGTGACGTAGGCCTCGAAGGCGAACACGTCGCCGGGGCGCTCCATCGTCGACAGGCTGGTCGGCTGCAGGTTGATGTCCTGGCCGTATGCGGCGTAGTAGCCGGTCCCGGTCGAATCACCGAGCTGCAGCGCCACCGTCTGCGGCGACAACGCCGCCATCGCGGGGGCCACGATGGCGCCCAGCAGGAGCGCCGTGGCAATGGCAGCGACTGCGGCATTGAACTTCAAACGCATGATGCCTCCTCACACCTTCTCTTCGGGTCGGATGTCCAGCGCGTGTGGTCGTGGTTCGGGCCGGCGACGCGACGTGTGCACGACGGCGCTTGCGGGCCGATGAGAATGCTAGGGAGTGGCGGGTCGCGTTTGGTTGCACGCGCGGAAGAAGACCGTCAATTCCGCGCGAACGGAAAGCGGCAGGAATGTGAACGCCGGGCCGCTGTCCGCGGTCCGGCGTCGATATGTGCGCGTGCTGATCGGGGTGGGCGGCGGCGCCGCGGTCCTACATCTCCCGGCGCGCCTCCAGGGCGCGGCCGAGCGTGACCTCGTCGGCGAACTCGAGGTCCCCGCCCACGGGAAGTCCCGAGGCGATGCGCGTGACCTTGACGCCGAGCGGCTTGATGAGACGCGACAGGTAGAGCGCGGTCGTCTCGCCCTCGATGTTCGGGTTGGTGGCGATGACGACCTCGGTCACGGACCCGTCGGCGAGCCGGTCGATCAACTCGCGGGCGCGGAT
>JANYKZ010000095.1 GCA_025361505.1 Coriobacteriia bacterium
CGCCGCGAGGGCTGCGGCGGCGGGGGACGCCGACGCCGCCGCCCTCGAGGCCGAACTCGCGGCCGCCATCGCGGCCGAGCCCGGCGTGACGCTGGAGTACGCGGCGATCGTCGACGCGAAGACCCTCGAGCGCGTGACGCTTCTGACACGGGAGGGCCGCGCTCTGGTGGCCGCCCGTGTGGGGAGCGCCCGCCTGATAGATAATGTGACGATAGCAGCCCCGGTCGCCGCCCCCGCGCCATCCGGAGCCGGTGCCTGATCCGATCGACAGGAGCCTCGTGAGCGACCAGCGCGATCTCGCCGCATCCATCCGCGACCTCGCGGCAGCGCGTAACGCCGTGATCCTCGCGCACAACTACCAGCGGGGCGAGGTCCAGGACGTCGCGGACTTCGTGGGGGACTCCCTCGGGCTGTCCCGCGAGGCGGCCGCCACCGACGCCGAGGTCATCATCTTCTGCGGCGTGCACTTCATGGCCGAGACGGCCAAGCTGCTCGCCCCGGACAAGACCGTCGTGTTGCCCGCACCCGACGCCGGATGTCCGATGGCGGACATGATCACCGGCGCGAAGCTCGCCGCGTGGAAGGCCGAGTATCCCGGAGTGCCGGTGGTCACCTACGTGAACTCGACCGCGGAGGTCAAGGCGCTCACGGACGTGTGCTGCACCTCGGCCAACGCGCCGCAGGTCGTGCGTTCGCTCGGCGCGGACCGCGTGCTGTTCGCCCCCGACCGCAATCTTGCAGCGTGGGTGGCCGAGCAGGTCCCGGGCGTCGACGTGATCGCGTGGCAGGGGTTCTGCCCCACGCACGAGCGCATCAAGGCGCAGCACGTCCTCGAGGCCATCGACGCCCACCCCGACGCCGAGGTGCTCGCGCACCCCGAATGCCGGCCCGAGGTGCTCGTACTGGCCGACGCGGTACTCTCGACGAGTGGCATGCTCCGATGGGCCGCCGAGTCGCCGGCCCGGGAGTTCATCGTCGTCACCGAGGAGGGGCTGCTGCACGGCCTGCAGAAGGCGGCCCCCGGCAAGAGCTTCTTCACGGTCGATCCGTGCGCCGTGTGCCCGAACATGAAGAAGACCACGCTCGAGAAGGTGCTCGCGGCGCTGGAGTCGCTCGAGCCCCGCGTCGAGGTGCCGGAAGGGATCGCAGCCGCCGCGCTCGCGTCCGTCGAGCGCATGATCGCGATCGGATGATGATGGACGACCCTACGAACGAAGGCCCCGTCGCGGACCCCGCGCTCGCCGCGCACCGCCGGCTCCCCGACGCGCTCGGGCGCCGCTACCTGATGGGTTTCGACACCGAGGAGCTGCCGCAGCTGCGCTCGGACGTGCTCGTGATAGGAAGCGGCATCGCCGGTCTGACGGCCGCTCTGGGCGCGGCCGCCACGGGACGGACCGTCAACCTCGTCACCAAGGGCAAGGTCGCGGAGACCAACACGTGGTACGCGCAGGGCGGCATCGCGGGGGCGGTTGGCGAGGCCGACTCGGTCGACCTGCATCTCGCCGATACGCTCGTGGTCGGGGCGGGCCTGTGCGACGAGGACGTCGTGCGCGCCATCGTCGACGAGGCCGGGGACGCGCTGCGCGGTCTGGTCGCCATGGGCGTCGACTTCGACCACGAGGCTTCGGGTGCGATCGACCTGCACCGCGAGGGCGGACACTCCCTGCCGCGTGTGCTGCACTCCGGCGACGCGACCGGCGCCGAGATCCAGGACACGCTCTCCGGACGCGTGCGCAGCGCCGAGCGCGTCCACCTCTTCGAGGAGCACTTCCTCGTCGACCTGCTCACCGCGGGCGACCGGTGCGTCGGGGCCTTGGTGTGGGACCCGGAGGTGCACGGGCTGCGCGTGTTCTGGTCGGAGGCCGTGGTGCTGGCCACCGGCGGGGCCGGACAGCTCTACCGCGTGACCACCAATCCCGCGGTGGCCACCGGGGACGGCGTCGCGGCCGCGTGGCGCGCGGGCGCCGAGCTCGCCGACCTCGAGTTCGTCCAGTTCCACCCCACCGCGTTCGACTCCGCGGCCAACCCGAAGTTTCTCATCACCGAGGCGCTGCGCGGAGAGGGCGCCTACCTTCTCGACTGCGACGAGCAGCGCTTCATGCTCGGCGTGCACCCGCTGGCCGAACTCGCGCCGCGCGACGTGGTCAGCCGCGAGATAGTGAAGGTCATGGCGCGCTGCGGGCGCCCGAACGTCTGGCTCGACGCGCGGCACCTGGGCGAACCCGTCCTGCGGGCGCGCTTCCCGATGATCTTCGAGACCTGCCTCGAAGCGGGCTACGACCTTTCCAGGGATCTGATCCCCGTGGCGCCCGCCGCCCACTACTCCATCGGCGGGATCCGCGTCGACATCGATGGCGCCACGAGCGTCCGCGGTCTCTACGCCTCGGGCGAGTGCGCCTGCACGGGGCTGCACGGCGCCAACCGCCTCGCGTCGAACTCGCTGCTCGAGGGTCTGGTGCTCTCCAGGCGGATCGTCCGCGCCCTGGCCCCCGCATCCGCCGGCGACCCTCTGCGGATCTCCGCGCAGGGTGACGACGCGGAGACACCGATCGACCCGCTGCCGGCGCGCGGGCTGCTGCAGGCGACGATGAGCGACTCGGTGGGCGTGAACCGCTCGGAGGAGGGCCTTTCCCGCGCGGGAGACGTTCTCGACGGACTATGCGGTCTGCTTGACGCGACGCCCGGCAGTCCGGCCGACCTCGAGGTCCAGAACATGATCACGCTGGCGACGCTCACGACCCACGCCGCCCGCTATCGCACGGAGAGCCGGGGCGCCCACTGGCGCGACGACTACCCTGCGCGCGACGACGCGCACTGGCGCGTGCACACGGTATGGCGCCGCGGTGCGCGGCCGCGGCTGGACGCGGTGCGCGCCCTCCCGATCTCCGGCGCGCAGGACGTGTCGTGAGCCACGGATTCCGCTTGCCGGACGTCGACGCGGCAGTCGCCGGAGCGCTCGCCGAGGACCTGGGCGTGGATCCGTCGGCGCTGCTGGCATCCGAGCCGGGGCTGCTCGACCGTGACGTCACCGGTTCCCTCCTGCCGGCCGCCGCCCGCTTCGACGGGACGGTGCGCGCGCGCGGCGCGGGGGTGGTCTGCGGACTGCCCGTTGCGCAACGCGTCTGGCAGGTGCTCGCCGCAGCCAGCGGAACCGAGGCGCCGGAGTGCTTCCCGCTGGTCGCAGAGGGTGCGGCCGTCGTCGCGGGCCAGGCTCTGCTCGAGGTCACGGGCGACGCCCGAGTCGTGCTGGCGGGGGAGCGGACCGCGCTCGACTTCGTGATGGTGCTGTCGGGGATCGCGACGCGGGCCGCCCGGTGGCAGGCCGAGGCCGGGGCGTCGCTGACGGTCGTCGACACGCGCAAGACACTCCCGGGTCTGCGGGCCCTGTCGAAGTACGCGGTGGCCGTCGGCGGGGCGTCGAACCACCGGATGGGGCTGTTCGACATGGTCCTCATCAAGGACAATCACGTGGCCGCGACGGGCGGCATCGCGGAGGCGGTGCGCCGCGCCCGCGCTCTGCATCCGTCGCTCCAAGTCGAGGTCGAGGCGGACACGGTCGCCCAAGCGGCGCAGGCGGCGGCCGCGGGCGCCGACATGGTGCTCCTCGACAACATGGACGACGCGACCCTCGTGGAGGCGGTCGGGGCGGTCAGGAAGGCGACCCCTTCGGGCCGCGTCTGCCTCACCGAGGCGTCGGGAGGCGTCACCTTCGAGCGTCTCGCAACACTGAAGAAGACCGGAGTGGACCGGGTGAGCGCGAGCGCTCTGACGCTCGCTCCGCCGCTGGACGTGGGACTCGACGAGGGATGAGGGACGCCGTGAAGGACCTTCCCGACGATGACGACGGGTACGAGTGGTCGCTGCGCGCGGCGAAGCGTTCCTGTCTGGCCTTGCTCGGCCTGCTCGCATTCTTCTGGATCGCGACCGGGGTGCTGCAGCTGGTGCCCGGGCGGCCCCATGAGGAGCCGCTGGTGGTCGGCATCCTGGTCGCCGTCGCCCTCAGTGTGGTGACGGGCGCCCCCTTCGTGCGGGAGCGCATCTCGCACATCGGCATCGGCGAGCACCTGGCCCGTGCGCGTGAGTTCCGGCGACCCCGCGCGGCCTTCGCGACCTTCGCGACCGCCGCGGCGACCGGCGTGCTGGTGGCACAGGCGCCTGCCCTGTGCGGGTTCATGGCGACCGCGATGACCCGCTCGCTCATCTGGCTCGAGCTCGGCACGGTCATCACGGGCATCGCCTGGGCGGCGCTGTGGCCGCGGCGGTACCTGTGGGACCGCTGGACGTGGCAGGCCAAGCTGCGCCGGGACGACGACGCGGCGCCGGCCACGGTCGCCGCCCCGCCGGCCGGCTAGGATGCCGGTCGTCACGATCAGCGGGGTCCCCTGGCTCGACGCGCTGCTCGTGGCGATGGGGGCGTGGGGCTACCTCGCCACCTTCGTGGGCGGGGCGCTCGAGAACCTGTTCATCGCCGGCAGCCTCGTCCCCGGTGAGACGGTGGTGATGGTGGTGGCCGCCGCGGCTGCCAAGGACCCCGGCCTCAGCATCATCGGCGTGTGGCTCGCGTCGATCGCCGGGACGTCGGTCGGCAGCGCGCTGTCATACCTGATCGGGCGCGTCGGAGGCCGGCCGCTGCTCATGGTCGTGGTCGGACGCTTTCCCCGCCTGACGAAGGGCCTCGACGACGCCGAGAGCTACTTCGAGATCCACGGCACGAAGACCATCTTCCTCGCTCGCTTCACAGCGGGCTTCAAGAACTTCGCACCGCTGCTGGCGGGCGTCGGCGACATGTCGCTCGGCCCGTTCGCGCTCTACACGGCGCTCTCCGCGATCGTGTACTCGACAGGGCTGTGCGTCATCGGGTACTTCTTCGGCGCGAACCTGCAGGCGGTACTCGCGTGGCTGAGCAGGGCGGGAGTCTGGGCGGTCGTGGCGATGGCGGTCGTCGTGGGACTCTACGTGGGGTACCGTCGCTGGAGGTCCGCCCGCATCGACCGGCAGATCATCGACCTCGAGGTCGAGGAGGCCGAACTGGCGCTGATGGACGACGCGCCGGAGCCCGAAGGGGGCGACGAGGATGACGAAGAGGTCTGACGACCGCAGGGTCGTCATCCTGCAGGCGCTCCGCGACAATCCCGGGGGCGTCTCCGGCGAGCTGTTGGCGACCGAGCTGGGGGTCAGCCGCGTCGCGGTGCGCAAGCACGTCGAGGCGCTGCGGGAACTCGGCTACGAGGTCGACGCGCGGGCGGGCGAGGGCTACACGCTCGTGAGCTCCCCGGACGCGCCGCTCCCTCTCGAAGTGCGCCCGCTTCTGCGCGACGACTTCTTCGTCCGGATCGAGGGCGGGCGCGTCACCGGTTCGACCAACGACGACGCGCGCACGCTCGCGCTGGACGGAGCCCCCGAGGGCACCGTCGTGCTTGCGGCGGAGCAGACCACCGGCCGGGGGCGCCTGGGTCGCGAGTGGTCCTCGCCTCCCGGCGGCGTGTACGCCTCCGTGCTCCTGCGTCCCCGGGTCGAGACGCCTGAAGCGATCGTGCTGCCGCTCGTGGTCGGGCTGGGCGTCGCGCACGGGCTCGACACCTTGGGTGTCCAGACCCTGTTGAAGTGGCCGAACGATCTGCTCTGCGTGGATGGGCGCAAGGTCGCGGGGGTGCTGCTCGAGGGGCTGAGCGAGGGCTGGCTCATCTCGTGGATCGTCGCCGGCGTCGGGATCAACGTGCGCAGCACTCCCGACCGGCTCCGCTTCGCGAGCGTCGACGAGTTGTTCGGACGCAGGGTGCCGCTCGCCCAAGTGGCGGCCGCCGTGCTCGACGGGATCGCCGGCGCCTACCGCCGGTGGCAGAGCGACGGGTTCGCGCCCTTCGCCGCCGAGTACGAGGGCCGCTCCTACCTGGCGGGCAGGCCGGTGCGCGTCAGCGACGCCGCGGGCCGGGTGCTCGCCCAGGGCGAGGTCGTGGGGATCGACGCGGTCGGGCGTCTGCTCGTCGCCACCGAGGCGGGCACCGTGCCGATCGTGGCGGGGGACGTGACTCTGCGCGAGGAGTGATCGTCTCTCCGGACCGCGCCGCGGACGTTGACGGGCCCTCGCACGGTCGGGTACCGTGAACCGACCCGAACGAGTGGTTTACGGAATCCCGCCGCACCCTCTGCTCTAGGAGCCCTCATGTCGCCGGTCGCCACCACCTCCTCCGCGCGCCAGGTCACGACCACGGCGCTCCTGGCGGCCCTGCTCGCGGCTTCCGCGGCGATCTCGGTCCCGTTCGGGACCGTCCCCGCCACGCTACAGATCCTGGCGCTCGTCCTCATCGCCCTCGTCATGCCGCGTAGCTGGGCCGCGTTCGCCGTGGGCGTCTACCTGCTCGTCGGGGCCGTCGGGCTACCGGTGTTCTCGGGGATGCGCGGAGGGCTCGCGGTGTTGACCGGCC
>JANYKZ010000020.1 GCA_025361505.1 Coriobacteriia bacterium
ACCGATCGCCCTCCTGCTGGGCGTCGGCGTCTTCTCGGCCCCCGAGTTGTCGGTGATCGCGTACGCCATGCTCCGCCCCTTCGCCGACGCCGCAGTCTACGTGCAAGTGGGCGGCGTGTCGATTGGCACACTGTGGGGCGCAGGGTTCATGATCGTTCTGGCCTGTTATTGGCTTCTCGTGGGGTTCCGCCGACCTTTGCGTGGATACGGCTGGTTCGTGCCCGTGGTCTTCGTCATCGCCTACGCCGCATTTGCGTTCGGCCGTGGAGACTTCTCCTACACGCTCTCGACTTGGGTCAAGATCGGGTCCTTTGTGCTGTTCGCTCTTACGTGCGAGCAGATCGCTGGAACGCGCGAGGGCCAAGCGCTCATTCAGCGCGCCGGCGTGGTTCTCGCGATCCTGACGGTAGCCGTGATGGGCCTGGCCCTCGCGACCAACCCGTACGGACCGGCATACTACGCCGGCCAGGCTGAGAGCGTGACGCAGGGCCCGCACGGCCTCGCCTCGATGGGCGTCTTGGCCTCGGCGTTCGTCTGGATTGGCGCGATGCTTGGGCGCCACAAAGGGCGATACCTGCTGCTCGCCGCAGTAATCGCGATCGGGGTCTCGCTCTCGCTTGTCAGGACGACGTTTCTCGCTTTCGCGATTCTCGTACTCTGGTTCCTGTTCTGGAAATTCGAGAATCGCAGTCGAGGCGCCCTTGCCATTGCCACGACCGCATTCGCGGCCGCCGTGGCCGCAGCCTGGGCCTTCCAGGACACCCTGTCCTCGCGAATCTCCGATCTGACCTTCCTGGTGAGCGGCGGCGGACAGGAACTACAAGCCGGGTCGGGTCGCCTTGGCATCTGGGCGACCGTCCTTCGATCTGCCACAGCCACCGGCGGCACACTGCTCCTTGGTCAGGGTTCAAACGCGAGCTTCGCTGCGGTGTCCGCTACGCTAGGTACAGCGCTTTGGTCGCACAACGACTTCCTCGAACTCCTCGTCACAGGCGGGGTGGGCCTTTTGGCGCTCTACCTCGTGGTGATTGCATGGCTCTTCGTGTCCACCGCGAAGCTCGCGATGAGTCCGGAGCAATCCGTTCAGGCTCGAGCCGTGGGTCGGCTGATGGTCGCGATGGTTGTGGCCTTTGTCGTTATGGCCTTCTTCAACGGCATAATCTTCTTCCAGTCCAGCATGGCAATGGCCATGGTGGTGGGACTCGCACGCGGAATGGCCGAGACCCCGGGGGCCACCTACCTGGACGAAGGACATCCGACGCGAGTCGACGCTGCGTAGACCGGTCGCTCGCGCTCGGGCGCGTGTCCGAGTCAGTCGCTGCAAGACGCGCGCTGGGACTCTGACCTGATCGAGTCTCGTCGGCCTTGGCGGCTCCCCGACCGCGCGGTATTGGTGGGCACGGACGACGAGAACCCGCCAAGCGACCCTTGTTGTCCGCCTGGTGAGCCCGCCGCTCAGTGTTGTAGACGAGCGGCAATCGCATGACAGCCCACCCCGCTCAGGCACGCCGTTCGTGGCTCTCCGCTGCGAACAATCGGTCGTAGGGCCTACGCATGGCGCAGCACGGGCGACACTGCGAGAATGTTCATTGAACCGCTCGCAAGAGGCAGTGAGAAACGTGGCGGATGGTCGCGATCGGCATGACCTCGCCGCGCCGCGGCGATCGACTCGCAACGGCGATCTCGCTGCGCGCCAAGACCGTCGGGAGCGCAAAGTCCATGGCTAGCATCGAATGGAAGATGGCGCGGGTCGCCTCCTTCCTGCTGTACTACTCCGGAGGCCTCAGAATCTTCGAGCACCTCGACCGGAGGCGGCGGTCAGGTCCGCGGTGCACGGTCATCGTCTACCATCGAATCGCTTGGACCCCGCTCGGCTACCACGACGTCTGCGTGTCGCCGGGTCGCTTTCGTGACCACCTTGAGTACATGGTTCGTCACGGGTACGCCTTCCTCTCCCTGGAGCAGTACCAGGAGTACCTCGCGGGGCGTTTGGCGCTCGATCGCGACAGCGTGGTCGTGTCGTTCGACGATGGATACCGAGACAACTACACGGCCGCCTTCCCTTTGCTGAAGGAGCTCGGCATCCCGGCGGCGGTCTTCCTGTGCACTGGCCCGCTGGAAACGGGCGACCCGCTGTGGTGGGACCGGATCGGGGACGTCGTGCGAGAGTGCCGACGTGTGGGGGTGCGTTCGACCGTTGCCGACCCGGACGTACCTGCACCACTCGCCGCCGTGTTCGCGAGGGCTCTTGTCGCCAGCGACCGGCGCGCATCCGCAGAGATCGGCCGCCTCGTCGACCTGGTCAAGGGTCTCTCCACACCCGAACGCGAGCGGACGGTTGCGGCCCTCGAACGCCAGGCGCCTCTGGGCGACGCTAGTTCCCCCATGCTGACCTGGGACATGGTGCGCGAGATGCACGCGGCCGGGATTACCTTCTGTGCGCATTCCGTCACACACCCGGACTTTTCGCGGCTTGCCCCGGAAGAGGCGCGAGGTGAGATCGGCGCGTCCAAGCGCAGCATCGAAGATCAGCTGGGCGTTCCCATGACGGCGTTCGCGTATCCCTACGGGAAGCAGCGTTTCTTCAACGCGTCGACGATCGACGCACTCCGCGAGAACGGCTTCCATTGGGCCTACACGACCGAGAACGGGGTCAACGATCCCCACACGAGTCCCTATGCGCTCCGACGTGACGGCATGCGCGACGTCCCGGCGTACGTGCTCGCCGTCCGGCTCGCCGGGGTGTTCGAGCACCCGATGCTCGATCGGCTGCGATCGCGCATCGAGCGGCATGGCGTGACGTCCAAGAAACGGTAGGCTACCATGCGACGGGCGTGCCCGAATGCAACGCGCCGACGGTTCGAGATTCCGAGGGGCAGCGGGGCAAAGTGAAGATCCTGTTCGTCAACACCTATCACTACAGGCGCGCCGGCGCCGAGGTGTATGCCCTCGATCTCGCTGAGGCCCTGAGGAGTCGCGGGCACGAGGTGCGGTTCTTCGCCATGCAGCATCCGGACAACATCCAGTGCGCAGACTCACGGTACTGGGTCCCGGAGATCGACTTCCGAGCGATGAATGCGCACAAGACCCCCGCGAACGCTTTGCGCGTCCTATCTCGATCCATCTACTCGTTCGGCGCGCGAAGAGCCTTGTCCGGGATGCTGTCCGACTGGCGCCCCGATGTCGCTCACCTGAACAACATCCATGCACATCTCACGCCCTCGGTGATCGACGAGTTGAACGCCAGGGACATACCGACGGTCTGGACCTTGCACGACTGCAAGCTCCTGTGTCCGAACACCGATCTCGCGAGTCATGGCGAGATATGCGAACGGTGCAAGGGCGGTCGGTTCATGCAGTGCACGCTGCACACGTGCAAGAAGGACTCGCGCAGCGCGAGCTTCATCGCGACGCTCGAGGCGGAGGCGCACCGGTTCCTGCACCTTCGCGACCGCGTCGACGCCTTCATCGCTCCCAGCGTGTTCCTTCGCGACAAGTTCATCGAGTTCGGCTGGCCGCCAGACAAGTTCGTCCACATGCCCAACTTCAACAACATGCCTTTGGCCTCCCATGTTGAGATGCCGGACGGCAGGCGCGTCCTGTTTGCGGGCCAGCTGGAGCGGACGAAGGGCGTTCTGACGTTGCTCGAGGCCCTCGAGCATTCGCCGGACGTCCGGCTGGACATTGCCGGCGACGGGCAGCTCCGCGGCGAGGTTGAGGCGAAGGCCGCGGCCCTGCGCCTGAACGGCGCGGAGGTCCACACGCACGGGCGTGTCAGCAAAGACGTCCTGGGCGGGCTCATCGACGCCGCGCGGGTGGTCGTCGTCCCGTCACAGCTGTACGAGAACAGCCCGTACTCGGTCATCGAGGCATTCGCACACGCGCGGCCGGTGGTCGCCTCCAGAATCGGCGGTATACTAGAACTCGTTGTTGACGGAGTCAACGGCATCACCACTACCCCGGGGACTGCCAGCGAATTCGCGGTGGCCATCGATCGGCTGCTGGACGACCCGGAGCTGTGGCGCCGCTCTGCGGGCGGCGCGCTCGCTACGGCTGCGTCGCGCGACGCCACCGACTACGTGGTCGCGCTCGAGAAGCTCTACGCGGACGTGGTGAGCGGCAAGGTATCATAGACGTGCCGGTGTAGACCCGGCAGCCGATTGCCGGGCGCAACGAGGGCCGCCACATGCGGATCGCACACATCGGCAGTAAAGGATTGCCGTCGCGCGGTGCGACCGAACGCGTTGTCGAGGCGATCGCGACTCGTCAGGCCGTGGGCCACGAGGTGACAGTGTATGGCAGCCGGCGTGTTTGTTCGAGCGCGAGGTATCAGGGCGTCCGCGTCGTGGCGCTACCAGTTCCCACCTGGAAGCACCTCGGGCCTTTCGTCCTAGACGTGAGCTCGGCGGTCTGCGCGTTGGCCCAGGGCTATGATGTCGTACACGTGCATGGCTCCGAAAACGGGTTCGTGGTCCCTCTGCTACGGCTTCGCTCACGTGTCGTCACCACGAACCATGGCTCGCCATACGAGACGGCCAAGTGGAACCGCTTCGCGAAGTCCCTGATGCGGATCGCAGAACGCATTTCGGTCCGATGGGCCTCGGCCGCCACGTGCGTGGCAGCCCCGCGCGCACAGCGGCTGAAGGCGCGGTACCACAGACCGGTGCGCTACATCCCCAACGGCATTGACCGCAACGCTCTCGCCGACTCAGAAGGCGCGGCCGTTCTGCTCGCTTCCGTCGGTCTCCAACCGGGCCGGTACGTGATGTTCGCAGCCGCGCGTGTCGACCCGATCAAAGGGTGTCTCACGCTCATCCATGCGTGGCGCGCCTCGGGCTCGGACCTCGCCCTGCTGGTGGTCGGCGACCTGTGGCACGCCCCCGGTCACGAGGCTGAATTGCGCTTCGCCGCTGGAGACTCTAACGTCGTGTTCATGCCTCGCATAGACGACCGGGACGTGCTCATTGGACTCGTCGCCGCTTCGGCTCTGTTCGTCTTCCCTTCCACCGTTGAGGCGATGTCCATGATGCTGCTCGAGGCGATCGCGACCGGTGCCCGTGTCTTGGCGAGCGACATCCCAGAGAACGTTGCGATCCTGCCAAAGGGGTTTCCGCTGTTCCGGGCAGGAGACACGACCGACCTGACCCGCGCCATATCGGAGACGCTCGCCGAGACGGAGGCGGAGACGAGGTCCCGTCGCACGGAGTATGCAGGGGTGATGGCGCAGACCTACGACTGGGACCGCATCGCCGAACAGTACATGGAAACCTACCGCGGCGCGTAGCGGTGTCCCAGAAGACGGTACCCGCACGATGCGTGCACGCTTCCGTTTGATCCGTCGGCGCTCACCGTCGACTCGTGCGCCCAATCACGAAGATGGACCGCGCGCGCTCCTGCTCCCCGACGGTATGCTCACAGAGTTCCGCCTACCCATGCATCTGGAATACGTGGTCCATCCCGGTCGCTTCGAGCGACTCCAAGAGCTGAGCGCATTTCGCGCGGCCCCGCAGTTCCTTCGTGCGCCTCGTAGAACGCGCTACGCGGGCGCGCTCAAGCGGGGGCCTCGGTTCGGAGCCGCGCCGCGGCTAGTGCGACGCTGGAGCATCGGTCACGCCACTCCCCGAGCGGCATTCGCGTCTAGTGCGCGCCCCTGCGTGAGAGAACAGCCGGCACCGTCCGCAGCAGGATACTGAAGTCGAGCCACAGCGACCATGAGTCCACGTAGGCGAAGTCCAGCCACACCATCTCGTCGAACGGCAGGTCGGAGCGGCCGCTCACCTGCCAGATCCCGGTGATGCCGGGTGAGACGGCCAGGCGCTTCTTGTGCCACTCCTCGTAGGAGGCGACTTCCTCGGGCATCGGCGGGCGCGGGCCCACGAGGCTCATGTCTCCCCTTAGCACGTTGAACAACTGGGGCAGTTCATCGATCGACGTCACGCGCAGGAACCTGCCCACCCGCGTCATGCGCCAGTCCGGCTTGCCCTTCAGGCGCGGATCGTCACGGACCGGTGTGAAGTCCTCCGCGGCTTCGCTCAGCTTGTGCGCGAGCTCCGCGCAGTCCTGACTGGAGTCGTCGGTCATCGACCGGAACTTGTACATGCGAAACAGCCGTCCGCGCTTGCCCACGCGCTCGTGCGAGTAGAAGACGGGACCGGGCGTGTCGAGCTTGATGGCGAGCGCCACGAATGGAAGGAGCGGCAGCGTCAGTAGCATCGCGACCGACGCGATCACGACGTCCTCGATGCGCTTGGACATGCGTTCCGTGAACCCCAGCTCAGGACGGTTGAGCCGCAGCAGAGGCATACCGGCCAGCCCCTCGACCCTCATCCCGGTGCTCACGAATTCGTAGTAGCGCGGCATCATCAGGACGTCGACGCGGTGGTCGGCGCGGTACAACGCGTCCAGCATGTCCGGCGTCGCGTTGCGCGTGTAGGCGAAGATGACGACCTTGGCGTCCGAGTCGTCGATGATGCCGGCGAGGTCGCATACCCCGCCGAGCAGCGGCTCGGGGCGACCGCGCACCGACCGGCGCGGACCGTCGTCGACGAACCCGACGGTCTCGAGCCCCAACTCCGGGTGGCGCGAGATCTTCTCCGCGAGCAAGGTCGCGGAGACGCCGCTGCCGATGATGAGCGTCCCGCGCGCGGCGGTCTGCTTGAGCATGGCGGTCCCGATCGGCCACGCGATCAGGCGGTCGGCTCCGACAGCGCCGACGGTTCCCGCCCACAAGGCCAGCATGCCCGCCGGGGTGACCGCGGAGTGCAGCAGCATGAAGTCGAGCGTTATGGCCCCCATCGCCGCGAGCGTGATGGCTGAGACCGTGAACGGGACGCGACCGGGCGTTTCGCCGTTGACCCGCTCGGCGTAGACCCCGCCGGTGAACAGCAGGAACAGCAGGACCACGGCGTAGCACGCGAGAAGCGTGACGGGCATCCTGCTGTACGCGGCAACGAGCACCACGAGGAGGATCGCCGAGACGTCGAGGGATGCGAGCGCGACCGGCCACGAGACGTGCGGCGTCCACGGGCGCGTCGGCACGTCGACGCTTGCGACGTCGGCCCGTTCGAGTCCGGCTCGTCCGAGATAGCCCTGCGTATCCCTCACCTCAGACACCTCCTCCGTCCCGGCGCATCGTCCGTCAGCGCCACAGAGGGTATCGGAGCGGACAAACCCCGATTCCTCCACTAACGGACAGACGGACATCTTCGCATACCGAACGGTAGGCTGCAGCCGCCGAATGCAAACACACCGTAGCCGTGGTCCCCCCGAACGAGCCTGTCGCATACCTTTGATGGCGTTCGCCAGGCCCGCCGCGCGCAGGGGCGTACGGGTAACATACCCGCGCCGCGCCCACGCGAACTGCCGCAACCCGCAACTCTGCCGGCGCGCCTACATCCTCAGCGCGAGCTCCCCGTCCTCCCCGATGTCCACGGTGACCGTCGAGCCCTCGTGCACGTCGCCGTCGATCATCGCCTTGGCCACGCGGTCCACGACCTCGCGCTGGATCGCGCGCTTAAGGGGCCGCGCGCCGAAGACCGGGTCGAAGCCGTCGAGCCCGATGCGCTCCACCGCCGCCGGGGTGAGCAGGAGCGCGATCTTGCGCTCGGCGAGCCGCGCGCGTATCTGCTCCAGCTGGAGGTCCACGATCCTCTCGATCTGCTCCATCGTCAGTTGGTGGAAGGTGACGATGTCGTCGACCCGGTTCAAGAACTCGGGGCGGAACGTCGCGCGCAACGCTTCGTCGCCGAGCTTCGCCGCGTCCTCCTCGTTGCCCTGCTCGAGCAGCGGCTGGAACTGCGAGCCGACGTTGCTCGTCATGATGACGATGACGTTGCGGAAGCTTACGACGCGCCCCTGGCCGTCGGTCAGGCGCCCGTCGTCGAGAACCTGCAGCAGGATGTTGAACACGTCCGGGTGCGCCTTCTCGATCTCGTCGAGCAGCACGACGGAGTACGGGCGGCGGCGGACGGCCTCGGTGAGCTGCCCGCCCTCCTCGTAGCCGACGAAGCCCGGAGGCGCGCCGATCAGGCGCTGGACACTGAACTTCTCCATGTACTCGGACATGTCGATGCGCACGAGCGCGCGCTCGTCGTCGAAGAGGTACTCCGCGAGCGCCTTGGCGAGTTCGGTCTTTCCCACGCCGGTCGGCCCCATGAAGATGAAGGTGCCGATGGGCCGGTCCGGGTCCGACAGCCCCGCGCGGCTGCGGCGCACGGCGCTCGCGACCGCCGCCACCGCCTCGTCCTGCCCGACGACCCGCTTGTGGAGCAGCTCCTCGAGGTGCGCCAGCTTGGCGATCTCGCCCTCCAGCAACCGCGACAGCGGGATGCCCGTCCACGAGGAGACGACCTCCGCGATGTCCTGGTCGTCGACCTCCTCCTTCAGCATCGGGGTGCCCGCCTGCAGCTCCTTGAGCCGCGCGTCGGCGACCTCGATGCGCTTCTCGAGCTCGGGGATGCGCGCGTAGCGGATCTCTGCAGCGCGCTGCAGGTCTCCGGCGCGCTCGGCGCGCTCCTCGTCGGCCTTCGCCGCGTCGAGCTCCGCCTTCGCGGTCCGGACGCCGCCGATGACCTCCTTCTCGCTCGTCCAGCGGGCCTTGAGGCCCGAGAGCGTCTCGGAGAGCGCGGCCATGTCCGCGCGCAGCGTCTCGAGACGCTCGGCCGAGGCGGTGTCGCTCTCCTTGGCCAGAGCGGCCTCCTCGATCTGGAGCTGCCGGACCTGCCGGTCGACGACATCGACCTCGGTCGGCATCGAGTCGATCTCGATGCGCAGGCGGCTCGCCGCCTCGTCCATGAGGTCGATCGCCTTGTCGGGCAGGAAGCGGTCGGCGATGTAGCGGTGCGACAGTGTCGCGGCCGCCACGAGCGCGCCGTCGGTGATGCGCACGCCGTGGTGGACCTCGTACTTCTCCTTGATACCGCGAAGGATCGCGATCGTGTCCTCGACGCTCGGCTCGCCCACGTAGACGGGCTGGAACCGGCGCTCGAGGGCCGCGTCCTTCTCGATGTGCTCGCGGTACTCGTCGAGCGTCGTGGCGCCGACCGCGCGCAACTCGCCGCGCGCAAGCGCGGGCTTGAGCATGTTCGAGGCGTCGATCGCTCCCTCGGCCGCACCCGCTCCGACGATCGTGTGCAGCTCGTCGATGAACAGGATGAGCCTGCCCTCGGCCTCCTCCACCTCGCGCAGCACCGCCTTGAGCCGGTCCTCGAACTCGCCGCGGTACTTGGCCCCCGCGACCATCGAGGCGAGGTCGAGCGCGATGACCTCCTTGTCGGCGAGGGAGGACGGGATGTCGCCGCTGACGATGCGCAGCGCCAGGCCCTCGACGATGGCGGTCTTGCCCACGCCGGGCTCGCCGATGAGGACCGGGTTGTTCTTCGTGCGCCGGGAGAGTACCTGGATGACGCGACGGATCTCCTCGTCGCGGCCGATGACGGGGTCGAGCTTACCGTCGCGCGCCGCCTGCGTGAGGTTGCGGCTGAACCGCTCGAGCGACTGGAACTGCGCTTCGGGGTTCTCGTTGGTGACGCGAGCCCCGCCGCGGAGTTCGTCGAGTGCCGCCCCGAGGCGCGCGGCCGTCACGCCGGCCCGCGCGAGCGCCTTGCCCGCGTCGCCGGAGTCGTCCGCCATGCCGATGAGCAGGTGCTCGGTCGAGACGTAGGTGTCCTTGCGGGACTCGGCCGCTTTGAACGCCTGCTCCGTCACGGTGTTGAGCCGCGGACCGAAGGCGACCTGCAGTCCGCCTCCGCTCACCTTGGGCAGGCGGGCGATCGCCTCGTCGACCTCGGCGCCGATCGCGGCGGGGTCGGCGCCCACCTTCTGCACGACGGGCCGCACGATGCCCTCGGCCTGGTCGAGCAGCGCTTTGAGAAGATGCTCCGGTTCGATCACCTGCTGCCCAGCGTCGCTGGCGATGCCGTAGGCGGCCTGAAGCGCTTCCTGGGCCTTGACGGTGAGTCGGTCGAGTCGCATGTGGGTCACGTCCTCGTGGTCGAAGCGCGGGGACCGCGGACCTGCGTGGCCGCGGACGCACCGCGCGATGGTTCTAGCTGCGGCGCCTCTGGAGGCCGCCGCGCGGGATCAGCACGAGCTCGGTGCGTACGACGGACGCCCGGGCCGCTTCGTACTCGGCCGCGCGCCGCCGAACGGATTCGATCACGCTCCGGAGCTGGGCGATCTCGTCGGCGAGCCGCTCGCGTTCGTCCTCCAGCTCGATGATGCGCACGACCCCGGCGAGGTTGATGCCCTCCTCCTGGGTCAGCTGCTGGATGAGCCGCAGCCGCTCGATGTCGGAGTCGGAGTAGACGCGTGTGTTGCCGGCGGTCCGCTGGGGCGTGACCAGGCTGCGGCGCTCGTAGATCCGCAGCGTCTGCGGATGGACGCCGGCAAGCTCGGCCGCGACGCTGATCATGTAGAGCGGGCGGTCGCCGTCCGCAAAGAGGTTGCGCCGTCTGCGTGGCATCGTAGGTCTCTCCCTAGTCGTTCGAGAAGTGCGAGCGCAGGTGGTCCGCCTCGCCCCGCGAGGACGCGAAGCGCTTCAGGAGCTCCTTCTGCTCGGCGTTGAGCTCGGAGGGGACGACCACCCTCACACGCACGCGCAGGTCGCCTTTGCCGCTGCCCTTGAGCCGCGGCGCGCCCTTTCCCGGGAGCTTGTAGACCTTGCCGTCCTGCGTGCCGGGAGCCACCTTGAGCTTCACGCGGCCGTCGGGAGTCGGGACCTCGAGTTGCGCGCCGAGCGCCGCCTCGGCGATCGACACCGGCAGCTCGATGATCACGTCGGCGCCGTCGCGGGTGAAGTACGGGTGCGGCTTGATACGGGTCACGACGTAGAGGTCGCCCGAGGGGCCTCCGCCCACGCCCGGCTCGCCCTTGCCCTTGAAGCGGATCTTGCCGCCGTCGGTCACGCCCGCCGGGATCTGCACCGTCACGGGCTTCACCTTCACGACCTTGCCCTTGCCGCGGCAGGTCGTGCACGGGTTCTCGACGATCGTGCCCGCACCGCCGCAGCGGGGACAGGTACGCGAGACCGAGAACAGGCCCTGACCCTGCGCGGTGTGGCCGGTGCCCTTGCACACCGGGCACGTCACAGGACTCGTGCCGGGCGCGGCGCCGGTGCCGTGGCAGGTCGGGCAGTCTTCCGTTCGCTGGACGTCCACCTTCGTCGACAGGCCGGAGAGCGCCTCCTCGAAGGTGAGCGATACCTCGTAGGTCAGATCGCGACCGCGCTGGGCGGTCGACCGGCGCTGTCCGCCGATCCCGCCGCCCGCGCCGCCGGAGAACATGCTCCCGAAGATGTCTCCCAGGTCTCCGAGATCGACCGTGGAACTGTAGCCCTGGCCGCCGCCGGGCATCCCGCCCGGCCAGCCCGCGCCGGGTCCGGGACCGCCGCCGCCCGGCGGGACGTTGCCACCGAAGTAGGCGCCGTACTGGTCGTACTCCCTGCGCTTCGCAGGGTCGGACAGCACCTCGTAGGCGGCTCCGACCTCCTTGAAGCGCTCCTCGCTGCCACCCGCGTCGGGGTGGTGCTTGCGGGCGAGACGACGGTAGGCTTTCTTGATCTCGTCTGCCGTTGCCGACTTCGGCACGCCCAGCGTCTCGTAGTAGTCCTTGGTGGCCATGGCGTGAGCCGGGCCCTAGCCCATGACCGAGGGGCCGCCGGTGCTGACCACCACGACCGCGGGTCTGATCACCCGGCCGCCCAGTGCGTAGCCCTTCTGGTAGACCTCCACAACGGTGTGCTCGGGGAGCTCAGGATCGGGGCTCTCGGCGACCGCCTGGTGAAGGTGCGGGTCGAACGGCTGCCCGAAGGGGTCGATGACCGTCACGCCCTCGGCCGCGAACACGCCCGCGATGCGGGTACGGACCATCTCGACGCCCGTCAGAAGATGCTCGAGCTCGGTGCCCGACGCGGCGCTCGCCACGGTGTGCTCGATGGCCCGATCCAGGTCGTCCAGTGCGGGGAGCAGCTCCTCGACGACGCGCTGACCGGCGCGGGCGCGCATCTCCGCCGCGTCCCGCTCCTGGCGCCGCTTGTAGTTCTCGAAGTCGGCCTGCCAGCGCTGGGCGGCCGCAAGGTTGCGGTCCGCCTCGGCGCGGGCGGCCTCGAGCTCGGCCGAGCCCGTCAGCCCGGCCTCGAGCTGCGCGCCGAGGTCCTCCTCCAGCTCGGGATCGAGCCGGTGCAGGTGCTCGGACGCGCGCTCGTCGTCATCGTGCGCGTGGTGTGGCTTGCGCGGGACCATGGCTTACTTCTTGTCTTCGTCGACGACCTCGAAGTCGGCGACTTCCTCGTCCTCGGCGGGCGCGGACGGCTCGCCGGCGGCTTCGCCTTCGCCCTCACCGGACTCGGCCTGCGAGTCCGCGTAAACGATCTCCGCCAGCTTGTAGGACGCCGCCTGGAGCTTCTCGGTCGCGGCCTTGATGGCGTCGACGTCGTCGCCCTGGAGGGCTTCCTTGACGGCCGTGATCTCGGACTCGACGTCGGTCTTCATCTCGTCCGTGACCTTGTCGCCCAGGTCCTTGATGGTCTTCTCGGTCGCATAGACGAGCGTGTCGGCGATGTTGCGCGCCTCGGCCGCCTCCTTCACACGACGGTCCTCGTCGGCGTGGGCCTCGGCGTCCTTGACCATCTTCTCGACCTCGTCGTCGGAGAGCGCCGTCGACCCGGAGATCGTGATCTTCTGCTCCTGGCCGGTGCCGCGGTCCTTCGCCGTGACGTTGACGATGCCGTTGGCGTCGATGTCGAAGGTGACCTCGACCTGCGGCACGCCGCGCGGGGCCGACGGGATGTTGGCCAGCGTGAACTTGCCGAGCGTCTTGTTGGCGGCCGCGAGCTCTCGCTCGCCCTGCAGGACGTGGATCTCCACGGAGGTCTGGCCGTCGGCCGCCGTCGTGTAGGTCTCGGTCTTGCGGGTCGGGATGGTGGTGTTGCGGTCGATCATCCTGGTCATGACCCCGCCGAGCGTCTCGACGCCCAGCGTGAGGGGCGTGACGTCCAGCAGCAGGATGCCCTTGACGTCGCCCGCGAGCACGCCGCCCTGGATGGCCGCGCCGAGCGCGACGACCTCGTCCGGGTTGACGCCCATGTGCGGGTCCTTGCCGGTGAGCGACTTCACGAGCTCCTGCACGGCCGGCATGCGGGTCGAGCCTCCGACGAGGATGACCTCGTCGAGCGCGCCCATCTTCATCCCGGCGTCTTTCATGGCGGCCTCGACCGGCTTCTTGCAGCGGTCCAGCAGATCGGCCGTCACCTTGAGGAAGTCGGCGCGGGTCAGCTGGTAGTCGAGGTGCTTCGGGCCCGAGGCGTCTGCGGTGATGAACGGCAGGTTGATCTGCGTCGTCTGGGCGCCGGAGAGCTCCATCTTGGCCTTCTCGCCGGCCTCCTTGAGGCGCTGCAGGGCCATCTTGTCCAAGCGGAGGTCGATGCCGTGATCGGCCTTGAACTTCTCGGCCAGCCAGTCGATGACGCGCTGGTCCCAGTCGTCTCCGCCGAGGTGGTTGTCGCCGTTGGTGGACTTGACCTCGTAGACGCCGTCGCCGAGCTCGAGGATCGACACGTCGAAGGTGCCGCCGCCGAGGTCGAAGACCAGGACGGTCTGCTCCTTGGCGCCCTTGTCCAGGCCGTAGGCCAAAGCGGCCGCGGTCGGCTCGTTGATGATGCGCAGGACCTCGAGACCGGCGATCTTGCCGGCGTCCTTCGTGGCCTGGCGCTGCATGTCGTTGAAGTACGCCGGGATCGTGATGACCGCCTGCGTGACCGGCTCGCCGAGGTACTTCTCGGCGTCGGCCTTGAGCTTCTGCAGGATCATCGCGGAGATCTCCTCGGGCGTGAAGTCCTTGCCCTCGATCTCGACGGACGCGCGACCGTCCTTGCCCTTCACGACCTGGTAGGCGACCGTCTTGCGCTCCGAGGAGGTCTCCTCGAACTTGCGCCCGATGAAGCGCTTGATCGACTTGACGGTGTTCTCGGGGTTCGTGATCGCCTGGTTCTTCGCGGACTTGCCGACGATGCGCTCGCCGTCCTTGCGGAACGCGACGACCGAGGGCGTCGTGCGATCGCCCTCGGAGTTGATGATGATGACGGGCTCCCCGCCCTCGAGCACGGCCATTGCCGAGTTCGTGGTTCCGAGGTCGATGCCGATTACCTTGCCCATTGTGGTCGGTCTCCTTCCGAAACGTCTGAAGGCGCGAACGTGCGCGCATCACGAATGGTACAAATCTGAGTGTCCCGTTGTCAAGTTATGTTCGTCCTGCGGTGACATGGTACCCGCACCGCGGTCGCCCGAAACCGGGACCGGCGCCCCGCGGGCGGGCAGCTGCGGCGGACGACCGCGGCGCGCCCCGCGGAAGGTGCGCTCCAATGGCCCGAAAGCGTCTTTACACCCGGCGTGCGAGTGGGTAATGTACGCGCGACCGCTCCTTGGCCTCCGTCGAAACCGAAAGGGAACCCACATGCCCCGACCGATCATCAATGAGGACGAATGCTCCGGCTGCGGCGTCTGCGTGGACGCATGCCCGTCGGGCGTGATCGAGCTCGTCGGGGACGTCGCGGAGCCCGTGAACGATGAGGATTGCACGGCGTGCGAGAGCTGCCTCGAGGAGTGCCCGATGGGCGCGATCACGGAGATCGAGGAAGACTAGTCCGCGCCCCGCACGGCACGACATCGAGACGACGCGAGGCGCCCTAGGGGCGCCTCGCTCGCGTCCTGTGGCCGGCCGCCGCGGCGACCGCCCTCATGGCGGCCCACACGCGGCCCTTGGCCGTGTCGTCGCCGAGCGAGCCCCCGAAGTCGCCGGTGTAGCCCAGGACACGGCCCGCCGCCCGCACGGGAGTGCCGGCCTCGAGGCGCTCCAACCCGAACGACGCGGCGAGATCGTCCGCCGCCCGCGGGTCGACCGCCATCACGAGCGGGGCGTCGACGGCTTCCAGCGCGAGCCGCAGCCGCGGGCCGAGCCCGTCCGCTCGCGCCCCCTCGGGCCGGGATGCGATCACGAAGACCGAGTCCTTCTCGTAGCCGAGAGCCGCAAGCGCCTTGCCGAGGGCGTCCTCAGCCTCCCGGGAGAGCAACGCCGACCCGGCGCCACAATCCCTCGCAGGCGCGCCGACGACGAGCGCGACGTCGCCGAGCGGGTCGCCGCTCCAGCCGCCGTCCGCGACGCCCGCAAGAGCGTCGGCGTCGCCGAGTTCGGCGAGCGCCTTGGCCTCGTAGACGGCCGCCAGGTCGGGCGTGCCGGTCATCGCAGGGTCGCGGAGAGCCAGCGCCACGTGATCGCGAGACCCGCCTCGATCGGCTGCCGCGCCTCCCAGGACACCACCCGCTCCGCCTTGGCGGGATCGAGGACGCTGTCGCGGATGTCGCCGTCGCGCGCGGGCTCGTGGTCGATCCCCACGAGCACGCCCGACAGCGCGCGAAGGTAGCTCGCGACCTGCTCGACCGAGGTCGCGACCCCGGTGGAGACGTTGTACGAGGGGCCGTCGGGCGGGTCGCCGCCGAGCGGCGACTCGAGCTCCAGCGCGTCGAGGATGAACGCGACGACATCGCCGACGTAGATGAAGTCGCGCGTCTGTGCGCCGTCCCCGAAGATCACGGGGCGCTCCCCCGCCGCGAAGCGCGAGCCGAGGATCGCCACGACGCCGCCCTCGCCGCGCCAGTCCTGGCGCGGCCCGTAGACGTTCGCGAACCGCATGCACGCGAAGTCGACGCCCGTGCCCTCGAGGGCCTCCGCGAGCGCGGATTCCGCTGCGAGCTTGGAGGCGCCGTACGGGTTGATGGGCCGTTTCGGAGCGGTCTCTTGGATCGGCAGGTCATCCGGGTCGCCGTACACCGCCGCCGAGGACGCCGAAAGCACCCTGTGCGCACCCGCGGCGGCCGCGGCCCGGGCCACCGCGACGGTGCCGTCGACGTTGACCGCCCGGTCGCGCCCGGGGTCGGCGATCGAGCGCTGCACGTCGGTCTGCGCCGCGAGGTGGACGACCGCGTCGGGCGCGAAGTCCGCCATCACCTCGGCCAGCGCGGGATCGAGGATGTCCAGACTGCGGAAGTGCGCCGCCGGATGCAGGTTCGCGACGGACCCCGTGGACAGGTCGTCGACGACCGCGACCTCGTTGCCGCCTGAGATCAGCGCATGGACGAGATTGCTGCCGATGAACCCGGCCCCACCGGTGACGAGCACGCGCATCGATGCCCCCTGACACTCCGACGTCGTGGAACGGACCGTGCCTCGCGGGGATGGTAGCCCATGGCGCTAGCGGCCGCGCGTGCTCCGCTTCGGGCCGCAGGGCCTGACGAGCGCACGCTCGAGGACCTCGTCCATGCCGGACACGGGCACGATCTCGATCTCCTCGCGCACGTGCGGCGGAAGGAGGTCCAGGTCGCGGACGTTGTCCTTGGGGATGAGGACGGTCTTGATGCCCGCGCGATGCGCGGCCAGCAGCTTCTCCTTCAGGCCTCCGATGGGGAGCACGTGCCCGCGCAGCGTGATCTCGCCCGTCATCGCGAGGTCGCGACGCACGGCGCAGCCCATGAGCGCCGAGGCGAGCGCGGTAGCCATCGTGATGCCGGCTGACGGGCCGTCCTTGGGCGTCGCCGCCGCCGGCACGTGGATGTGCAGGTCCAGCTTCTCGTTGAAGTCGGGTGCGATCGACCAGTCGGCGGCGTGGGCCCTGATGTAGGAGACCGCTGCCTGCGCCGACTCGCGCATGACGTCGCCCAGCTGTCCGGTGAGGATGAGCTCGCCCTTGCCGGGCATGGTCGTCGCCTCGATGAAGATGACGTCGCCGCCGGCCTCGGTCCACACCAGCCCCGTCGCCGTCCCCACCTCGTCCGAGTCCTCGGCGATGCCGAAGCTGAACCGGGGCGGTCCGAGGTAGCGGTGCATCGTGCGCTGGGTCACGCGGTTCTTGCCCTTGTGCCCCTCGACGACCCTGCGCGCGATCTGGCGGCAGATCGACGCGACCTGCCGCTCGAGCCCGCGCACGCCCGCCTCCCGCGTGTAGCGCCGCACGATCTCACGGATGGCCTCGTCGGTGATCTCGAGGCGGCCGGAAGTCAGCCCGTGCTCCTTGAGCTGCTTGGGGACCAGGTACTGCACCGCGATGTGCAGCTTCTCGTCCTCGGTGTAGCCGGGGAAGTGGATGACCTCCATGCGGTCCTGCAGCGCCGGCGGGATGGTGTCCAGAAGGTTCGCCGTCGTGATGAACATGACGTCGGACAGGTCGAACGGCGCCTCGAGGTAGTGATCTTGGAAACTGTCGTTCTGCTCCGGATCGAGCGCCTCGAGCAGTGCGGCCGTCGGGTCGCCGCGGAAGTCCACGCCCACC
>JANYKZ010000022.1 GCA_025361505.1 Coriobacteriia bacterium
CTCCTCGCCGGGTGCGGATGCTTCGGAGCGCCGGAACACGACGCGGCGCGTGGGGAATACCGGCACGCCCCCACGCGCCACAGAGATGGTACCCGTTTCGGGGCCGTCGACCGCCGCTAGGGCAGCAGCAGCTCGGCGATCTGGACGGCGTTGAGGGCGGCGCCTTTGCGGAGCTGGTCGGCAACTACCCAGAACGCGAGTCCGTACTCGACGCTCGGGTCGAGACGCAGGCGGCCCACGTAGGTGTCGTCGGTCCCCTCGAGCAGCGCCGGCATCGGGTAGAGCTTCTGCGCGGGGTCGTCGAGCACCGTGATGCCGGGAGCGGCCGACAGAGCGGCGCGCGCGTCCTCCACGCTCACCGGGGCGTCGAACTCGACGTTGACCGACTCGGAGTGGCACCGCAGGACGGGCACGCGCACGCAGGTGGCCGCGAGCCGGATCTCGGGGGCGTGCATGATCTTGCGGGTCTCGACGACCATCTTCCACTCTTCCTTGGTGGAGCCGTCGTCGAGAAAGACGTCGATCTGCGGGATGCAGTTGAAGGCGATGCGGTGCGCGAAGTTGTGCGGCTCGAAGGCACGCGCGCCGAGGAAGTCGCCGCTCTGCTCGTAGAGCTCGTCCATCGCGGCCTGTCCGGCTCCCGAGGCCGCCTGGTAGGTGGACACGACCACGCGGCGGATCGGAGACAGGTCGTGCAACGGCTTGAGCGCCACGACCATCTGGATGGTGGAGCAGTTCGGGTTGGCGATGACGCCGGCGTGCAGCGCCGCGTCGCCCGGGTTGACCTCCGGCACGACGAGCGGGACGCCCTCCTCCATGCGGAAGGCCGACGAGTTGTCGATCATGACGGCGCCCGCGCCCGTGACCGCGTCGCGGAATCTCCGCGAGATCTCGGCGCCGGCTGAGAACAGCGCGATATCGACGCCGGCGAAGCTCGCGTCGGTCATCTCCTGCACGACCAGCTCGCCGCCCGCGAACGGGACGCGGCGGCCTGCCGAGCGCGACGAGGCGAGCGCGCGGACCTCGGACGCCGGGAAGCCGCGCTGCTCGAGCACGCGCAGCATCTCGACGCCGACGGCGCCGGTCGCGCCGGCTACGGCGACGACGGGACGGGCGGGCATCGGATGGTCCCAGGCCATCGCGATCACGCCCCCGGCGCCGCGGGGGCGGTCTCGGCGATGACGGAGCGCTCGTCGAGTCCGAACGCCTTGTGAAGCGTGCGGACCGCCGTGTCCACCTGGTCGGCGGCGATCACGCACGAGATGCGGATGGCGCTGGTCGAGATCATGTCGAGGTTGACGCCCGCGTCGGCCAGCGACCGGAACATCAGGGCCGCGACGCCCGGGTGCGTCTTCATGCCCGCGCCCACGAGCGAGACCTTCGCGATCGACTCGTCGACCGACCACTCGCGGGCGCCGAGGTCCGCGACGACCTCGCCGACGGCCTTGATCGCCCGCACCAGGTCGTCCTTCGGGGTGGTGAACGAGATGTCGGTCGTCCCCGCCTCGGAGACGTTCTGGATGATCATGTCGACGTTGACGTTGGCGTCGGCCAGCCGGCCGAACACCTCGGCCGCCACGCCGGGCCGGTCGGGAACGTCGCGCACGGTGACCTTCGCTTCCGAGGTGTCATGCGTGACACCGGAGATGATCGCCTGCTCCATGGTCTCGTCGGCCTCCTTGACGATGGTGCCTTCACGGTCGTTGAACGACGACCGCACGTGGATGACGACGTTGTGGTTGCGCGCGAACTCCACGCTGCGGAGCTGCAGCACCCGGGCGCCGGTCGCCGCCATCTCGAGCATCTCCTCGTAGGAGATCGTATCGATCTTGCGGGCGAGAGGCTCGACCCGCGGGTCGGCTGTGAACACACCGTCAACGTCGGTGTAGATCTCGCAGACGTCGGCTCCCAGCCCGGCCGCCACGGCGACGGCGGTGGTGTCGGAGCCGCCGCGTCCGAGGGTGGTGATCTCGCCGTCGGGGGTGAGCCCCTGGAAGCCGGCGACGATGACGATGCGCCCGGCGTCCAGCGCCTCCATCATCCGGTCCGCCCGGACCTCCTGGATGCGCGCCTTGGTGTGGACGGCGTCGGAGACGATCCCGGCCTGGGCCCCGGTGAAGCTGATGGCCTGGTGGCCGAGGGTGTCGATCGCCATCGCGAGCAGCGCGATGGTCACCTGCTCGCCGGTCGCGAGCAGCATGTCCATCTCGCGCTCCGGCGGGTCCGCGCTGATCGCGCGAGCCTTGTCGAGCAGTTCGTCGGTGACGTCGCCCATCGCGGAGACGACCGCGACGACCTGATCGCCGCGCTCCTTGGCCCGGATCAGCCGGCGGGCGACCGCCATGAGACGGTCGGTCGAACCGACCGAGCTGCCCCCGTACTTCTGGACGACGAGCGCCATAGCCAGCTTGCTCTCACACGACGCGGACGATACGCCGCGACCTCCTTCAGGAGGTCACCGAGCGTGTTGCGTAGTGTATCAGCAGGGCTGGGGGTCGGAACGCGCAGCGAGCGGCGACGGAGGTCGCGAGCGAAGCTTGCGAGTGCCGGCCGAGACCGATGGGCTCGGCCGAAGCACGAGCCGCGAAGCGAACGACCTCCGTCGCCGCTCGCGTCAGGGCCGCCGGTAGAGCGCCAACCCGCGGGCCGTCCCGCGCAGCCGCTCGGTGAGCGCCTCGACCGACTCCCCGTAGAAGTGGTCGACGAGGCTCGGCCCCGTGACCACCGACATGAGCGTCGACAGGCGCCCAAGCACGGTGCGCATCTCGTCCAGCTGGCCGTCGTGCACGGGCGACGCGCCTGCGGCGACCGAGAAGTGGCCGTCGTGCAGCGCGAACGCGGGGGCCTCCGCTGCCAACCACGACCGCATCTCCGCCTCCAGGTTGGTGATGAGGCGGGGGCCGCCGAGCTTGCGGAACGCGGCGAGCATGCCGTCGGCGACCGCGACGAAGACCGCGCGTGCCTCGTACGGCTCGACCGTGAGGGCGGCGAGTTCCGAGCCGCTCGCCAGCGCGTCCATGTCGGTCAGCACCTCGATCATCGCCTCGACCACCCGCGGGTCGAAGTCCGTCCCGGAGCAGCGTCGCAGCTCCGCGATCGCGTCGTCGACCAGCGTGCGCTCGCGATACGGTCGGTCCGCCGTCATCGCCTCGTAGGCGTCCGCGACCGACAGCACGCGCGCCAGCAGCGGGATCTCCTCGCCCTTGAGTCCGGCGGGGTAGCCGGACCCGTCGAAGTGCTCGTGGTGATGGCGCACGACCGGTGCGATCGACCACGGGAAGGTCACGGGGCTCAGGATGTTCGCGCCGATCAGCGGGTGGTGCCGCATCGTCGACATCTCTTCGTCGTCGAGCGGCCCGGGCTTGCGCAGGATCTGCTCGCTGATGCCGATCTTGCCGATGTCGTGGAGGTAGGCTGCCATCTCGATGGCCGTCCGCTGGTCGTGCGACAGGCCCATGCGCTCGGCCGTCGCCCGGGCGAAGACCGCGACGCGCCCGGAGTGGTCGCGCATGTAGGGTTCCTTCGCGTCGACGGCTGCTGCGAGCGCGCGCACCGTGGCGAGGTAGGCGTCCTGGACGCTGGCGAACAGCTCCGTGTTGCCGACGGCGATCGTCACGTGGTTCGCGATCGTCGACAGCAGGCGCACGTCGTCACCGGTGAAGCGCACGGTGCGGTCGTGGCTGCCCACGGCGATCGCGCCGATGACGACGTCGACCGAGACCAGCGGGACGCAGAGCGCGGCGAGCGCGCCGGTGACCGCGTCGACGTTCTCGACCGCGTCGGTCTCCTTCGAGGGGTTGAAGATCAGGGGGCGTCCCTGGCGCACGACCCACTCCGACATCGACGCGCGCACCGCGCGGCTGTCGAGGGGGCGGTCGCCGGTGCCCCGCCAGGCGCGCAGCTCGATCTCGCCGCTCGCCGGGTCGCGCAGCACCACGTAGCCGGAGTCGACCGCGAAGCTGTGCATCGCCGCGTCGAGTGTGGCGTCGAGCATGCTGTCCAGGTCGAGCGTGGAGCCGAGCGCGCGGCTCATCTCGTAGAGGGTCGAGAGTTCGGCGACCGTGTGCGCCGCAGCGTCGGTGCGCTCGCGCATCGCCTCGGTCATCGAGTTGAAGGAGTCGGCGAGCTCCACGAGGTCGCGCCTGCCGCCGAAGTCGACCCGGACGTCGAACTCGCCGTCGGCGAGCCGGCGGGCGGCCTCGGTGAGTTCGGAGAGGGGCGGCTGCGCATGGACCAGCAGCAGCAGGTACATGGCGCAGGTGCCGATGGCGATGTCCAGCGCCACGAAGGTCGGCCCCACGTTCAGGTAGACCGCGTAGACCGCGCCGAAGACCCCGAGTGCTGCGGTGAGCCCGGCGACGAAGGTCAGAACTGTCTTGCGATTCACGCCTTTGTGGGTCCCAGCTACCTTCACGCCTACCCCGCGTCCCCCCGTGGATTAGGTCACGCGCCTATGATGCACCATCCCCCCGCGAACGCCAGACGGAGAACGCCGAAGGGCCCCGCTCGCGCGGGGCCCTTCGTTGCGCGATGTCGAGCCCGACCTACAGGCCGCAGCGCTTGAGGATGTGGTCGAAGTTGCGGTCGACCTCGGTCTGGACCTGCGCGAGCAGCGCCTCGTTGCCCGGCTTGAACAGGTGCTTGAACCGGCCCTGGGGCTTGAGGAACTCCTCGATGGGCTTGCGGTTCTCGCGGGTGACGCTGCGCTTCGTGTAGATCCACTCGCCGTCGACGACCTCGAACAGCGGCCAGAACGCGCTCGTCACGGCCGACTTGGCGATCTCGACGGTGCTGTCGTAGGGGATGCGCCAGCCGCGGGGGCAGGGAGCGAACACGTTGATGAACGCCGGGCCCTCGACCGCGAAGGCCTTCTCCGCCTTGGAGGTCAGGTCCTTCCAGTCCGAGATGGAGGCCTGCGCCACGTACGGGATGTTGTGTGCGGCCATGATCGAGGTCAGGTCCTTGCGGCGCTGGGGCTTGCCCTGGCCGACGGATCCGACCTCCGAGGTGGTCGCCCACGCTCCCATCGGTGTCGCGCTGCTGCGCTGGATGCCGGTGTTCATGTAGGCGCCGTTGTCGTAGCAGACGTAGACCATGTCGTGCCCGCGCTCCATCGCGCCGGACAGCGACTGAAGCCCGATGTCGTACGTCCCGCCGTCCCCGCCGAAAGCGATGAACTTCGCCTTCTTGTCGGCCGGGATCTTGCCCGCACGCTGGAGCCCCTTGAACGCCGACTCAACTCCGGAGACCGTCGCCGCCGCGTTCTCGAACGCGTTGTGGATGAACGGGGTCTTCCACGACGAGTACGGGTAGATCGTCGTCGACACCTCGAGGCAGCCGGTCGCGCAGCCCACCACGACGGGCGTCCCGCCGGCGCCGAGCATCACCTGACGGACCGCGATCGACGCGCCGCAGCCGGCGCACAGGCGGTGTCCGCCTTCGAGCAGGTCCTCGCGATGGGAGAGTTCCCTGATGGTCGTCATGGTACCTCCCTCTACCGGGCGCCGAGGTAGACGAGCCCGGAGGGGGCCGCCGTCCCTGACGCGATGTCGGACAGGTCCGCGAAGACGCGGTCGATGAGCTCGATCTTCACGTCGGCCCCACCGAGGCCGTAGATGTAGTCGACGACGGGGATGCGCTCATCGAGGTCGTAGAGCGCGCTGCGGACCTCGAGGAAGAGCGGGCCGCCCTCGGCGCCGAAGCTCTCGGAGCGGTCCATGACCGCGACCGCCTTGACACCCTTGAGCGCCGCGGCGAGCTCGGCGTACGGGAACGGGCGGAAGCAGCGGACCTTCACGACGCCGACCTTCTTGCCCTCGGCGCGCAGGCCGCGCGCGACGTGCCGGGCGTTACCGGCGGTGGAGCCGATGACCACGATGGCGGTCTCGGCGTCCTCCATGCCCCACGTCTCGACCATGCCGAACGGCCGGCCGGTGATGGCGGACCACTCGGCGCCGACGGACTTCACGACGTCGCGCGCACGCTCGATCGCCATGCGCTGCGAGTTCTTGAACTCGAAGTACGGACCGCCCAGGCCGGCGAAGCTGCCGTGGGTGACGGGCTTCCCGAAATCGAGGAGCGCGTTCTCGGGCTCGTAGTCGCCGACGAACGCGGCCACGGTCTCGTCGTCCATGATCTGGGCGCGGTCGATCGAATGCGTGGTGATGAAGCCGTCGGCGGTGGTCATCACGGGGAGGAGCACCTCGGGGTGCTCGGCGATCCGGAACGACATGATCGTGTTGTCGTACGCCTCCTGCGCGGTCTCGGCGAACAGGATGATCCAGCCCGTGTCGCGGGCGCCCATCACGTCGCTGTGGTCGCAGTGGATGTTGATCGGCGCGGCGAGAGCGCGATTCGCGTTGAACATGACGATCGGGAGCCGCAGGCCGGCGGCGATGTGGAGCTCCTCCCACATCAGTGCGAGGCCCTGCGATGAGGTGGCGGTCGCGACGCGCGCTCCCGCGGCAGACGCGCCGACGGCGGCCGACATCGCGGAGTGCTCGGACTCGACGTTGACGTACTCGGCGTGCATGCGACCGTTCGCGACGAACTTGGCGAGCTCCTCGACGACGGTCGTCTGCGGAGTGATCGGGTAGGCCGGGATCACGTCCGGCGAGCACTGGCGGATCGCCTCGGCGACGAGCGTGTTCCCGGTGACCGCGAGCGTCTTCTGGGTCGGCATCGGCTACTTCACCTCCGGGAGTTCGCAGCCTTCGGGCACCATCGTGATCGCGTCCGCGGGGCACACCTGGGCGCACACGCCGCAGCCCTTGCAGTGGTTCAGGTTGAAGTCGGTGACCTTCTCGTCAGCGACGTTCACCGAGCTGTCGGGGCAGTAGATCCAGCAGAACAGGCACTGCGTGCACTTCGCGTCGTCGCGGACCGGACGCTGGCTGCGCCAGCCGCCGGTCACGTAGTCGCGCGAGTTGCCCGAGTCCGGGATGACGGCGCCGCGGGGGAACTCGTCGGACTTCCACTCGTCGATCTTCGAGATGTCCCAGGTCACGAGGCCTGCACCTCCTCGTACGCACGGGTCACGGAGGCGATGTTCGCGTCGATGACCTCCTGGCTGAACTTCTTGCCGAACGTCTTCGCGAGGTGCTGCGTCACCTGGTCGAGCGTGAAGAGGCCGGTGACCTTGGCGAGCGCGCCGATCATCGGCGTGTTCGGCATGTCGCGCTTGAGGGTGTCGAGCGAGATGCCCGTGGCGTCGACGGTCGCGACGGTCCCGTGCGGGATCCCGAGCGCCGCGCGCACCGCAGCGGGAGGGCTGCAGGTGTTGACGATGATGATGCCGTCGTCGGTCAGCCCGCTGGCGACGTCGACGATCGGGAGCAGAGTCTCATCGAGCACGACGACGACACCGGGGAACTCGATGTTGTTGTGGATCTCGATCGGGTCCTCACTGATGCGCGTGAACGCCTGGATCGGCGCACCCATGCGTTCCGGCCCGTACTCCGGCATCGCCTGGATGTAGCGGTCGAGCTCGAGGGCGGTCTCGGCGACGAGCTTGGCTGCCGTGACGGCTCCCTGGCCCGCGCGCGCATGCCAACGGATCTCCGTCAGCTGCTGCTGCATGCCAGCCCCTTTCGGTCGGTCACTGGTCGTTGTCCGGGCCTCGTGGAGCGCAACGCGCTCGAACCCCGCGCTCGCGGGGTGCTTCATGAGGTGTCCGCCACGATACCCGCGCGCACGCGGGAGTGCGGGTGTGCGGACGGACGGCAGCCGCGAACGCGCTCGAAGCGTCGGTGAACGGCGCACAGGAACTGGAA
>JANYKZ010000027.1 GCA_025361505.1 Coriobacteriia bacterium
GCTACCGCACCATGACCGTCAGGGTGAAGGTCCTGACCGGCCGCGCGCCCCTCTCCCACGGGCGCGTACGCCAAGTCGAGCGCGCCGGTGCCCGTGACGGCGGCGGTGTAGGTGAACGCACCGCCCGCGCCGACGTCGGCGGCGAACGGCCGATGACCACGCGGGAAGACCGCGGCCGACCTGCGGCGTTGCCGGGATTGGCACCGTCCTCGCTCTTCACGCCACCGGCTGCCGCCCCGGCATCTGCGATGACGCGAGCTTCTACCAGCGGGGAGGACCAGCACGCACCGTCGGCCCGGAGGCGCGTTCGGCGCCCCCTTCCGCGTGCGTCCTGCACCAGACGGAAGGCACCGTGTGACGTCCCGAGACAAGCTCCTGACCCCCGTCGGGCGTGCCCGACACGCGAGCGCGATCGTGCTCGCATCCCTGCTGGCGACGCTCGTGGGCTTCGTCCCCGCGCCAGCCACGGCCATCACGCGGAGCGAGGTCCTCTCTCGCGCGCACTCCTGGGTCGCCAAGCGTGTGATCTACAGCCAGAGCGCCCGCTACGCCGGCTATCGCCGCGACTGCTCCGGCTTCGTCTCGATGGCGTGGCATCTCGGCACGTCGTACACCTCGCGCACGATCCACACGGTGGCGAAGCGGATCGCGATCTCGCAGCTGCGCCCCGGCGACGCCGTGCACACGCCCGGCCACGTGGCGATCTTCGTCCGCTGGAAGAACAAGGCGAAGCGCACCTACATCGCGATGGAGGAGGCCTCCTGGGGGAGCCCCGCCCTGCATCACGTGCGGACCATCGGACGCGGCGCCAGCGCGCTGCGCTACCGCAAGATCACCGACGCGCCGGTCCTGGTCGCCGCTGTCGCCTCCGTCACGCCGCCGGTCCTCTGACCGCCCGAGGTTCGCGACCTACCAGACGATGTTGTTGTCCTCGACCCAGGTATCGACCTTGAGCGACTCGTCCGCGATCTGCGGGTAGAGCGGCGGCGGGTAGAGGTCGAGACGCGGGTCGTACGTGTAGTACTTCTGGCGGAAGCCGGAGACCGGCTGCCCCGTGAACTTGTCGACGGTGCCGAAGTCCCCACCGGAGAGCCCGTACGCGAGCGATCCCTGGACCGAGATGCGGTTGCGGGTGTACCCCTGCTTGATGTCAGCGTAGATGTGCCCGGTGCGCGCCATCATGGCCGCGTTCACGCTCAGGTCCTGCTTGCCGAACCACCCCGGCACGATGATGTTGCCTTCAGCGACCAGACCCGACGTCGCGGTCGAATCGACGCTCGAAGGCGCATAGTCGCCGATGAGGTAGATGTCTCCGACGCTGTCGCTCTTCTTGACCGCGAAGGTGACCGATCTCGAGTAGCTTCCCTGGATCCAGACCGTGTCCTCGAGGTAGACGATGCCGGACGTGGGGATCGCGATGGATGACACGGGCGTCGTCACGAACACACCCGTGTCGATGCCTCCCGTGATCTTGTCCACGACGATGGTGTTGCCGTTGACGACGACGCGGTAGCCCAAGGCCCCCGAGGGCGGGAAGTACGAGCCGCTGGCGAGTGCGGCCGGCCGCATCGTGTCGCGCATCCAATCTGAGACTGCGTCGAAACTGGCCGGAGGCTGGTTCACCAGGAAGCCCTGATCAGGGCTCTTGCCGGAGAAGGTCCCGCTCGCGATCGCCTCCCCGTGGATCTTGCCCTGGTTGTCGATATTGCCGTTGGCGCGGACCTGACCGGTGACGTCGGCGTCCCCGGCAAGGCTCAGATCGGAGCCCGAAAGGAACATGTAGTCGGCGAACGTGCGGAGGCGCACCGTGGCCGCGATGGTCTGAGTGCCGTCGCCCGCCACGCCCATCGAGTAGAGCGTCAGCGGGTGGCCGACGGTCGGCGGGACCGCCTTGACCCGGTACTTCTCCTGACCGGACACGATCGTCCAACCGGTGTCGGGATGGCTGACATAGTAGGACCCGTCGTTGCGCAACTGGTAGAGATAGGCATTGATGCCGGCGTCGGCGACGTGCATGGCGCGCACGCGGCCGACACGCACGGCCGTGGCCTGCATCTGGAAGGCGACCACGGTCATCAGCGTCGTCGCCATGACGAACAGGATCGTCGTCGTGGCCATGACGGTCATGAGTGCGGTGCCCCGGTCGCTTCGTGCGCAGGCCGGGGGACCCTGCCTATGAGAGGGAATCGAACAGCGCACGGATCTTCACCTTCGTTGAGAAGTCGACTGACACGAAGCCGCTCTGCGAGGGCCTCGTCGCCAGCAAATGGATGCCTACGGCACTGATGGTATTCATGTTGGAGCTCGTCACTGCGACAACGCCGTCGGCGCTGTTGTAGTAGGTGAAGACCGCCTGCGCGGTCATCCCGCCGATGTTCATCACGCGCACGAACATCGTCTGGTCGCGGGTCGGGTAGTTGTACGGATAGACCTGCGTGGTCGGCACCCCGACTCCCCGGTACAGGTCGTTGCCCTGAACGTAGTAGGTGACCAGTTCAGGGATCCCATCCAAGTTCACGTCGCAGTAGAACGAGCACGAGGAGGAGGTCGCGTCCGCGAACGCTCCGCCGCCGTCCTGGATCTCGCGCGCCTGCCGCAACTCGCGCACGAGCGTGTCGAGTCCCTTCTGCGCCTCTCCGGTGGCGTCCGAGGTCGCTTGGACGTTGCTGTAGTTGTTGGTCATGCCGATGAAGGCGAAGTAGGCGGCCCCCAGCACGATCGGGAGGATGGCCGCACTGATGAGGAGCTCGAGCAGGCTGAACCCGCCGTCATCCCTCCGCGCCGATCCGATGGGTGATCGCATCTTCATCATCTACTTGGAGTTCACGGCGACTTCGGTGGTCTGGCCCGCGTTGACGACCGCGGTGACAGCACTGCCCGTCTTACCGGAGATCTGGACACTGTAGCTGCCGGGGACGAGGTTCTGAAGGAGCAACTCACCGGTCCCGTTCGTGCCGGAGCCGGTGGACAGCGTGTTCGAGTAGTAACCGCCCGGACCGCTGATTATCAGGGTAAGGTTGCCCAGCTTCTTGTTCGTGCCGTAGCTCATGACGTGCATGTTGCCCTTGACCGCCACAGCAGCGAGCGAGAACGTCACGAGCGCCTGTGAGTCCTCCTCGCGGACGACAGCCGTCTGGCTCGAGCCGGTGTAGCCGGCGATGCTCACGGACACCGAGTAGCTGCCGACGTCGAGCGGCGAGAAGCTGATCTCCCCGTTCGAACCGGTCGAGCCCTGCGCCAGCGTCACGCCCGGCTGTGTCGCGAGTATCACGGCGGCCCCCGCGAGCTGGGTGCCGTTGGAGTCCAGCACCCGGACCCGCACGCCGTGGTCCACCGTCGGACTCATGCGGAACGAGACGGCCGGGCTCGACGCGGTGGGGCTCGTGGTGAAGGGCAGCGTCGCACCTGTGTAGTGCGCGCGCGTCACGGTCGCCGCGTAATCGCCGTAGACCAGGTTCGAGAACGTCGCGACCCCTGCGGCGTCGGTGTATGCCGTCACGCCGACGCTCCAGTCCGAGCGCTTGATCGATACGAGCGTCCCCGAGAGCGGAGCGCCGTTCATGTCGGCGACATTGATGGTGGCCTGCGCGGGCCGCTGCACGTAGACGATCGCGGTGGAGGCGGAGTCGGTCGATACCGTGGAGACCAGGCCGCTGGGGTCCACGATGTAGCCGGCCGGCGCGGCCACGGAGAGGGTGCAGGACCCCACCGGAACCTGCGCGAAGAGCGCCTGGCCCGACGAGTCGGTCGTGATGCGGCGCGTGGTTCCGTTCGATGCGGTGAACAGAACGTCCTGGCCCGTCACCGGAAGCGCGCTGTCACGATTCGACAACTGCACGAGGAGGTCGCCCACCCCCGATAGGTTCGTCTTGCCGTAGATGAGCGTGTTGACCTCGACGCGCCCGGGGAACGGGTCCGTCCACGAGACAGCGACCTTCAGCTTCTTGTAGGCGGCGCCCCCGGTCGAGGACTGCACCCAGGTGCACTCCGTCGTGATGGTGTACTTGCCGGACACTTCGGGCGTCAGGATGATCCCGGCGGGGTTGCCCGCGCTGCCATCGGCGTACCGCACGCCGACGCTGTCGTACGGCATGTTGCGGGCCGTCTCGAGGCGGTCGGTCGCGAGGTTCGTGGCCTCGTCCCGGGCGCGCGTCATCGTGCTCGAGGCGATGGCCCCGCCGAGGAGGCCGGCGAGCGACGTCAGGCACACGAGAAGGATCGACGAGGCGATGAGCACCTCGGCGATCGTCATCCCTGAGTCGGATCCCGTTCGCGCGCAGAGCCTGGACATGTCGCGCCCCTCGTTGCGTACGTCAGCTTCGTGCACGATGCACACAGGTATGTTCGGCAGGAACGGCCCCGCGCTGGAGGGGTTTTCCGAAGAGGCACGCGCGAACGGCACTCCGAACGACGAACGGCCCGCCGGGTACGCCCGGCGGGCCGTTCGAGCTCGTGGCGGCGAGGGCGTCCCGCCGCCTCCTCGTCGCTAGAGGACCTGCTTCGTCACGACGGCGGACTGGCTTCCGAGATACGTGGCGTTCCCGGCGAAGACCGCGCGGAAACTCCAGATACCCACTTGGGATGCGCTCGCGGAGAAGGAGTACGCCCCGGTCAAGGCCGACGTGGTCACCGTGCGATAGGTGGACCACACCGTGCTGCCCGGACGCTGGTACTGGATCGTGACCGACACGGCGATATTCGGGGTGATCACGCCGCTTATGGTGAACGGCTCCCCATTGAGCACGGTGAACGAGTTCCCGCGCGAGATCGTCAGGCTCGTGGCGATCTTGCCCGACGCCACGGACGTCGTCGCGAAGGCGACATTGGTCCACGCGGAGAAGCTGTTCTGCGTCTCCGCCCTGACCCGGTAGTAGTACCGCGTGTTGGCCGCTACCGCCGTATCGGTGTAGGTCGTCTGCACGGGGACGGTGAACGACGTGACGTTCGCCGTGAAGCTCGCGTTCGTCGACCGCTGGATGAGGTAGTCGGTCGCGGCGGGCAGCAGCGCGTGGTTGGTCCACAGCAGCTTGATCGACAGCGGCGTGACGCCCACCGCCGAGGCCGTCGCGGTGAGGGTCGTCGGCGCATCCGGCGACACCTTGAAGTCCACCGCACGCATCATGTCGTTCTCTTCGTGGCCGAGCAGGTGGCAGTGCCACACGTACTCCCAGCCGTAGTTCTGCAGCGCGTTGATGATGGTCATCGCGTTGCCGGTGGTCGGATCCGTGACCGTCAGCGTCGCGCCGAGCGGCTGGGTCGGGTCCATCGGCCGTATGCTGTCGCCGATCTTGAAGGGCAGCGTCGGCGAGATCGCGCGGAACGCGACGATGCAGTCTTCGAGCGGGTTCATCCTGACGGTCTCTTTCCAGCCGAGCTCGTTGGGGTCAGGCGGCCTGATGGCGCCGTCCCACCCGACCCGGTTGATGACCTGGACGTTGAACAGGTGGAAGTGGATGGCGTGCGTGTCGACTCCGTTGTGGGTGATCTTCCACACCTGCGCACCGTCGGGCAGGGTGTACGGCGTGATGTTGCGGGAATCGATGAGGTTCTCGGTCACCGGATCGGCATAGCCCAGCGGGATCGTGGTCTGGTTGTTGAAGTTGGTGAAGGGCAGCTCCACGCCCAGCGTGGCGTTCATGCGGCCGTAGTTGAGCTCGAAGAGCTCCTGGATCGCCTTGGGCTGCATCGCGAGCGTGATCGTCGCCGCGGTGCTCGATGGCTTGAAGGTGATCGTGGTTGACGCGATCTTGGAGTACGTGTTGACTGCGGCGCCGTCAGCCACCTGCGGGACGATCAGCTTGTCCTGAGACAGCTTGAAGGCCGCCGGCAACGCCTGCTGGAGCGCCGCGAGGTTGTAGGTCGGGGCCGCGGTGGCGCCGTCGACCTGGAACTGCATGATCGTGCGCGTGTTCGGGCCGTAGCCGGGCATCGTCGTCGGCGCGCCACCGGTGGACCTCTGATCGGGGTCACCGGTGTAGTAGTCGTAGCGCGGATCGAACGCGGGCACCGGCGCCGGAGCGTCGTTGTACATGATGAGCTTCGAGCCCGCGGGCACGCCCGAGAAGTCGACGATGACGTCCGCGCGCTCCGCCGGGCCGAGCATCAGCGTGTGGTTGGAGACGTTGAGCACGACGATGTCGCGGCGGTTGTAGTTGTAACCGATCGGGGTGTTGGGCAGCACGACCGGGTTCGGGAGGATCCCGCCCTCGGTGCCGATCTGGATCATCGACGGTCCGGCTGTGGTCGGGTCCGGAACGCCACCGTCACGGCCGTCGGTCGGCCACGTCGCAGGCCAGGTCGTCACCGTCGCCGCGTGCGGTACCGCGGGGACCATCGTGACCTCGCCCGAAGCCAGTTGCAGCGTCGGGTTGCCGCTGGCGTCCAGGGACGCCGGCGTGTTCGACGAGGCGTAGTACAGCTGCAGGTTGAGGGTACGGTCGTTGGACGCGTTGAGGATGCGCAGGCGGTACGCCTTGCGCTGCACCTTCACGTACGGGTAGGCGGTGCCGTTGACCAGTGGCGTGTCCATGAAGGACTCGGGCACCATCGACGGGTTCGGGGTACCGGGATCGCCGTTGGCGAGAGCGGGGTGGGCCAGCGTGGTCACGACCGGCCAGAACCAGGGGCCGTAGTCCCAGCGACCGAACGCGTTCGCCCCGTTCGGGTCCGCGGGGTTCTGGTTCGGCATGTACACGTGCGGGAACCACAGGTTGCCGGTTCCGCCCCAGTTGGCCACGTCCCATGTCGGGTCCGTCGCCGCAAGCTGCCCGAGGTCCGGGACGAAGGTCTTGTCCTGGATGATCAGGGGGATCTGGTCGGCGGGGATCGTGCCGGCGGGCACGGTCACGGTGCCGACGACGCCGCCGTTGACGAGCGTCTGCTCGATCGGGTCGCTGAGCAGGTAGCCGGCGGCCTCGCCCGCGTACACGTTCAGGCGTGTGATGCCGTACGCGTGATCGTGGTAGAACATCAGCCGCGCGCTCTGCTGGTTCGTGTAGAAGAAGGTCATCGACCCGCGGCCGGGATCGGGCATGTCAGGCACGTTGTAGACGCTGACGCCGGCAGGGTAGCTCGTGTTCTCGCTCGCCGGCGTGATCCACTGGTTCGGGGTGCCGTCGGAGATCCACGGGGTAGCGCCGCCGTGCAGGTGGAGCGTCGCGCGGTTCTGGCTGTACATCGTGATCCCGTTGGGCCCGAGACCGGCGCCCATGGCCGTCGTGTCGACCGGCAGGAACAGGTTGCCGCCCGCGTTGGCAGGCAGGCTGTTCGTGAACTTGACGCGGACCGGGCGGTCGCGCTGCGCGAGGATCTGCGGTCCGAGGTAGGAGAACTTCGTCACCGTCGGATCGGACGAGTTGGTCTGCCGATAGCCCTGCAGCGTCGTCGTCGGGATGTCGGAGCCGAGCTTCTCGGTGTAGCGCCCGACCTCGATCTCGTAGTAGTCGCAGCCCGGGTAGGTCGTCGTGTCAGGGACAGCGACGGGGATGTACTGCCCGAGGTTGTTGCGGTTCGCGAAACCGAGACCCGGCAGCGAATCGACGAACTTGCGGATGCCGGTGCTCGGAACCACGTTGCCCGACACGTCGAGCGACGGCCACTGGCTGTTCGCGTAGTTCGCGATGCCGAAGTAGTCGACCGGCGCGAGCGGACCGACGGGCAGCGCCGCGGCGAAGATGCTGCTCTTGAGCAGGGCGCTCAGGGGCGCCGCCTTGGCGGCGGCCGCGTTGCGCTGAGCGGCGGCCTCGCGGTCGAGGTACGTCAGACGTTTCTGGAACACCACGCTCGCCGGTGTCACCGGTCCCTTGACGGGGGCCGACGAGCCTATCGCGGCATAGGCCGGTGCCGCGAACGCGAGCGCGCCCACGACCGCCAACGATGCCACTGCGAGCCAAGTCCTGCGAGTCCTCATGTCCGGCTCATCCCCACTTCCCGTGCTGCTGCCTCGACCGAACCCCTATGACCCGCGCAGGCACACCGACTATGGCGTGCGGTGCCCCTGCGCGTCTGGCTGAGATATGCCCCTGCAAACCGCGCGCCTAACCGTGTTCGCCTCGTCATCTCGCTTCTGTTAGTGCCGACGAAGCCATAGCCCGGTCCGGCACGTGTCTGTCACTCCGCCGGAGGCTCCACATCCCGGGTCCTCAACGGCGGTCCGCCGCCTCCGAGGAACAGGAACGCGGTCCAGCGCCAGCGCTTCAGCAGCAGGGTCAGCGCTATCGCCGCGCCCAGGGTGAACGCGTAGCCGGCGGCCAGTCGCACGATGTCCCCGCCGGCGACCCACGGCGGAAGCAGCAGCTTGTGCGCGGCGTAGATGCCGAGGGTCAGCGCACCCAGCCACGCTCCTCGATGCGCGCGGCGCGCCAGATACATCGCGCTGGCGATCAGCGCGAGAATCAACGCGAAGCGAAGGGCGGTCAGCCCGGCCGAGAGCCACAGCGCCCCGGGGCCCGCCGCGGCGACGGCGGACGCGGCCCAACGAGGCGGCCACCACAGCAGGTTCGCCCCCGGGACCGACCACTTCGCCAGAAGCAGGAGCCCCGCCGCGACAAGGGCCCACGGGCCCGGCTCGAACTTCCGCTCTCCCACCAGGCGCCCTGCGACGAAGACGGGGAAGAGGATTGCCAGGTAGCGCAGCGAGAAGTACGGCAGCGCCTCGAACGGGACGAAGACGCAGGCGACGGCGACCGTGAGTACCGCGATGCGACTGCGGCCCAGGAGCGCCCACAGCGCGCTCAACACGAACAGCAGATACAGGAACCACATGGGGTTGGCGCTCTGATCGAGCCAGACCAGCGAGCTCAGGAGCCATCCCATCGGGTTCGTCCGGCTGACGATCGCCCAGTACACGACGTTCCAGGCCGCGTAGGGCACGAGAAGCTGCAGAGCCCGTCGGCCTACCCACCGGGCGTCCGCAACGGCGGGGGCCAGGTAGCCCGAGACGAATGCGAACAACGGCACGTCGAGGATGGAGAGGATCGAGAAGGCGGTGGCCAGGGGCAGCGGCGCTCGCGTGGCGTCGTTGTTGTAGGCGTACAGGATGACGTGTCCCAGGACCACCAGGCACATGGCCACGGCCTTGAGGACGTCGAGCCGAAGATCTCGCTCCTTGGCCATCACCTAGCGCGCATGCGTCGGAGACGCCGGCTCACGCTCGACGAACGCGGCCACCGCTCCGCCCACGCCGCCGGCGCCGTTCTCGAACGGGGCCGTGTTGACGGACAGATGCCGGTGCCACCCGTTGGGCCAAGACACGAGCACCGGGGTGTCGTGCTGGGGCTCGGCGACGACCAACGCGCGGAAGTCGCGACGCGACGGTTCCGCGCGATCGTGGTCCGGCGAGATCCGGACACTCCAGTCGGAGGACATCAGGGCGGAGGGGTCGTCGCCGACGATGTCGAGCAGCCGGCGCGCCTCGCCGTTGGCGAAGGTGATCGAGCCCGCGTCGTCGAGCACAACGATGCCTGCGGGTGCGGTCTCCATCACGCTCTCGAGCATCTCGCCGGCCCTCTTGACCGCGTGCTGCGATGACGCCGCGTCGGCGAGCTGCTGCCGGGAGTAGAGCGCGTAGACGCCGAAGGCCATGAATGGCACCCACAGCAGCTCGATCGAGGTCACTGCGGGGTCGAGGAAGGTCGGGAAGAGCCCGAAGTGGCCGAGGATGCTCGCCCAGCTCGAGATGAAGTAGCACAGGATCGAGGCCGTGAAGAACCCCTTGGCGTTCGCGTCGAAGGTCCCTCCGGGCCTGACCGGCACCATCAGGACCGCGACCATCGCGACGGTGAAGGCGATCATCGGGAGGATGTCCTCGGCCATGCTCCACGTCATCGGTGGCCTCCCGCCGGCGAGAGCTCATGACGCCGGGCCTGCCAGGCGGCCCACGCGAGCGAGAATCCCGCGAACGCGACGACCAGATGCCGCAGCCACCGGAACCACTCCGCGTTGAGTCCGGTCTGCTGTCCGATGACGCTGAGTGCGAAGCTGCCGATGAGCGCCACCACTCCGACCAGGAAGTACCGTGCCGCCTCGGGCATGCGGATCTGACGGCCGATGCTGTACATCACCGGCATGAACACGAGCGCGGCCACGAGCTTGAACGCGGTGTTGACCGCGCCTGCAGTGACGACCATCGACAGCCCCCCCGAATCGTGTGTCCGCGGACGACGCCCGCGAACTCTCCGCACGCTCCGCCTATTGTAGGAGGGAGGGGGCTGCGACCGCCACGGCCGGGCGTCGAGCGGACGCCCGCGGCGGCAACCCTCACGCTGAGGCGCCGCATCGCGTCAGACTCGTTGCGGCCAAGCGTCCCGCCGCACCCGCGATGGGGCCGCTCACCGCGACGGTCGAGCGGCCCGTGGAGTCGTCGCGGCTGGCGTCGATCCGCGCGCTCGTGGAGAAGACGCTGGCCGGGCAGGCGCCGGTCCAGAGGCTCGCCGACATCGCCTCGGGCTACCTCACCTTCTTCGTGCTGGGCGTCGCGGTCGTGACGTTCTTCGGCTGGCTGTTCCTCGCCCATGCGGCCGCTCCAACAGCGCTCATCGCCGCCGTCGCGGTCCTCGTCGTGGCCTGCCCGTGCGCGCTCGGGCTCGCCACGCCGCTGGCGATCAGCGTCTCGCTCGGCCGCGCCACGCGCGCGGGCGTGCTCGTGCGCGTGCCTGCGGCGCTCGAGACCGCGGCGCTGGTGCGCGAGGTCGCGTTCGACAAAACGGGCACCCTGACGGCCGGGGACCTGCAGGTCACCGGATCGGGGGTCGTCGAGGGCTGGGATCCGGCGACCCTCGTGTGTGCGGCCGCTGCGGTCGAGCAGTACTCGGAGCACCCGCTCGGCCGCGCGATCGCGCGATCGTACTCTCGCGACCCCGGCTGCCGGCGGTGTGCGCTCTGTTCGCGGGCTGGGAGTCGAGGGCACGCTCTCGGATGGCCGATCCGTGCGCGTCGGGTCCGAGGAGTTCATGCCCGATGCGGCGCCCGAGAGGTTGCTGGACGGGGCCGCCGCCCACGCGATGGAGGCGGAGAGCGTCGTATGGGTGGCGATCGACGGGCGGGTCACCGGGTTCATTGCGCTGCGCGACGAACTGCTGCCCGGAGCCGCCAAGGCCGTCGCCGACCTGCGCACGACGGGACGCACCGCGCTGCTGTTGTCGGGGGACAGCGAGGCGACCACGATGGCGGTGGCCGGCAAGCTCGGAATCCCCGCGCACCGCAGTCGGCTGACCCCCGAGCAGAAGGCCGAAGCGATCGCGGACGGGAGGGCCTCCGGCGTGCGCGTCGCCATGGTCGGTGACGGCGTGAACGACGCTCCGGCGCTGGCGAGGCCGACCTTTCGGTGACCGTGTGGGGCGGAAGCGACGTCGCGGGCGAGACCTCGGACGTGGTACTCGCGCGCCCCGACCTCGACCTGGTGCCCTGGTTCCTGCGCCTGTCGGCCGCGACGCGGCGCGTGACGCGGCAGAACCTCGGCTGGGCGTTCGCCTACAACGTGGTCGCGATCCCTCTCGCCGCCTTCGGCGTCATCAGTCCGGCCGTCGCCGCCGCGACCATGGCGGGAAGCAGCGTTCTCGTGGTCGGGAACTCCCTGCGCCTGAGGCACATGGCGAGGCACGCCTAGCCGAGGTGCGATGTGGAGGTCGTGTGAGCCCGCCCTATGGGTCCTCTCACGAGACCGGCGATGGCACGCACCGCGCTCTTCGTGGGGTCCAAGCAGAAAGGACCTCCTGTGAAGCGACTCATTGCGTTCTCAATCACGTCGTTGTTCGCGCTCGGCCTCGGCATCGCGCTCCTGTCCGCGCCCGTCGTTGCCGTCGGTCATCCCGGGAACACGTGCAACCCTCCGGCAGGGCACGGTCGATCGGGGTGTCATCGCGTGACGGTGTCGTCGAGGACGGCCGCACGTCCGGCCGTCGCAGCGGGCGCGCAGAAGCGCGCGGCATCTGCCCAAAGCCCCGTCGGCACGAAGAAGGCGGCTCCCAAGGTCGTCACTTCGACGGCCGGCTCTGCCGTGCCGTCGGTCGCGGCCACCGCGCCGGCGTCTCTGGTGCCGCTCCATCCGGCAGCCCCTCGCCTTCCGTGGTGGCTGCAGATCTGGCACTTCCTCTTCGGGTAGAGGCGCGGGCGCGCTACGCGCCGGTCGTGCGCTACTTGAGCGTGACGCTCACCGTGCTCGACATCCCGGAACCGAGCCAGCCGGGGCAGGCCGAGAACGCAGGCACCTCAGCCCTGAAGCCGTAGACGCCCTTCCGGGACCCCTTCCCGAAGCGGTACAGATACGTCCAGACGGCTCCGCCGTTGGAAGCGCAGATCGTGCGGCTGCTCACACGGACCCAGCCCGCTCCGGGCCTGCGTACGTAGATCACCGCAGCCGTGCCGATCGCGAGGGTCGGCGTGACGGAACCGCCCAGGCTCACCGCCCTGCCGATGTAGGACGTTGTGGCACCGGCCCTGATGCTGATGGTCGCCTGCGGGCGGACGAGCGAGATCTCGTCGAAGACCGCGGAGGTTCCGGAGACCGTCTGGGTGGTGCTGATCGCGGTCGTGCCGCCGGCCAGGCGCACGGTGACGCGGGCCCGCACGGCCCCAGCGGGGCTCACGGCGGTCGTGGAGAGCATCCGGAAGGCCGAGCCGTTGATGGTCGAGGCCGCGCCGATCGAGCGCTTCCCCGCAAGGGCGCGACCCGTCGCGTCACGGTAGTCGACGTGCATCTCGACGCCCGTCGGGCTTGACGCCGTCCGCACCCATACCGAGGCCGTGTAGGTCGTCTCGGGGGTGACGGTCACCTCTTGCGACATGTCGGTGAACGACAGTGCGCTGGTGCTCGGGTTGATCAACTGCACCGAGTTGTAGGTCGCCTTCACGAGGTCGTGGCGTTGCGCTGTCAACGTCGCGTCGCGGGAGCCGGCGAAGGTCCACCAGACCGGCTGGGCGCGCCACGTGTCCAGCGACCTCGCCCACACATCGAACGACCCGTTCTTGAGCAGGTTGCTCGACACGACGCTTCCGGATATGCGGTTGTACCGTGTCGGCTTGTAGCCGAACGCCAGGTCGTCCGCGATGCGGTGGATGACGGAGCCGGCGACCTTGCCGTTGGAGGACTCGTAGGCGACGTACTGGGTGTGTGCATCGTCGACCCACCCGTAGAAGATCCGGATGTGATAGCCCTTCTTGAGCAGAGCATCGCCCGGAGCGAGCTGGGTCGTCGGGATCGAATGGGTGACGTGGTAGAACGAGGCGGTCGCCCACGACGTCCCGGTCGCCCAGGCCATCGACGCGTAGCCGGAACAGTCCCTGCGGTATCCGGCGTAGTAGGGGCCGGTTTGGCTGTACGTGACCGGGCGGTCGACCCGCACCTGGGCGCGCGCGAGGACGGTCACGCGCGTGATGGCATACGCGTTCGTCGCACCGAACATCGCGAACGAGATCGTGAGCGCCAGAACGACGAGCCCTGCGGCCCGTCGCCTCGTCGACCTGTACCTCATCGTCGGACCCATCGGCGCCTCCTGCCTGCAACAGCGTACCCCCACCGGGAGGGTATCGGCACGCAGGAGCCCCCGCGGGAGGACCGGCGGTCGGTCCCGGTCGTGCGGCACGGCCGTGCGACGCCGCTAGCGTTCGACCCAGCTCTGGACCTTCAGCGAGTCGGTGCCCACGGGCGGGTACATCGGCGGCGGGAACAGGTCGAGCCGCGAGTCGTACGAGTAGGTGCGCGTGCGGAACCCGGCGACCGGCGTGCCTCTCGAGTCGACCAAGGCGAAGCCACCCACCTGCACGTCGGCCACGGAACCGTCGATGACCAGGCTCGTCCTGAGCGCCGAACCGAACGAGCTGGTCACGGCACCCGTGCGGGCAAGAAGAGCCGCTTGGACCGTCATGGCGTCCGGGATCGTCGTGTACTGCTGAGGGATGCTGATGTTGACCTCGGAGATCAGCCCCATCGTCGTGTTCGAGTCCGGGTCGGTCGGCCGCACGTTGCCGACGACGTAGATGTTCGCTGCGCCCACGACGGTCACGCTCAGGGCGTAGTCGCCTCTGACCCAGATGTCGTCGTCGAAGTACAGGGCGCCCGCGTTCGGGATCGGGTAGGTGACCGGGTCGTTCGAGACGACGTAGCCCGTCGATGTGTAGCCGGTCACGGTGCGACGGGTGTAGCTTGCGCGGCTGAAGACCAGCTCGTAGCCCTGCTTCCCCGCGGCGGGCCCGGCGTAGCCCGCGGCCCCGGCGCGCTGAGCGACCGCCTTGATGCGGTCCATGACCGGCTTCACGTCGCCGAAGGGGATGAGCGACACCTGGGAAGGTCCGCTCAAGTACCCCTGGTCGGTCTGGCCCCCTCCGGAGTTGCTGAACGTCCCGTACGCAGTGGCGAGCCCGGTGATGTGGCCCTGGTTGGAGACGTTGCGGTTGCTGTGCACCTTGCCGTTGATCAGCGCGCCGAGACCGATGTTGATGTCGGAGTCCTTGAGGAACATGTAGTCGGCGAACGTCGGGAAGCGCACGGTGGCGATGACCGTCTTCGAGGCTTCTCCACTGTTCAGCCGCGCAGTGGAGCGCAGGGTCAGATACGGCACCGACGCCGACGGGGCGGACGCCACGACGGTCCACGAACCCTCCTCGGTGCGGGCGGTCAGCGTCGGAGTTGTCACGTAGTAGTCGAGGTCGTGCCGCAGCTGGTAGAGATAGGCGTTCACGCCCGCGTCCGCGATGTTGAACGCCTTCACGCGTGCGATCTGGCTCGACGAACTCGTCGACTGGTAGACCGCGACGCTGAGAAGCATCGTCGTGAGGATGAACAGGACCGCCGTCATGCCGACGACGATGGCGAGCGCCGCCCCCTCATCCGAGCGGCCGCGCCGCCGGCCACACCTCTGATCCGTCATCCGCCGCGGCGCCATCGCTTCCATCCCCCTAGTTCAAGATGCTGCTGTTGATCGAGCGGATCTTCACTTCGGACGTCATCTCGGTGCCGACCTTCACGCCCCCGGCCGCGGAGCGGGCGACGATCGTCACCCGGACAAGCGAGATCGCCGCGAGCGCCGCCGTCGGGTCGCCGTCGGCGTCGTAGTACGAGAACAAGGGAGCGCTCGGGCCGTTGGCCAGATCCGCGACGTAGACGGTCGATCTCGGCGGGCCGCTGAAGTCGTATGGGGCGGCGGAGGTGAGCGAGCTCTGGACCGTGCGGTAGACCGCCCCGCCGATGACGGCGTATCCGATCTTCTCGGGCACGTCGTCATGGTTGGCGTCGCAGTAGAAGGTGCAGCTCTGGGTGGTCGCCGACGTGAACGCACCGAGACCCTCCGTCGCCTCCACCGCCTGTCGGACCTCGTCAGTGAGGATGCCGAGCGTGCGGCGCGCCTCCTCGGCGGACACGCTGGCCGACGTCGCTTGGCTCGACACCGAGCTCACGCTGCCGAAGACCGACCACAGTGCGGTCATGACCACGCCCATCAACACGACCGAGGTGAGCATCTCGACCATGCTGAAGCCGGCGTCCCGGGGGCGTGTGCGCCTGCGAGCTGACGCGTCCATCAGGAGTCCACGAACGTCAACGCGGTGTACGGGGTTCCCGGCGTCGCCGACTGCGGCGCCTCGGGGTGGGTGCTGATCCACAGCGTGTACGAACCGACGGGCAGGCCGTTCCACTCAACGAGGCCGCTGGCGTCGGTCCTCGCACTATCCTGGCGGCCGTCCGGGTATCGAAGGTAGACTGTGCGGCGCCGCACGGCCCGCCCGGCCTGATCGTTGACGATGGCCCGGAGCGTGCCGGTACTCACGGTGACCGGGACCAGGTCCAGTGTGTACGTGTTGGGCTGGCCGGACACGACGGTCGCGACGGCGCCGACGATCGGCGTGTAGCCGGTCATCGCAGCGGAGACGCGGTAGACCCCGGGGACGAGTGACCCCCACGAGGTCTGCCCTGCGACCGTGGCCGTCGGGCTCCCCGAAGGCGTGCCGCCCTGAGCATCCGCCAGCGCCAGCGTGGCTCCGGACAGGGCCTTGAGGGTCGTCGCGTCTCGCACGATGATGCGCAGCTGACCGGCCGGCAGCACCGCGGGCAGCATGACATCGCAGGTCAGGTCAAGCCCGCCGCGGAGGATCTCAACGCTCGACTGGCCCGCCTTGCGGTTCCCGGCCGACGCGTCGAGCCAGTAGGTGCCCGGGAGCAGCTCGGCGAAGACGACCGCGTTCCCGGAGGCGTCGGTCGAAGCCGTGACGACCTTGCCCTTGGGATCGGTCAGCGACACGGCCGCGCCCCCGACCGGTCCGGCCGGATCACGAACCGTGACGGTCAACGTACTCGAACGGTAGCCGTAGACGACGAGCTCTGTGGCGAGGTCCTTGTTGATCGGGACGGCCGTGGTGATCGTGTTGTCGAAGGCGAAGCCTGCGGCCGAGACGACGACGGAGGCCGGACCCTGATCGACTCGACCGAAATCGGCGACGCCGCCCCCGCCGGCGTTGAGCATGCGGGGCGGGGCCGTTTCGTACGGGTCGACGGTGACGAGAGCGCCGAGGATGGGCGCGCCGCTGTCCCTGTCGAGGACGGTCACCTTGAGGTCGCCTACGTTGACGAGATCGGTCGCGCCGAAGATGCCCGTTTCGAGCGCCACGTCGCCCGCGACCGCACCCTGCCACGAGACGGTGACCTTCATCTCCTTGTAGGCCGTCCTGCCGCCGGACTTGACCCACGCAATGGAGGTCGTGACGGTGAATCCCGGGTACGAAGCCGAGTCCGGGGTCAGGATCTCGCCCGGCGGCTCGCCGTACCCGCCACCCGCGTAGCGCACACCGACCTGATCGAACCGCATGTTGCGCGCGCGCTCGATGACGCTTCCCGCGATGTTGACCGCCCGGTCGCGCATGGAGGCGCGGCCCGAGGTCGTCGAGGCGAAACTGACGACGCTCATCGTGCTGACGAGCACCGTCAGGAGGACGGCGGACGAGACCATCAGTTCGACGACGGAGAAGCCGGCTGAACCGACTCGTGAGACTACACAACGCTTCATGTTCGCGGCCCCCCGGCCCGGATTCCCGAGCCCCTTCGCGTTTCCCGGCGACCCCCCGGACGCCGAGAACGCGGACCGCGGTGTGAGATGCGACCGCAGTGCTTCGAGTGAACAAGACACTATCCCCGAGTGGCCGTTCGCCCAAACCAAGCCGGAGGGGCCTTCACGGCGGGACGGCCCGGCCGTGTCCGCGGCGCACGCGGGAACGGCCCGTCTATCGTGGCCCCCCGGGTCCTGGCGCAACCGCGCTGTGTTTCTTCCGTGTTTGGGAATCATCTCCATGAGTTGCAGACCGGGGGGAATACGACGGCGCCCTTATGGGGTGATAGGAGGCAGTCATGCACGGGAGAAGGGCACTGAGATGGTTCGGGGCCACGGCACTGGTCGTGAGCATGCTCATGGTGCTCACGGGCTGCAGCACGCCGGCAAGTACCGGCGGCGGCGCGACCACCACCGGGACCGCCGGTGGCTCGACCGGTCCGCTGAAGATCGCGCTGCTGCTGCCCGAGACGAAGACGGCCCGCTACGAGACCCAGGACAGGCCGTTGTTCGAGGCCAAGGTCAAGGAGCTCGCGCCCGACGCGCAGATCCTGTACAGCAACGCCAACCAGGACTCAGCGCAGCAGCAGTCGCAGGCCGACGCCGCACTGACCAACGGGGCTCAGGTGCTGGTGCTCGACCCGGTGGACTCCGCCGCAGCGGCCTCGATAGTGACCAAGGCGAAGGCCAAGAACGTGCCGGTCATCAGCTATGACCGTCTCATCCTCAATGCGGACGTCGACTACTACGTCTCGTTCGACAACGAGCAGGTCGGCAAGCTTCAGGGCCAGGCGCTGCTGGACAAGATCACGAAGGACGGCAACCTCGGCAAGACGATCGTCATGATCAACGGCGCTCCCACCGACAACAACGCCAAGTTGTTCAAGGCCGGCGCGCACAGCGTCCTCGACGGCAAGGTCAAGATCGGGGCCGAGTACGACACGCCGGACTGGAGCCCGGACAAGGCCCAGACCGAGATGGACCAGGCCATCACGAAGCTCGGCAAGACGGGCTTCGTGGCCGTCTACTGCGCCAATGACGGCACCGCCGGCGGCGCCATCGCAGCCATGAAGGGCGCGGGTATCGACCCCAAGACCCGTCCGGTCACCGGCCAGGACGCGGAACTCGCGGGGATCCAGCGCATCCTTCTCGGCGAGCAGTACATGACCATCTACAAGGCCATCAAGCAGGAGGCCAGCACGGCCGCTGAGCTTGCTGTCGGACTCGGCAAGGGCACGGGCGTTCCGTCTTCCATGACGCTCAGCAAGGTCAACAACGGCAAGATCGACGTCCCGTCGGTCCTCCTGACCCCGGTCCCCGTCACCGCGGACACCATCAAGTCCACGGTGGTCGCCGACGGCTTCTGGACGACCCAGCAGATCCTCAACACGCCGGCTCTCGTTGCGGCGGGCAAGCTGGTCGGGCTGCAGTGACACCTGCGCCTGACGGCCCGAGCGCGACGGGCACGACATCGTACCTGCTCTCGCTGAAGGGCGTGAGCAAGGCCTTCGGTGCCAATCAGGCCCTCTCCGGCGTCGACTTCGAAGTCGGCGCCGGAGAGGTCGTCGCGCTCGTCGGAGACAACGGAGCCGGCAAGTCGACACTGGTGAAGGCCATCGCGGGTGTGCAGCTCTGCGACGAAGGCACGATCTACTTCAACGGCCAAGTCGTGAAGATCTCGAGTCCGCAGGACGCCACCGCGCTGGGGATCGCAACGGTCTACCAGGACCTCGCTCTCTGCGACAACCTCGACGTCGTCGCCAACCTCTATCTCGGTCGCGAGCTGTTCGCCAAGGGCGCGGCGCGGGGCGCGTTCTTCCTCGACGAGACCGCCATGGAGCAGAGCTCGCTGAAGCTGCTCCAGTCGCTCGCAGTGACCACGATCAAGGACGTGCGCGAACCGGTCGGGTCGCTCTCGGGCGGACAGAGACAGGCCGTCGCGATAGCGCGCTCGCTGCTCGGCGAGCCATCCGTGGTCCTGCTCGACGAACCGACCGCGGCGCTCGGCGTCTCCCAGACGGAGCAGGTGCTGGGGCTCATCCACGAGCTGCGCAAGCGCGGCCTCGGAGTCGTGATCATCAGCCACAACCTCGAGAACGTCTTCGCGGTCGCTGATCGTATCGTCGTCCTGCGCCTGGGCCGTCGCTCCGCCACCTTCGACGTCCGTGGCGTGAGCCGTGAGGACGTCGTCTCGGCCATCACGGGCGCCGAGTTCGGTCTCGGAGCCTCCATCCGCAAGGAGAGCGCATGAGCGACGAGCGCGACACGCCGCTGTCGATGCGCGGTGCGGGGCGGATGTTCCGCGAACTCGGCAGGAAGCTCGCCCAAGGGGAAGCGGGCCCGCTGCTCGTGCTGCTGATGGTCGCGGCGATCTGGACGTTCTTCCAGTTCCAGAACGACCGCTTCCTCAGCCCCGGCAACCTGACCAACCTGATGCTGCAGCAGTCCGCTGTGGCCACCATCTCCATCGGCATCGTGCTCATCCTGCTGCTCGGCGAGATCGACCTGTCGGTCGGCGCGGTGAGCGGCTTCTGCGCGTCGGTCATGGCCGTGCTCATCGTCAACAACCATCTGCCTCCGGCGCTGGCCGCTCTCGCCGCACTCGTTCTGGGCGCGGCCGTCGGCCTGTTCAACGGGTTCATGGTCACACGGTTCCGCATACCGTCGTTCGTGGTCACTCTCGCGGGCTCGCTGACCCTCGTCGGATTGCAGCTCTACGTGCTCGGTGAGACCGGGACCATCAACCTCGCGGACAGCTTCGTGACACGGCTGACCAGCACGTTCTTCCCGCCCCTGATCGGCTGGGCTGTCGCGGTCCTGGCGATCCTGCTCACGCTCGCGTTCGCCCTCACGGGGCGAGCGCGCCGCGCACGGGCGGGGCTGGCGGTCGGACCGCTGTGGTCGCTGCTGGTCGGTGTCGGGGTGATCGGTGCGGCGTTCCTCGCGCTCGTCGCCGTCGTGAACCAGGACCGCGGCCTGCCCCTCGTGGTGGTCATCGTCTTCGGGCTCGCGCTCGCGTTCGCCTACGTCACCGAGCGGACCCGCTTCGGCCGCCACATGTTCGCCGTGGGCGGCAACGCCGAGGCCGCCCGCCGAGCCGGCATCAAGATCGACCACGTGCGTCTGATGGTCTTCGTTCTCGGCTCCACCCTCGCGGCGGCCGGCGGAGTGCTCGCTGCGTCGCGCCTGACGGCCGTGAACCAGTCCTCCGGAGGAAGCGACCTGCTCCTGATGGCCATCGCAGGCCCCGTCATCGCGGGCACGAGCCTGTTCGGCGGCCGAGGGACGGTGTGGTCGGCGATCCTGGGCGCGGTGGTCATCGGCTCGATCGCCAACGGCATGGACCTGCTGTCGTACTCGTCGTCGGTGAAGTTCATCGTCACCGGCGCCGTCCTCATCACCGCCGTCACCATCGAGTCGGTGACTCGCATGCGACGGCGGGGGACGATCGAATAGGGCCGGTCCGGTCCGCGCGGTCGCTGGGGCACGCGGCGCTTCTGCGCGAGACGGTTCGCGTCGTCGCGCGTGACTTCTCCGAGCCGGGAACGCTCTCAGAGCGGAGCATCGTCGAATGGATGAGGTGGGCGGATGCCTGACCCGGTCGTCGTCACCAAGGACCTGAAGAAGTACTTCTCGAGCAGGAGCGGCCCGGTCCAGGCTGTCGACGGAGTCGATCTCGAGGTCTTCCCCGGGGAGATCTTCGGCTTCCTGGGCCCGAACGGAGCCGGCAAGACGACGACGCTGAGGATCCTCACCACGCTCGCGAAGGCCGACTCGGGGACCGCCACGATCGCCGGCTTCGACGTCTCCCGAGAGCCCGGGAAGGTCCGCCGCAACATCGGCTACGTCGGGCAGGCCGGCGGTGCCGACCGCCCGGCGACGGGACGCGAGAACCTGATCCTCCAGGGGCGGCTCTACGACATGACGCCCCAACAGGCCAAAGATCGCGCCGCCGAACTCATCACGGCGCTCGACCTCGGCGAGTTCGCCGACCGCATCGCCCACACCTACTCGGGCGGACAGTTGCGCCGGCTCGACGTCGCGCTGGGCATCATGCACCGTCCAAAGGTCCTCTTCCTCGACGAGCCGACCACGGGGCTTGACCCGCAGAACCGCGCGAACCTCTGGGTCCAGATCGAGAAGCTCAGGGACATGGGCGTGACGGTCTTCCTGACCACACACTACCTGGAGGAGGCCGACGCACTATCGGACCGCCTCGCGATCATGGACCACGGAAGGATCGTGGCCGAGGGCACTCCCGTCGAGCTCAAGAAGCAGGTCGCCGGCGACACCATCTCGGTGGGATTGAGGGACGACAGTAGGAACGAGGCGATCGCCACACTCCTGGGACAGCGGCCCTACGTCCGCGACTTCACCCTCGACGACTGCCGCCTGCGCATCGTCGTCGAAGAGGGCTCGAAGGTCATGCCCGACCTCCTTCGCCTCTTCGACCAGGAGGGCATCGAGATCGCCACGATCACGCTGGCCGTGCCGACCCTCGACGACGTCTTCCTCAACAAGACGGGACGGACCCTGCGCGACACCGAATCGGCCGGAGGGGGGCAGTGATGAAACTCGTTCGCGACGTCGGGCTCCTCTACCAGCGGAAGCTGATGGAGACGCTCCGCAACCCGATCTACATCGTCATGAGCATGCTCACACCCGTGCTCTACCTCGTCCTGTTCTCCCCGCTCCTGAAGAACCTCGTCCCCACCACCGGCGGACGGAGCGTGCTGGACCTCTTCGTGCCGGGGCTGCTCGTCATCGTCGCCTTCTTCAACGGCCTGTTCGTCGGCTACGGCATCATCGACGAGATCCGCAACGGGGTCATCGAGCGCTTCCGCGCCACACCGACCAGCCGCTTCGCGATCCTCGCGGGCCCGGTGCTGCGCGACACGACCAATGTGCTGGTGATCGTCACGGTGTTCACCCTCGTCTCGATCCCCTTCGGCTTCCACCCGGACTTCGTCGGGTGGCTGATCCTGCTCGTCATCATCATCATGCTGATAATCACCACGGCGTCGTTCGGATACGGGCTCGGACTGATCCTGAAGGAGGAGGACCGGCTCTCGCCGATCGTCCAGGGCGTCAACCTTCCGATCCTGCTGCTCTCGGGCGTACTGCTGCCGATGGAGCTGGCGCCGACGTGGCTGCAGGTGCTCGCCCACTTCAACCCGGTCTACTACTCCGTCGAGGCGGCCCGCGTGCTGTGCGCGGGCACCATCTGGGACGCGAAGGTCGGATACGCCTTCCTGTTCATGGTGCCGCTGACGGTGCTCGTCGTCGCGTGGGCCACACGGGCCGTGCGGAGGGTCGTCGCGTAGCGAACCGCTCAGCGAGCCAGCAACTCCAGGGCCGCCCCGGCGATCGCGCGCGCCGCGCCGGGGCGGCCCATCGCGCTCATCCACGCGGACATTCTCTCGAGCTCCCCGCGATCGGATCCGAGCCATCGCCCGACCAGAGCCGCGGCGCGCTTCGGGCGCGGCTCGAAGACTGCGCCGCCATTGTCCTCGGCCCAGGCGACGTTACCCTCCTCCTGCCCCGGCACGAAGCCCGTCAGGAGCGTCGGGACCCCGAGGCAGGCGGCCTCGGCGATCGTCCCGGGTCCCGCCTTCGTCAGCAGGATGTCCGACGCGGCCATCCACGTCGCCACGTCGGGGGTGAACCCGAGCACGGTCACCGGAACGGGCCAGTCGGAGCCGGCGAGGCGCCTCCGAAGGCGCTCGTTGCCGCCGGTGATCACCGCCATCTGCGCGCGGACGCCGCCCCCGGCAAGCCGCCGCGCCACGGCCGTGGCCATCGCCCCGACGCGCCCCATGCCGGCTCCCCCGCTCATCACGAGCACGAGCGGCAGGGTCGGCTCGACGCCCAAGGTCCGCCGTGCGTCCTCCTTGGCGAGGCCGCGGGCCTCGACGAAGGCGCGGCGGACAGGGAGCCCCGTGACCGCCACCCTGTCCGCCGGCATGCCCGCGTCGATCGCGAGACGGCGGATGCCCTCGTCAGCGACGCAGCAGAGGTCGGCGTGCCGTGTGAACCACGAGACCGGCGGCACTCCGCCGTCCACCACCGCCGACACGAAGGGCGCGGCGCAACCGGCCTGTCGTATGGCCCTCAGAGGGACGTCGTTGAGCAGAGCGTGCACGCTAATGACCACGTCGGGCCGGGTGTCGGTGATGGCCGCGGCCATCTCCCTCCACAGCAGGGCGTACGCCCCGTTCTCGAGCAGCCTGAGACCGACTGGCGTCTGCACGACCTTGTAGGCGAGGCGGTAGAGGTCGGGTGCGATCGCCACCACCGGCGCGTAGGAGTCCGAGAGGTGGTCGAAGGGGAAGCGTGCGCGCTCGTCGAGTACGTTCACGAGCGTCACGCGCGCGCACCCTTCGAGGGCCTCCTCGAGACTCTGCGCCGAGGCGAGGTGCCCTCCCCCGGCTCCGGTCATGAGGATGCTGACCCTGGGGATCCCCCGGCCGGCCCGCTCGATCCGCTCGCTGTCCGATGGCACGATCCGCAGGCCTTCCGCGCGGATGATGACGCCTCCCGTGTGTTGTTCCCGCTTCGGTCGCCGCCCTGTCCGGGACCCCGGTGGCAGGGCGCTGCCCCATCCTCACGAGAACCCCATGACCATGGCGTACCCTCGTACCCAGCCGATACCGGAGGCGACGCTGAGCGTCGGCCCGGCGGAGACCTGCGGCTCGGGAGATGTGATGCGCTCGCTGCTCGATCGCTTCGGCACGAACAGGACCGCATGGGTCGCTTTCGGACTCATGGTGCTGCTCGCCGCCGCGGCCGTGCTGGCTGTGCCGCGTGGCGCCGTGGACGTCGGTCGCCCGGGCTCAGGACCCGGCGCGACCGGCGTCGCTTCGCTCGACGCCTACCGCGGGCTCGGCACGTGGGTCGACCTCTACGACACCCGGGCGTGGGCGGACCCCGCCGTGGCCGTGCGCGACATGGCCGGGCACGGCGTGCGCACGCTCTTCATCGAGACCGCCAACTCCTCGTCCACGAGCGGACTCGTGCACCCGGCGGAGCTGGCGACGTTCATCACGGAGGCGCACGCGCGCCACATGTTCGTCGTGGCGTGGTACCTCCCGAATCTGCGCGCCGGCTCCGTCGACCTCGCCCGGATCACGCAGGCGATCGACTTCCTCACGCCCGACGGACAGAGATTCGACTCCTTCGCCCTCGATATCGAGTCGACCGCGGTCAAACCGGTGACCCTGCGCAACCTGGGTCTCGGCACGCTCTCGAAGCAGGTCCGCGACCTCGTCGGCCCCGGCTACCCTCTCGGCGCGATCATCCCGTCGCCCGTGGGTCTGAGGTCGAAGAAGGGGTACTGGAGCGGCTTCCCGTACGCGACGCTCGCGACGACGTACGACGTGATCCTGCCCATGCACTACTACACGTTCAGCGACCACGACCCGGCGATGGCCTACACCTCGACGATCGCGAACATGCGCGAGCTGCGCGCGCAGCCGGGCTTGGCGACTTCGCCGGTGCACATGATCGGCGGCATCTCGGGGGCGTCCTCGGCGGCCGAGGTCCGGCAACTCGTGCGCGGTGCGCGCGAGACCGGTTGCATCGGAGCGAGCATGTACGGCTGGACCGGGACGAGCGCCGCGGCATGGAGGGAGCTGGCCTCCGTGAACGCGAGCGCCACCCCGTGATGGTCTCGGGATGGCGCTGGTCGCACGCAGTCGTGTGGCGCGGGAGATCTGCTAGCGGGCCTCGGCGTGGACGCCGAACGTCTTGCGCAGGCTCGTCTCCTCGCCGCAATCGGAGAGGATGAGCACCTCGTCGCCGATGGAGAGCACCGTGTCGCCGTGCGGCACCGTGACCTCCCCCTTCGAGATGATCGCCATGATGTGCGCGCACTTCGGGAGGTTGAGCTCGGCGATCGACTTGCCCACGGCGGTCGCGCTCGCCGTGAGCGTCAACGCGTCGATGACCATGTTCTCGGCCGACAGCCCCATCAGCGTGATGACGTCGCCCAGGCTGACTTCCTTCTCGATCAGGCTGTAGATGACCGACGCGGTGGAGACGCCGACGTCGACGCCCCAGTGCTTGGTGAACATCCACTCGTTCTTCGGATGGTTGGTGCGCGCGAAGACCATCGGGACCTTGTGGGTCGTCTTGGCGAGGAACGACACGACGAGGTTGTCCTCGTCGTCACCGGTCAGCGCCGCGATGAGGTCGGCGTGCCCGACGTTGGCGCGGTCGAGGACGGACGGCTCGCACCCGTCTCCCCGGACGACCTTGACGTTCGGCATCCGCTTCGCGACGTAGTCCGCGCGCTCCGGCCGGGACTCGATCACGGTGACGACGTGGTTCGCGCGCAGCTTCTCTACGAGGAAGAGCCCGGTCTTGCCGGCTCCGACGATCACGACATTCATCGTCGCCACCTACTCCTTCAGCCCGAGCAGGCGCTCGAGCTTCTCGGCGCTCTCGTTGAGAACGTTGACGAACAGGACGTCGCCCTTGGCGAACACGGTGCCCTCGGTGGGCAGCATCGCGTGGCCCTCGCGGACGATCGACGAGACGCTGATCTCGCCCGGCACGATGAGCTCGGAGACGGCCTTGCCGATCAGCCCGGCGGGAAGCTCGACCTCGACCATCTCGACCTCACCGTTGCCGTACTGGTAGTCGCTGTGAAGGTCGGGGTGGGCGACCATGTCGAGCAACCGGGCGCTCGTCCAGCTCACGGAGGCGATGGTGGAGATGCCCATGCCTCGGTAGATCTCGGCGCGCCGCGGGTCGTAGATGCGCGCGATGACGCGCGGCACCCGGTAGGTGTCCTTGGCAGTGCGGGCGGCGACGATGTTGCTGTTGTCTCCCGACGTGACGGCGCAGAAGCAGTCAGCGTCACGGATGCCGGCGGCCTCGAGCACGTCGCGGTCGAAGACCGGACCGACGAACTTCTGGCCCATGATGTCTTCGGACTCGTCGCACTCGAACACGATCGGGTTCTGGTCGATCACCGAAACCGAATGCCCCTCGAACTCGAGCATCCTCGCGAGGTAGCGACCGACCCGCCCGTACCCGCCGATGACCACGTGCAAACGATTCTGCATCCCGCATCACCTCGCTTTCAGGTCAGGTCCGGCGCCAGCGAGGGCGCCGCGCCGATCGTGCTGTCAGGAGTGCTCGTCAACCTTCGCAGGAAGTACTTGCGGATCTCGTCCGCGATCAGAAGGGTCGGCGCGAAGAGCGCCATGACCCCCCACTCGTGCCACGTGAGCGGTGCCGTGCTGAATACCTTCTGCAGAGCCGGAACGTACATGAGGGCCGCAAGGCCCAGCAGCTCCGCGCCGATGCCCCACATGCGGAGCCGGTTGGAGAAGAAACCGACCGACAGGATGGACTGGCGGTGCGTGCGCATCGCGAAGCCGTTGCCCACCTGCGCCATGACGATACCAGTAAGGGTCATCGTCGTGGCGGCCATGTACACGCCGGTCGCACCGGAGACGCCGGCCACGGGCATGGCGCCGAAGGAGGCCATCGTGGCCCACGACCCGAAGTGCCAGCCCGCCTCCATGTAGCGGTAGGCGAAACCGAACAGACCGATCAGGGCGCACAGGGGTCCGAGGAACGCGTACGCCTTGATGATCATCCCGAAGGTCAGGATCGGTTCGCCCGGGCGCTTCGGCGGGCGCTCCATGACGCCGGGCTCGGGCCGCTCGAGGCCGAGGGCGAGCGCGGGCACCTGGTCGGTCAGCAGGTCGATGGTGAGGATCTGCAGCAGCGTCAGCGGCAGCGGCACCTTGAAGAAGATCATCGCCAGGAACGGGAACATCTCGGCGACGTTGGAGATCTGGAAGTAGGTGAGGAAGCGCCGGATGTTGTCGAAGATCGCACGGCCTTCCTCGACGGCGGCGACGATCGAGGCGAAGTTGTCGTCGGTGAGGATCATGTCGGCGGCCTCGCGCGCCACGTCGGTACCGGCCTTGCCCATCGCGATGCCGATGTCCGCGGCCTTGAGCGCGGGCGCGTCGTTGACGCCGTCGCCGGTCATGGCGACGACCTCCTTCATGGCCTGCAGCGTCTGGGCGATGCGCATCTTGTGCTCGGGGACGACGCGGGCGAAGACGACCTCGCCGGTCAGCGCCTGCATGAGCGCCGCCTCGTCCATCTCGTCGAGCATGAGGCCCGTCACGACGCGCGCGTCCTTGGTCGTGATCAGGCCGATCTTGCGCGCGATCGCCTCGGCGGTCAGCCCGTAGTCCCCCGTGATCATGATGATGCGGATCCCCGCGGTGTGGCACTCGGCGACGGCGGCCGTGACCTCGGCGCGCGGAGGGTCCTGCATGGCCTCGAGGCCGAGCAGAGTCAGGTCCTTCTCCATCGACGCGACGTCCTGGGCGTCGTCGCCAGCGAGCACGGGCCGCTGGGCGACGGCGATCACGCGCAGCGCCTCGCTGGCCAGCCGGTCGTTGGCGGCGAGCGCCTCGGCCCTGTCGGCCTCGGTGATCGGGCGGATGCCGTGGGAGTCCCTGATGTGGGTGCAGAGGTCGATGGTCTCCTTGGGCGCGCCCTTCACGTACGCCACAAGTCGGTCGCCGACCTCACACACGACCGTCATGCGCTTGCGTGAAGAGTCGAACGGGAACTCGTAGCGGCGCGGACGCTCGGCGTCCAGGGCCTCCATGTCGAAGCCCGCCTTCGCGGCGGAGACGAGCATCGCGGCCTCGGTGGGGTCGCCCAGGATGGTCCAGACGTCCGTGCCCTCGGCGGGCGCACGCAGTCGCGCGTTGTTGCACAGGACGGCGGCGGCGAGGCAGTCCCCGAGGCGCGTCTTCTCGCTTCCGGTGACGGGCGCGCCGGCGGCGGCGAACGAGCCGACGGGCGCGTAGCCGACGCCCTCGACCTCGACCGAAAGGCCGGGCAGCCACACCTCGCGCACGGTCATCTGGTTCGCTGTCAGCGTGCCGGTCTTGTCGGTGCAGATGACGGTCGTGGAGCCGAGCGTCTCGACGCTCGAGAGCTTCTTGACGAGCACGTGACGCTTGGCCATGCGCTGGGCCGCCACCGAGAGCGCCATGGTCAGCGTGGGCAGCAGGCCTTCGGGGACGTTCGCGACGATGATGCCGATGGCGAACACGACCGCGGCGAGCGTCTGCATGCCGACGAAGATCTTGCCGATGGCGAAGAAGAAGAGCCCGAGCAGGACCGCGATGAGCGAGATGAGCTGCGAGAGCTTGGCGACGTTCTTCTGCAGCGGCGAGAGCCGGTCACCGACGCTCTGCGTGAGGCCCGCGATCTTGCCGAACTCGGTCCGCATGCCGGTGGCGAAGACCACGGCGCGGCCCGATCCGAGGACGGCCGTGCTGCCGGTGAAGATGAAGCTCTCGACGTCGGTCACCGACGCGGGATCGACGCACACGACGTCGGCCCGCCGCACGACCGGGTCAACCTCACCCGTGAGCGCCGAGTTGTCGACACGCAGGTCGGCGGAGTACACGAGCCGCGCGTCCGCGGAGATGAGGTCGCCCTCTTCGACGACCATGATGTCGCCGGGCACGAGCATCTTCGCCTCGAGCTCGGCCATCTGACCGTCTCTGATGACTCTCGCCTTGGGCGGGAGCATGTTGCGCAGCGCCTCGATCGCCTTCTCGGCCCGGTACTCCTGCACGAAGGCGAAGATCGCGTTGAGCAGGATGACGGCGATGATCGCGTACCCGAGGGCGGCCTGGTCGGACAGGAACGACAGCACCGTCGCCACCCACAGCAGGATGGCGAACATGTTGACCAGATGCGCGCCGAACCTCTGCCACATCGGCTTGGGCTTCTTCGCCGTCAGCACGTTGTAGCCGTACACCTCGAGGCGCCGCGTGGCCTCCTCCTCGGAGAGCCCCTTGCGGGACGTCTCGACGAGCGGGTAGACCTGGTCGGGCTTGGCGCCGCACAGTGCGGCGGTGTCGATCTTCAGTGCGTCAGGTGCGTCCAACGGTCCTCGTCCCTCGCGGTGACACCCGGCCTGACGGGCTGAGCACTCCCGATCTTCCGGGTGCGTGTTTCGAGCGCATGAATGGGGTCCGGCAGCCCGAAACGGACGCGCGAACAACAAAGGCGAGTCTTACACTTCGGGACTCGAAGTCAAGAGAGCATCCGCAGCCCTCTAGGACCTGGCCTCGAGGGCCTTCAGGATGTCGTTGTTCTGCTGCTCCATCCGGGCGTTCTCCTCGCCGCGCGCTGCGATGCCGGTCAGGATCTCCGCCAGCCTGTCTTCGGCGTCCTTCGTGTTGCGGAACGTCGCCTCGGCGCGGGCGTCGGCCTTCTCGGACTGCAGGTTCTGGCCGTACAGGATTATGGACAGCAGCACGAGCTGGAGGAACGTCTGCGCGACCCACGTCACGATCGGCAGAGGCTTGAAGCCGCCGGCGAAGGAGTCGTGCAGGGCCTGCGGAAGCGAGATCAACGCGATGATCGCGAAGATGTAGGCGCACCACATCGTGGCGACCATGTCGGTGACCGCGACGCCGATCTTGCGGTTGATCTTGCGGACGCCCCGCTCTGTGGCGCGCCACTCGCGCGCGACGTCCTTGGCGTGAACGGCCATGAGATGCCCCTCTCCCCGTCGTCCTGCAAGCCGGCGCGCCCCCACAGGTCGCGCGCCCGTATGACGGGTCTCATGGTAGCGCGTGCGCCCGTTCGTGTTCACGCGAACGGGCGCCACACCGCTGCGCGAGGACGCCGCCGAGGGGTCGCCGCTCACAAGACGGCCGCCCCCGGTCGAGGACGGCCGTCCGACGGGGAGCCGCTAGGCGCCCAGAGCCCGCATGATCTCGCCGTACTGCTCCGCCGTGATCTCGCCGCTGGCGAGACGCCGCTTCGCGATGGCGATGGCCTCGTCGTGGCCGGCCGGCTGTGACGGCGCAGCCATCCCGCCGGCGGTGTGGTGGCCCGAGGCCGACCGCACCGCCCAGATGACGAGCAGGACGATGGCGACGAAGACCAGCACGCCGAAGAACAGCATGAACAGTCCGCCGCCCGCGCCGTACCCGTAGCCGAATCCTCGATACATCATGGTGCGTTCAACTCCTTCAGGTACGCGACCGCGTCACGCGATCGCCGGTTCCGGTATTCGGTACCCGATGCGGCTCCCGGCTAGCCGATGAGGCGCCGGATCTGTTCGTACTCGGCCGACGTGATCTCGCCGCGGGCCAGCCGCACGCGCGCGATGTCCACGGGGTCCGCGGCGGTTTCACCGGGAGACCGGGGATACGGATCCGTGGGGACGCAGCAGTCCCGGGCGGGCTCCGCGCGGACCGACCGTACGAGGATCAGCGGGATCAGGAACAGCAACGGCAACCACAGGAACATCAACATGGTCACTCCTCGCTTCGTCGAAGCGGATGTCTTCGGACATCGGGACGGACGCAACCGCTGTGCCAGAGAGCGGGATCCGGATGTGCGCTTCGTGTGAAGGTCCCCGCCCCATCGGCGAGAGACCCCGTCGTGTTCGTCGAGGCCTCCGTCCCGGTGCGTGAACCGGCAAAGGCGGGCGCGAACCCGGGACCGCAGAGAACCCCGGGGAGGCCGGGTGGGTCGCGGTTGAAGGTCGTCTCGCCCGCCCCGCCGCTCTGAGGAAACGCGTCCGTGACGGTTCGGACTCCGATGAGGCGACTCTCATCGTCGGCGCGTAAGGTAGTCGGCGTCCGAGCCGAGGCGGCCGAGCCATCGCCGGACCTTCAGAGGAGTCACGACGGAGCAGGAAGAGACAGGGACGCAGGAGACCGCGATCGCGCCGGAGCCGACGCCGTCGCAGTCCGAGCCGACCGCGCCCCGGCCCGAGCGTGAGCCTGAGCAGGTCCAGCCTGGCGCCGACCGAGGCGCCGCGTTCTGGATCGGCATCGCAGCGGCGATCGTGCTGCTCGCCGTCGCCGGGCTCCTGGGCTCTCGCGGTCCCTCGGCCCAACGCACATCCGCGCCCCCGCGGCCCGTGTTGCCCGCGACGGGGCTTCCCCTGTCGCGCCCAGACACCGATCAGGCCGTCCCCGTGCTGATGTACCACCACATCATGCCGGCGCCAGACAACACGATCGCGATCTCGCCGACGCAGTTCGACGAGCAGATGCGGTATCTGCACGACAACGGCTGGCACGCGATCTCGATGGCGCAGATGCAGTCGTTCGTGCTGACCGGCGCCCGTCTCCCCGCGAAGCCGGTGCTGATCACCTTCGACGACGGCCGCATGAACCAGCTCACGTACGGTGTCCCCATCCTGCGGAGGTACGGGTTCACGGCGACGTTCTTCATCGTGAAGAAGTGGGCTGAGAGCGCCGACCCGTCGTTCATGCACGTGCCGGAGCTCAAGGGGCTCGTAGCCGACGGCTTCGATGTGGAGTCGCACACCGCCAACCACTGGGTGCTCAACCGCAAGCACGGCGAGAGCTACGGCACGCTGAAGGCCCGCACGTGGGACGCGACCTACGGTATGCGCGTGTGGATGGGCTCGGTGCTCGGGGCTAAGGCGACCGCACTCGCCTATCCCGGAGGCTTCTTCGACGACTTCTCGGTGCGGCTCGCTCAGGAAGCCGGCTACGAACTCGCCTTCACGACGCTCCCGGGATACGTCATGTACGACCACCAGAGCCGGTACGCGCTTCCGCGCCGAAACACCGGCGCGCGAGGTACCACGCTGTCGCAGTTCGTCTCGGTCCTTGAGGGGGCCGAAGGCGCGCTACGCCCGCCCGCCTCGCAGAAGTAGCGCGGCGCCGAGGATCATCACCACCGAGATCGAGATCGGCAGGAACACGGGCGCGACCCAAGGACCGGGGATCAGGAACAGCACGTCCGGGGTCCTCAGCGACCCGGGCCATCCGATCAGGGCCCGCAGGAACGCGTAGTAGCCGATGTCCCATACGCCGAAGGCGGAAAGGAAGAAGGCCGCGCGCGACCTGAGCGTGCGCCCCGCGAGCCAGCCCACGCACACGAGCATCACGATCGTGGCGGCCTCGCGGGCTACCTCGATGTATGCGATCCGCGACTCGGGCAGGACGCTGACGAGAGCGCCCGGCTTCAGCAAGGTGAAGAACGGGAGGGAGAACCAGACCTCCTTCGTCCCCGGCGCGGAGCGGACGAGTTCGCCGGTGATGTGGAAGAGGGTCCGAAGGTAGACCACGACGGCGGCCTCCATGAAGGCCATGGCCATCGCGAACAGCGCGACGACCGCGAAGCGCGTCCATACGGATCCGTTGATGCGCCGGCTCGCCATGGGACTCGATCCTGTCGGGTGGACGATGGGAAGATCGGGCAGGAACACGATAGCGCGACCGCGTCGAAACGGTATCGTGGTAGGCGGTGTCGCTGAGGCGCACCGAGGCGATCGGACGACACGGGAACCGGACGCACGAGGGACGGAGAGGCGGACATGTCGCATATCACGCTCAAGTCGGGCTACACCGAGCTGGTCGACCGCCTGAACCGGTTCCCGCAGGGAGCGCCTCCCTCGGAGACGCTCTACAAGATCCTCTCGATGCTGTTCAGCGAGCGCGAGGCAGCCGTCGTCGCGCTGCTGCCGATCAAACCCTTCACGGCCCCGCAGGCCGCGCGGATCCTGAAGATGGATCTGACCGAGACCCGCACGGTCCTCGACGAGCTCGCGAGCCGCGCCATCCTGCTCGACACCGAGCACGAGGGCGAGACCACCTACATCCTGCCACCACCGATGGCCGGGTTCTTCGAGTTCTCGATGATGCGGCTGCGCGGCGACGTCGATCAGAAGGTGCTGGGGGAGCTCTTCTTCCAGTACCTCAATGTCGAAGAGGACTTCATCAAGGCGCTGTTCGCCAATGGCGAGACGCAGCTCGGGCGCACGTTCGTCCACGAACCGGTCCTGTCGAGCGAGAACGCGCTGCACGTTCTGGACTACGAACGCGCCAGCGAGGTCATCCGCACCGCCACACATCGGGGCGTCGGCGTCTGCTACTGCCGCCACAAGATGCAGCACATGGGCCGCGCCTGCGAAGCGCCGATGGAGATCTGCATGACCTTCAACGGCTGCGCGGAGTCGCTGACCCGCAACGGCTACGCGCGTCTCGTCGATGTGAGCGAGGGGCTCGACCTGCTCCAGCAGGCCTACGAGCACAACCTGGTCCAGTTCGGCGAGAACGTGCGCGAGGGCGTGAACTTCATCTGCAACTGCTGCGGATGCTGCTGCGAGGCGATGATCGCCGCGCGCAAGTTCGGCATGATGAATCCGGTCCACACCACCAACTTCCTGCCCGTGGTCGACGAGGCGACGTGCAACGGCTGCGGGAAGTGCGCGAACGTGTGCCCGGTCGAGGCGATGACGCTCGTGTCGGCGAACGACGCGCACAACCCGAAGGCGCGGCGGGCCAAGGTCGACGACGACCTGTGCCTCGGCTGTGCGGTGTGCGTGCGGACGTGCCCGAGCAAGAGCATCGGCCTGGCCTCCCGGCCACAGCGGGTGCTGACTCCGCTGAACTCGGCACACCGCACGATCGTCATGGCGATCGAGCGCGGCGATCTGCAGGACCTGATCTTCGACAACCGCGTCCTGTGGAACCACCGCGCGATGGCCACGGTGCTCGGCGTGATCCTCCGTCTGCCGCCCATCAAGCAGGCCATGGCGAGCAAGCAGATGAAGTCCCGCTACCTGGAGTGGCTCATCCGCAACGTCACCGCGTAGCTACGGTCCGAGCAGGACCACCGCGTCGACGAACAGCTCGTAGTCGTTGTCCTCGTCGAGGTCGTGTATCAGGACCTTCTCGACCTCGCCTTCGCCGCGGACCGCCGCGAGGCGGGACTGGAAAAGCACCTTCACGTCGGACCGCTTCACCTGGGTCGCGAGCTCGTCGGGCAGACCCAGGGCATCGAGTTCTGTGAGGAAGATGACCCGCGGAGTGACCTCCGTCAGCGCGAGCGCGAGCCGCGCCGACGCGACCCCCTTGTCCACGATCAGGACGCGCTTGTCCGCGAGCTGCGACGTGTCGGCGACCGCCGTGTACACGCCGCGGCCCGGGTAGTCCCCGATGCCTTCGACGACGGCGACCGCCGGGGTCCCGCACCCCGTACCGGCGCCGGCGATCTCCTCCGCCGACATCGGCTCCAGCTTCCTTCCCGTGCGGTAGTTCTTGATGGCGTCGTGCAGGGCGTCCGCCGCCAGGTTCGAGCAGTGCATCTTGATCGGGGGGAGCCCGTCGAGCGCGTCTGCGACATCGCGCCGCGTCACGGCCAGGGCCTCGTCCAGCGTCATGCCTTTCACCAGCTCCGTCGTCATGCTCGACGTGGCCACCGCCGAACCGCACCCGAAGGTCTGGAACGCGATGTCGGCGATGCGGTCGTCGCGCACGCGGATGTACATCTCCATGATGTCGCCGCACACGGGGTTGCCGACACGGCCGACGGCCACGTCGTCGCCCTCGAGCGTGCCGACGTTGCGGGGATTGCGGAAGTGATCGAGCGTCTTCTCGGAGTACTGCGTGGACTTCATGGCACTCTCCTAGCGCGTCTCGTAGAGCGGCGACATCCTTCGCAGTCGCGCGACGATCTCGGGCAGGACTTCCATCACCCGGTCGACGTCGGTGTCCCGGCTGAACCGGCCGAAGGTGAACTCCAGCGAGCCGTGGGCCTCCTGGTGTAGCAGCCCGCAGGAGATCAGCGTGTGCGACGGCTCGAGCGTCTTCGAAGAGCAGGCCGAGCCGGTCGAGACCGCGATCCCCTTGTCCCGCATCGACAGCAGGAGCGATTCGCCCTCGATCCCGTCGAACCGGAAGTGGGCGTTGTTGGGGAGCCGCTCGGTGGGATGCCCGTTGAGGTGCGAGTCCGGGATCGTCGAGAGCACGGCCGCGATGAGCCGGTCGCGCATCCCCGCGAGCCGGACCGACTCCCGCGGCAGCTCGTCCGCTGCGACGCGGGCGGCGGCGGCCATGCCCACGATCGCGGGCAGGTTCTCGGTGCCGGAGCGCAGGCCGTTCTCCTGGCCGCCGCCGATGGTGACCGCGGCCAGGCGCACACCCTTGCGGACGTACAGGGCGCCGAGCCCCGGCGGGCCGTAGATGTCGTTGCTCGACAGGGTGAGCAGGTCGACCGGCACGGCGGACATGTCGATCGGCAGCAGGCCCTCGGCGGCCACGGCGTCGACGTGCAGCGCCACGCCCGTGCCCTTCAGCATCTCGGCGATGCGGGGGATGGGCTGGATGGTGCCGATCTCGTTGCTCGCCCATCCGACCGAGACGAGCACCGTATCCTCGGTGATCCGGGAGCGGAGCTTGTCGGGGTCGATGCGCCCGTACCGGTCGGGCGGGACCTTGGTGACGCGGAAGCCCGACTTCTCGAGGTACTTGCCGATGTTGTGCAGCGAGATGTGCTCGACCTCGGAGATGACCACGTGCGCGCCCTCGCGCTTGGCTCGGGTGGCGTACCCGATCAGAGCCAGGTTGTTCGACTCCGTCGCGCCCGCGGTGAAGATGATCTCGTCGGGCTGCGCGCCGACGAACGCGGCGACCGCCGCGCGGCTCTCGTCGAGCGCCGCAGTCGCGCGGTCGCCCACGGCGTGGAGCGACGCGGGATTGCCGAAGCGCTCGGTGAAGTACGGCAGCATCGCCTCGACGACCCGCGGGTCGACGGGCTTGGCGGACTGGTAGTCCAGGTAGACCTCTCGGTCCATCGCGTCGCTCACTAGAACCACATCGTCGCGCCCGCGTCGAGCGCGAGGTCGTTGAGCGTCGCGGCGCCCACGATCTTCACGCCGTCGATGAGCTCGACGGTGTCCCACCCGAGCATCTGCTTCGACGCCTCGCACACGAGGATGGGGATCCCCATCGCCATCGTCTTGTCGAGCATCTCGCGCACCGTCGGGAACGTCCCGAGCTTGATCTTCTCGGCCTCGCCGGGCAGCAGCGTGAACAGGCCCATCCCGAGGTAGTAGACGGTCGGGTTCAGGTCCATCGCCTTGGCTGCCTGCGCGAGCACCAGCGGGGAGTACTGCCGCTCGCGCTCGTTGCTCGTCTGGACGTACAGGATCGCGGTCTCATCCTTCATGCCACAGCCTCCTAGCGTCCCTTGCGGATCAGGAACCGCTTGTGGGTCCCGAGATCCTCGATCGACACGACTTCATGGCCGGTCCGCTTCGCGAACCGTGTCAGGTCCTCCTCCGCCGCCGGGTCGTCGGCGAGCACTTCCAGGACGTCTCCCACTTCCAGCTCGTCCATTGCCGCCCGCGCCTGGAACAGCGGCTCCGGACAGTACAGGCCGACGCAGTCCAGGGACTCGGTGGCCGGGGAATCCTCACTCACGTCACACCTCGCTTCGCATGTCGGCGTTCGCTGACCTGAGTATGCCCACGCCCGCGCGGCGTGAACCGCACGGGAGGGGTGCGAGGAGGGCCGATCCGCCGCGCCGGGACGACCCCCGTCACGCCCGTAGCGCCACCGTTAGGAATCCCTTGGCCGCGGCGTAGATGCCGGGACATCCGCTCTCGCGCGGGCCCGCGACGTTGAGCGTCACCGGTCGTTCGCCCAGCGATGCGACGAAGGCGGCCAGGACCTCGGAGTCGGGGTCCTCGAACACCCGGACGACGAGGCAGGGCCGGCGCAGTCGTTCGGCGACGATCGCCGTGAAGCGCGTGCCCGGCGAGGGCGCGGCGGTGTCCCGGCAGGTCAGGATGAGCGTGGCGTCGCTGTCCCTGACGTTCCATTCGGTTCGCTGGGCGGGGTCGCGGGAGGGTGTCTCGGTCAGATGCGGGTAGTGGGCGAGCAGACCGGGCGGGACCGGGTGGTCTTCGGCCCACCCTCCCGCAGGACACCAGCCCTCGTACGGCAGTCCGAGTTCGATCGCGCTGTCGAGCGCGGCGCGGTCGACGCCCGTCTCCCCACCCGATCGGATGCTCGCGATCATGGGATTGCCGCTCCCGTCCCGCGACGAGCTGGTCGTCTCAGTGAAGCCAGAAGTACGCGATCGTCGCCCAGCCGCAGAGGAACAGCACGAACAGGACGACGCACCCGACGCCGAAGGACCTCGCCAGTTCGGCGTCCGGGTCGTACTGCCGCGTGGGTTCCCCCGGCGCCGGTTTGCGTCTCGACATCAGCGGCCTGTCCGCCGCTAGGCGCCCGATCTCACGAGCGGACCGATTCCGGTGAGCACGTGGAGCGCGACGTCGCCCTCGATCGTCGGCGGGCCAAGGATCGCCACGGGACCGGACCGTCCGTCCGTGGTCTCGATCCGCATCTCCTCGCCGGGCTCGAGGACCATCCCGAGGGGCAGCCGCGCGTGGGCGTGCCACCCCGGCGAGTCCGGCGAACCTCCTGCGGCGTCATCGAAGTCCAACAGGACGGCGATCCCCGTCACGACGACCGTCTCGCCGTCGAACAGAGTGGCCTCGACCTCTTCCATGTGCGGATCCTTTCACGTTGCCCGATGGTGAGTAGGTACCCGCGCACGCCACGTCGGAGTCCTGACGTATCACAGGCGGTCCCGGCCGTAGGCCGCGAGGATGCGGTCCATCTCGGCGTTCACGTTCGTGTCCACGATCCGGCGTTCCGCGTCGGCATCGAACCACGCCAGCGTCCGCCGGATCCCGTCCCGGAAGGGGATCGCCGCCTCGAACTCGGGCACGAACGCCTTGACCTTGCTGTTGTCGAAGACCACGCTCCACGTCTTGTCGCCGAGAAGGCTGCCGGACAACTCGGGGG